>NZ_QUEB01000005.1:0-165213 GCF_003477845.1 Clostridium sp. AF34-13
TGGAAGTAAGTCTTACAAAGCGGAATTAACTTTTACAATTGACCTTTTTACTTTTTTTTAACAGTTCAGCCTTGCATTTCTTACATTCTACATTCATAAACCTGCCAGTCGCTGCTTTGCAGCTTATGTTTATTTCATTTCCGAAATGAAAGGCTATTCTACCATAAAAAGGTACTTAACAATACAATGAACAAGCTCATTGTATTGCCAATTACCTTTTTATGCCTGAACTGTTACAGCAGTTACACATTACTGTACTCTTTTATTATTCCGAGCAGCTCTCCCTTTATCTCCGGATGTGCATTTATCATTTCATCAAGCTGGCTTATTATTCCCTCTTTGAGTTTCTCATTATTTTCTATGCGTTCCCTGAGCATCTGTCTCCTTTGATTAAGTTCATGGCGTATCTCTACCATTTCCCTGCTGTCGACTATCGCCTCACATCTGCTTATCCATATATCAGCATCTTTAACCCCAAGTTCTTTTAACATGATAACGAGATTTTCATTGTTTGCATTGAGCATTTCCGTATTTTCACGGAATTTTTTCTCATACTCACGCATTTTGCAATATTCATTCCACTTTTCCTCGAAATCCTTTGCATTTTTCACACCGAACTTATTGCAATTGTAGTCGAGCACATTGATGTTATTGATATATTTTATTTTCACCTTGTTTAAAAGCGTTATAGCCTTGTTTATCTTTCTTTCAACAAGTATTATGTCACGCCTGTTTTTTGATGACTCAAATACGAGCATCGCCGCTGAAACTCCGGCAAGTGCAACAACACCAAGATAAGGCAGTGTCATATCAGTTTTTGTGGCATAATATATCACTATAAGAAGAACTATAAGTGAGATTATAAGTACCGCAAGTACCTTTGTCATACCTTTAAGTGCATTTTGCTTTGCTATGATTTCCTTTCTCTGCGAATAAAGCGAGTCTTTTTCTTTTTTCAGATTTTTAATATCTCCCTCTATCGCATCCTGATATGCCTGTGCATTATACATTTTCTTTATCTCATCGACAAGCTCATCTTCAAACGGCTCAAATTTACGCATCTGTGCATCGCTTATCGTAAGATTTCTGTTTTTGTATTTACTTCTCTCCTGCGTAAGTGTGAGAATACTTTTACATATATCTTTTATTTCACGATACTCATCTTCCCTTGCCATGTCGATACGCTGAATATCCGTCAGATATGATGTTACTTTTTCATATTCTTTTTTTGCTTCAGCTATCTGTCTTTCATTTTCGGCTATGGCTTCACAGTTATTTCGCACAAACCTTATTGCATCTGTTTTTCCGGTTGTTACAGGCTTATCCTGCGTGAGCATTTCCTGTTCCATCTGTTTTCTGATACCGTCATCTTTTTTTTCATAAGTTTCATCTTTTTCACTATTTCCGGATATTTCGCCTTTTAAATTTTCTTCATCTGTCCCTTTTTCCACTACATCTTCTATATTATCATGGTCTTTTTTCTTTTTTCTCCTGCTAAAAAAAAACATATATATCTTTTGCCCTTTCTAACTAACTCCGAATATTACTATCCGGTCATTAACATACGATAGTTATAGCAGCTGCTATCTGCTGCCGTCCGCACCTATCTCATTTCTATATTCTTCTTTCCACTGTTTTATATAGCCATCTACCTTATGATAATATTCTTCAAGGTATCCCGCTTTCATTGTTTCTTTTAATTTCATGATACGACGGACATTCTTTGAATTTCTCGTCTCATCATTTATTTCTGCAAATTGTTCCATTATTTTATTTAAAACCGAAACTTCCACATCCAGTTTTTTTACCGCCTTATCAAACAGCTTTTTGTCTCCGGTAAGTTTAAGCGTATAAAAGTAAGAATATAAAGACTCTGTACTCTTATTTTTTTCATATGCGTGTTCAAAACTATCAGATGCTTTTATAAATGCACCTAGTCCGCAAAAAGCAGTTCCCATATTGTGATATATTTTTCCATAATCCTCATCATTGGCACCGAGCATATCATCTTTTTCCAAGATTGCCGCATACTCCTCAACAGCCTTTTCATAAAGACCAAATCTTGAATAATTATCTGCTTTTATCTTTGATTTCTGCCATTCTGAAAGATTTTCTATAGAATCCATCACACCGATAAGTTCATTTATCTGCTCCTCATCATAGTAATCACAACTACAGCAAATCGTCACAACAATGTCTTTTAATTTTCTCTTGTCAAATCTCATGCTGTCTATCTTGTCGGCAACTACTGTCATTCCAAGTTCATTTCTAAGCCACATTGAAAAATCTTTGTCAAATATCTGCTCGCGTATTATATATATATTGTTGTAAATATAGTAGCAGACTTCCTCTATCGAATATACATTTGTATCAGTGAGCCTGAAATGATATGGTTTATCTGCTATTTTTCCGCAACATTCTATTAATTTTCCCATCATTTTCCTCCAGCCTAATTCTTTGAATCTGCTCCATTTATTTTAATGTAACGCTCCCATATCCTGTTTGTCGAAGGATAAAATTCTCCAAATCCGTTGTCCTTTAATGTGACAATACAGGTATATTGGTCGGCAAATCTGATTCTTACAGTAAATCTGGTCGTCTTATTATCCCTGACAGCAAAACCGCTGAGTGAAAGTATATGAGCTCTCGTTTCTCTTGTCAGTACATTTTTGTCGGTAATCTGAATTTCATCTTCATTATCAGGTATTATATCTATAGATTCATCTATATCGCTCCACAATGTTCCAGCCTTTGCAAGCACAACATCGTGCATCTTTGCATTGTGATATGTCCGGATAGATATATCACTTGTGAGCATATCGTCATCGAGAAAAATAAATTCTTTTGTTTTTTCCCTGTCAGTGAGCATCCTTGCCGCATACGCTGCTCCTTTATTAAAAAGATTCTGTCCTCTAAACACTCTCCTGCCATTGCACAGTTCTTTTAAAGCATCAGTTGCCCACCTCTGATCAAACCCTTTTCCTGTCACATAAATCGTTGTAACCATTTTTTTATGCAGCATTGTATTTGCCGTATTCAAAAACATATATTTAACATCGCCTTTTTCCTGCAACACTGAATATGGCATAATGTCTGACAGGTCATGCACATCTGCACCGACAATATATGGTATTGTTCTCTTATCTACAGTAAGATTTGTGTATCTTAATCCCATCTCATCAAATTCAAACAATCCTACACTATTCGCCCAAAGTTCCTTTGGCTGACTGACTGCATAATACATATAGCTCTGCTTATGTCCCAGAATAACAAGTCTGTCATTTCTTATTCCCAGTTCCGCAAGAATGTTTTTCAATAAATCTACGATAACATTTTCTCTCTCCGGAATAGTAATGACAAGTTTTAATATTGTTTCATTCGGAAAATGTTCATTTAACAGACTTAAAAGTTTCACCATGAATTTTTTGACAACATCTTTCGTCTTAAAAATGTAACTTCCCTCCTGGAACTTTTCACTTTTCTTTATCTTGCTTAACAGGTTGGATATAAGCGTGTATCCGCCTAATTGCATATTTTCTTTTGTTTTCCACAGCCACTCATTTGTATTTGGATTTACAAGAAGTGCCGAAGGAATTTCATATATATATTTATCACCAACAGGTATGCCCACCGGAACAGGCTCATATATTTTTTTGTCGTAATATGAAATCTGTGCCATATCGTCACATAAATCAATACCCACTAAAAGACTTCTTCCTGCTTCCATCTAAACTTTCCCCTTTCGTCGCCATACGAAACAAATCGGATATTCGCAATTTGCTTCGATGCTTGCTAACATAAAATCTGTGCAACACATAAATTTCATATGTTTTTATCAGACCATGAGTCCACATATAAACTTATAACAGCTTAAACATTTTTTTGACATTTTCTCTCTCTGCCGCATAATCTGTCATCATCTCGATAAGAGTCTCATCATCATTCATCTCTTTTGCGATAAGCATCATATTTATATTGTGAAATCTGCTGCCCGCTCTCTCATTGTCCATTGTCTCATCAAAGTGAACACTACTTCTTAAGGTTTCAACTTCTCCTTCAGGACGCATTTCAGTTATATAATATTTAAGTATCTCATCCTGAAACATTACAAAATCTTTTACCCTTATACCCTCAAATATATCAGGCATCTCTTCCGTTATATACTCACCCTCATCCTGTTTTACCGATGTGATAAGATAATGTATCTTTACTTCGTACTTAGGATCTGCTATGTATTCTACATAATGTTCATCAAGAATATGTATCGGTAACGGAAACTTTCCATAGTAATCTTTAAAAAACGGAAAAATTTTTCCCTGCGAATATAATTTGTTTAAATTGTAATCGGCAAAATTTATCTTGTCCGTTGTAAGCTCTTTACATTCGCTGAAATATTTTAAAACAGCTATCAGACATGGCAGATTTTCATGTTTTCTCACTTCCTGATAGAAACAATCAAAAAGCTTTTCAGGCAGTTCAAAGTTTTTAACAAGGTATCTGTAAGCAAGCATTTTCATAAATGCCGATGTGAGTTTTCTATTGGAGTCATGCTCATAAAAGCTGTAAAATACGCTGTAACTTTCCGGGATTATCTCCTCAGTAAACACCATCTGTGCGATTATTCTTTCTTCAAGATTTTTTGCATCGATATTAAACCCTACGGCAGCTTTCCATATCCCCACCATACCCGCAAGACTTCCATTGTAGAACATACATATATACCGAAGTACATTCTCATCAAATTTGCCAGACTTAAATATATGCCATGCGAGCTTTATCATGAATGAATCTTCATTTTTCTGCTGTGCAAAGAAATCTGATGATATTTGTAAAAGGCGTTTTGCGTCTATGTCTTCGTATCCGAAACTCATTATACCGTCCATTGCCTTTTTGTAACAATGCCTTACCGCACAATATTCTATATACTGCTGTCTGTCTCCCGGATTTACATCCTCCCAGTCAATACTTTCAAGTGCTTCATCGAGAAGGTCTCCCTCAAAATTATCAAAATAATATCTGAGCAATGCTGAAAATATTTTTCTTTTCTGAAATTCACTTACTATATCAAGTTCATAAACTCTCTTTAATACATCTACTGTATCAGCGTTCACCTGTCTGAAATGTTCAATCTTGTCATACATATAAAGTAACAAAAGTACATTCGTCTTATTTTTTTCATAACATTTTTCTGCTATATGGTCAAGATGAAGCAGTTTATTTAGAGTGTAATCTATCGACATGGCATATCTGTTGTCAAGTGCATCTGCCAAAAAAATGCGTGCATTTTCCGTAAATATCTGCACTACCGCTCTGCCATTTACAAGAGGTACGAACTGCTCGGTTTTTAATTCTCTGTGACGCACATACACTCCGGCTATATCAGGGTTTGCACATCTTACTTCATGGGCAAACATTATATTGGGAAGTTTATCCGCTATCTCATCGGTAATATTTTCTTCATTTAAAAACTGCTCATAGCAAATTGCAAGATTTTCACTTATCCTGCCTGCCTCTATCTGCTTAAAAGCAAAATTTTCAATAATCTCCTGATATGATTCATATGTCCCCGGATCGTTCTCACGATTTTTTATTATATATGAGTAAAGAAGTGCTTTTTTGGAAACTGATAAATGATTATCATACATAAAGTATAACAATACCTGTTTCGTAAGCTTAATGCCCTCCTCAACATTAATCGAATCCATATAATATTCAAAAAGTTCTGTAATCTTTAAGTTGTGTTCTATTGCCAGAGCATACCATTTATTTGCTTCTTCATTTATGAGCTGTCCTCTCATTAACATACGGCATATTGCTGCGAGTACCTCATCCTCACTAAAGTTCTCGTATGTTTTTATCATGTCACGCAATACGACTTTGTTAAATTCTTTTGAACGGCTTGCAAGATAAATATATCTGAGTGCCAGTTCTTTTGATAAAAATTTATTTTCGCATCCCCAGTGAAGACATCTTATGATACCAGGTGTTAGCTCCCTTAATGTTCCGGCAGAAGAATTGAGTGCACTGCACATCTCAAAATAGATAACAGGACTGCTGCATCCTCCCTCTACACAAATAAGTACATCTTCAAGTTTTCTTCTGTCTGATTCATATACAGGGTCAAGATAAAGTAAAAACCATAACACCTGCCAACTGTTATCTTCTATCTCATAACATTCCCTTACATTTTTGATACATTCATCCTTTATTTCATTTTCCTCTGCCCACAGTGCCTTGAGATACTGATATGCACAATAAACAATCTTATCATTTTCATATATTTTATTTTCAATCTCATTAAAATAAGCAAGACCGCCTTTTACAACTCCATTGTCTCCGGCAAGGATGCCAAGATGTATGTCATAAAGTTTTTTTTCATTGCCATGCAGATGTATGATTTCTTTTTGTACCTGCGATATATACTCTTTTTTATCTATCTTTGACATAGAAAAATCGAGATATAATTTTACAAGAGAATAATATGCCCTCTGTCTTGCAAGACTTTTTACCACTATCTCATGGTCTGTCCCGTGCTTCTGAGCCATAACCTCTATTGTAAGGGTCTGTCTTACGGTGCATATCCTGATTCGTCCATAATTAATGCCGGCAGTCATCTTATCAATATCCACGAGAAATTTAAGTTTGTAAGAATCTCCGAAAAATTTATCTGTCCATATTATTTTATGTTCAGGCTGCAAAAATTTTGCATCTGACTCTATATGTATCTCGCAAAAACCCCAGTTGTCCTTTGTGAGCGTTACTTCCTCAACAAATGACTCTATACAGTCATCATAAATAAAATTTGATTTATCTATCGAAAACCTGATAGGCAGTTTTTTGCGAACCGCAATAAGAAATTCTTCTAATGCCACACCCTTGCCTGTTCCTGCAAGCAGTCCTCTGTATAATGCAATATTATCAGGGTCTTTATATAAAAATATCTGCTCAAAGTTTTTATTTTTAAACAGAGCTGCTGCCTCTGACTCATCTTCTCTTGCAAGATTTGCAAAATGAAACATATCCTTTATCTTTCCTATAGATGCATTGCACGCCGGAACACCAATCAATACATTAAATGGAATCCTTATACATCCATGATCTGATATAATGTAAAAATCACCTTTTATAACTTCTCCCGGAACACATTTCTCACCTGTGAAAGTATATTTTATCTCTTCCTCTTTTCCCTGAAAAACATCTTCTTCCAAAGTCATGTAATGACAATCCGTAACAACCATGCCTCTGACTTCTTTTGCATCTTCGACCCAAATTTTAAAACTTCCACTGATATTCTCACCTGCCTGCGTTTCAAGCTGTAGCATCTGCCTGTCACACTGAATCTTTGACTGAGTATATTCAAATTTTCCTTTTGCATATTGATTTATCTTTTTGTTCATTTTAACCTCCATGCTGTCTCAACCCGTTACCGTCACCCGTACATTTTGGAACGCCAGGCACTAATGTTTATATTATATCACTTATCAACTCTATATGTAAACATTTAACAAGACGGAATTATTTTTGCCGGTAACAGTTCAGCCATAAAAAGATAAGTGGCAATACAATGAACTTGTTCATTGTATTGTTAATTATCTTTTTATGGTAGAATAGCCTTTCATTTCTGAAATGAAATAAACATAAGCTGCATTGCAGCGACTGACAGCTTGCTGGCAGGTTTATGAATGTAAGAAATGAAAGGCTGAACTGTTATTTTTACTGTAACAGTTCAGCCTTGCTTCTTGAATAATTGATGTAAAGTGGATATAATAATGGAGTTACTGATATAAATAAATGCGAACAGAAATGAGGATTATGATGAAAAAAATATCTGACAGAAAACGTATTGTTATAAAAGTGGGTACTTCTACGCTTACCCACCGCACCGGTATGTTAAATATAAGGAGAGTTGAACAGCTTGTGAAAACTCTTGCCGACATTCAAAATTCAGGGCACGAGGTTATTCTTGTTTCGAGCGGAGCCATCGGACTTGGCATGGGTAAACTCGGACTAAGAGAACGACCTAAGGATACCCCCGGCAAACAGGCTTGTGCCGCCGTCGGTCAGTGCGAACTTATGTATCTCTATGATAATCTTTTTGCCGAATACAGTATTTCAGTCGCACAGATGCTTCTTACGAAATATGTCCTGCTTGAGGATAGAAGAAAAAATGTAGAAAATGCTATGGAACGCCTTATAAGCCACCGTGTCATTCCTGTTATAAACGAAAATGATACAGTTGCCATCGACGAGCTGGAGCTTGAGGTGGGCGAAAATGATTCTCTCGCCGCCATTGTTGCTGATATTGCAAAAGCAGATCTTCTTATAATCATGTCAGATATTGACGGTCTTTACGATAAAGATCCCCATACATATGAAGACGCAAAACTTATCCCTGTTGTTCACGAGATAACCGATGAAATAAAGGCTCTTGCCGGAGGTGCCGGCACAAAGCTTGGCACGGGCGGTATGATAACAAAATTAAATGCCGTTGAAATTGCTTATAAGTCAGATATTGATGTTGTCCTTATGAACGGTCAGCACCCTAAGACTTTGTATGACCTATTTGACGGCAAGTCTGTCGGTACCATATTCAGCAAAAATGAAGATTGAAAATAGTTATAGTTCTGGCATAAAAATATTTAAGTCAGGGATATTTGCAATCTGCTCACATAAAATTATTTTATTAAATGTATTTACAAAACATAAATACCTGCAGACAAAAACTCCATCACATTTATATATGGCGATGGAGTTTTCATTATTATGATAATTGATTATTACGGCAATTTTTTATCAGAAAATATTTTATGAAAGTTTATCAAGAAGTATCTTTACAAGTTTATCATTATCTTCAGGATTCATAAAACAAAATCTTATATATTTGTTGTCAAGGAAAGGAAAAGTCGAGCAATCCCTTATCATAAGTCCCTGTCTTATCGCCGTGTCAAACAATTCCTCTGATGTAATACCATCTTTCAATATTTTTATAAGGATAAAGTTTGCGTGCGGCTTGTAAAACTTTAAGCCGTGACATTTTTCAAGTATGCCGCATATTCTTTTTCTCTCCGATGATATAAGATTCCATGTCTCATTTATATAATCAGTATCTTTAAACATTATCTCTCCGGCTATTGCTGCAAGTGAATTTATAGTCCATGGATTTTTTCTGCTGTCAATTTCCTTTAGGAGTTCATGATTTCCACATACCGCATATCCAAGCCTTAATCCCGGTGCTGCAAAGAACTTTGATATTCCACGCAGGATAATGATATTATTGTAATATTCCGTAAGTGGTATAGATGTTATCTTTGATGTATCCTCTGAAAACTCAACATATGTTTCATCCACCATAACAAATATACCTTTTTCTTTACAGGCATCAAGTATTCGCCGCATTGAACTTCTGTCTATCTGAGAAGATGTAGGGTTATTTGGATTGCATATCACAAGCAGGTCTATATCACTTGTAAGTGCATTTTCAAGTCCCTCTATATCCAATTTAAAATCATCTTTTTCCCTCAGTCTGAAATAATGTGAACGGCCTCCGCCAAGTGCAACCTCATGTTCATACTCTGAATATGTCGGTCCTACAATAAGTGCCTTTGACGGCTTCTTTATCTGAATAACAAGCGAGATAAGTTCCGTAGAACCATTTCCCACAAGTACGCTTGTGTAGTCTGTCCCGGCGTACTTTGCTATACACTTTCTAAGAGATGTGTACTCTCTGTCAGGATATGATGTGATGGCATCTATATGAGATGCAAGTTCTTTTTTTAATTTATATGAAATCCCCAGCGGATTTACATTTGCTGAGAAACTTGTTATATCCTCTTTTTTTATGCCATATATCTTTTCTATTTTTTCAAGGTCACTTCCGTGAAAATGTTCTTTATGCTCTATCTTATTACTATCTGTCTCTGCACTCATTTTAACCCTCCTGCTTTTCTGCCATTGCACTCATTTTAATGCAATAATTAACTTTTATACAATAACGATAATCACATTTTTGTTCCTCCGTTGTCTAACTAAGTATAGCACCTTAGCTATTGTATGTTAAGATAATGTTTTCTTTTTTCTTGCAGGTTTTAAAAAAATTGCAGACATTCTCAGCAATATAACAGTTACTATCATCTGCGATATCATACTTAACTTAAACCAATTGTCAACGATTGTTGAAGGCATCGAGCCATTGAGCATACCAGCTGCTTTTGAAATGACAGATACTGACTCACAATGCCTTGCTGTCATCTGAACAATTGTAAATGCCGGGTTAATCAAAAGTATAAACAAAACCGAACTCACATCAGGCATACTTCCGACAGCACCCATACAATTATAATAATACAATTTTGCTGCTATGTATGCGACTATGACTACAACTACAGTTCCACCACAGACAAGCACTATCTGTGCAAATGAACACACTGTAGCCTGAACCGTTTTTTTCAGCACGGTGGATGCGAGCATCCCCATACTTCCGATAAAAAATGATATTATCAATATCTCTAACATAAACATAAGCATATCTTCCATCCCTATACCACCTATGGTAAAAACTATTGATATGATTGGAAGACTTGATACCACAAGCAGAAAAACCATACTTATTGATGACATAAGCTTTCCCATAATAATCTCACCCGGAGTAAGTGTTGTCGTAAGTAAAATATCAAGTGTCTGTTTTTCACGCTCTCCGGCTATGCTTCCGGCTGTAAATGACGGAATAAGAAACATAACAGTGAGAATTTCCATGCTTACCAGTATATAAAATACTTTAGCTGCCCCTGAGTAATCGACATATGGATTAAGATGCATATTAAACATTACTTCAAATCCTGTAATTGCAACTATCCCAAGCATCAGATTAAAAAGAAATATGGTAAGTGCAAACTTTACTGAACGCACCTTCATTTTCAGTTCTTTACCATATACCGGATTTATCCTTATCCTCATCACCTAGCACCTCCCTTTTTTCCGTCGCTTTCATAAATATCTCCTCAATGTTTCCCGATTGTCTTGCAAACGAAGATAACTTTATATCATTTGATATCAGTTTTTTTAAGAGTTCCGCTTCATCATCTTCTGAACCTAAAAATCCAATAGATATATCCTTATCAGATATTGATATATTTTTTACCTTACTTTCATTCTTTAATACATTTATCGCCTTTTGTACTCCATCATTTATGTGAATCTGTATGGGATTTGATGCATTTAAATGAAGCATTATCTCATCAACCGTACCTCGCACCACCATTTTCCCGTGGTCTATCACTCCAACAGATGTACACAGTTCTGAAAGTTCCTGTAATATGTGCGAGCTTATTATTATTGTCTTTTTTTCTTCCTTCAATCTTTTTATAATCTCCTGTATCCCGTGTCTGGCACGCGGGTCAAGTCCGGAAGCGGGTTCGTCAAGTATTAGAAGTTTCGGATCATGTACAAGACATCTGGCAAGACAAAGTCTCTGTTTCATACCACGCGATAGCTCATCCACAAGAAACTCCGATTTGTCTGTAAGGTCTACCAGCTCCATAAGCTTTCTACATAGTTTTTCAGCTTTACTTCCTGTTATACCATAAATTGAAGCGTAAAATTCCATATATTCCATAACTTTAAGATTATCATAGACTCCAAAAAAATCAGGCATATATCCTATAATTCTTTTTATCATCCGGCTTTCCTTTAATGCATCAATACCTGATATTTTTACACTGCCACCATCCGCCTGAACAAGTCCTGCCATAATTTTCATAGTAGTAGTTTTTCCTGCACCGTTTGGTCCTACAAAGCCTAACACCTCCCCATCTGCAACCGTAAGATTCAGATGGTCAACTGCCGTAAACTCACCGTATTTTTTATATAAGTCTTCTACCTCTACCATAAAACATTCCTCGTTTCATTTTTTGCTCATTTCATTACTTACCATTCAATATCACTGATGTCAATCCGTTTCCGCTTGTAAAATAAATCTCACTTGTTTCTTTTTCATAGTTTCCTGCAAGTTTAACTTCCGGAAGACAGAGATTTCCAAGTTCTTTTGAACTTATATACTCGACCGAATAATAAAGAGTGAGCGAACCGTCTGCATCAAGATAATCACTCATGTTAATTATCTTTGTTTCTTTTCCTGAGCTAAAAAGCTTTTCATATTTATTTGTTTCTTTATTTTTGATGCTGACAACACCATAAAATCCATAGTCAGCATACTTTAATTTTTTAGTTGAGAACTCTGCACCTGAACTTGTCTGCTTTGAATATACTAACTCCTTCAGCATGAAATTTTTAGGAAATCTGTATGTAACCGCAAATCGTTCCGGAGCACCCTGATACACATCATAACCGTTAGTGTATTCACTGTTATATTCAGATGCATATGTTTCAAGGTTATCTATAACATCATAACCATCAATCTTTTCGGTCATGCTGAAATTTTTACAAACACCTGTCACACCATACTTGTCATAATCAAATTTATCAGTAAAAGTCTCTTCATGTCCCTCCTGAACAAATCCATAAAACCATGCCTGTGCATTGGAATTATCTTCAAGATATTCCTCAACAACACCAATTTTTCTCTTAAGACTTGCTGCTACGCCGCTTGAATACATTGTTCCTCCCATGACACTTTCTATCATGGCTTCATCTGAGTCACCATATTCAGACTTATTGTATGTTGATGACCTTGCAATTTTTTCTACATCTATAGTTTCATCCTTTTTTATATCACCTATATATAGAAGATTTCCCTGATAGTAGATCATACAGTTGTTTAAGTCATATCCCAGCGTATTTGTCATTTTTCCGACAAGCTGCATATCCTCCTCTGATACTTTTATGGTAATATTTCCGGAATTTTTAACTTTCTGTTTCATAACAAAATTGGCACTCTGAAATGAGGACATTTTGTTCATTATCAGTTTTGTTTTATTCTGTCCATAATCAACACCATAATCATAGTCATTTATATCTATATTTCCAATTTCTTCTTTTCCCGTATATTCATCGCTTTCTTTAGGTATAACATTACATTTTCCGGCAATATCCGCACTGAATGAATCATTTGAAACTCCGGTCACACTAAACAAGGTAGTCATATCCTTTGTTTTTGAAATCTGTCCGTCACTTAAGACTATCTGCGACAGATAATTTATGTACGGTCTTTGTATTCTCGTACTCGTTCCTACTATATAAATAATAGCTGAAAATGCAATTGCCAGAACCGGCACGGCAATCCACAGACGGCTTCTTCTTTTTTTTCTCTTAAATATCAGATAAAGCCCAGGTCCCGCGATAGTAATATATACACCAAGAATACACCCATATAAAACCATATTTGGCAGAACATCATTTTCATTTATTTTTAATGCTTCATCAAGAAATGAATAACCTGCTTCTTCCGGTGAAACAATTTCATTTTGAAGAAGCATCTTTTTCTTTGTTCCTTCACTTAGATTTTCCTCTATTGTGGTCATAACAGCCTTACCATAACTATTCCAAAGACTTTTTTTCAGATTAAATGAAAATTCAGCTACGATTATACTTCCTTCACCGTATTTCTTGGACACCATAAGTTTGTTATCGTTGTCTTTAATCAGAACATCATCCTCCTTTAGATTAAGTTCCACAATATCCATTTCTATCTGAGAGGGCACCGAACTTTCAAAACTAAATTTCATCGCCGAATTGTTATCTTCATTCCATCCAAAATCAGTAACTATGCGTTTTGTCCTGCCTATATATCCCCTAAGCAGTGTACTGTGAAGTTTTTCAAACTCTTTCTGATAATTGCTGCCTGTTCCAACAACAAGCGTTCCACCTTTATCAACCCAGCGTTTTAATACTTTTATATTAGCATTACTGAATTTGCCTGTATTATAATTATCTATAACGACTATATCAACTGTATCAAGAATGTCTTCCTGCTCAAAATCACTCGCATTCATCTCAAATACTTTTCCAGTAACTCCATTGTCTGACATTCCATATTTTTCTGAACTTCCCAGACAATCAGCCATATAACCGAGTTTTGCCGGTGTATCAGACAACACCCCGACATAAATTCCCGTGGTGTCCGTATCGGCATTAACGACGGTATTAGCTTTCAGACAAATCTTACCTGAACTATCACACACCGAAACTATATATTCCTGACTTTCTGAAAGTAACGGAATAGCAAACTGAACTTTCCTGCTCTCCCCTCCTTCAACGCTGAATGACTTCTGAATCATCTTAAGACCACCGTTTTTTCCTGTCTTATATGTTATTCTGAATTTGCCTGAAAAAAATATTCTTTTATTATTTATAACAGCACATACTTTCATGCGCTTTCCATATTTTGTATTGCCTTTATATCCAAAAGAAATCTGTGCAGAAAGCCGCTTAGAACTGATTTCCATAGCTCCGTTTTTTAATCTGACCGTGTCTGCTGCCTTTGCTCTGTATATGCAAGGATTTAAAAATATCAGCATTATTATAATGATAATTATCCCTAATCCCGATAATTTATATTTTGATTTCATTTTTTACCTACTCTGTAATATTCACTAATCTCTCTTTATCTTTTTCTGCTTTTTCCAAGGGAAGTGCTATTGTAAAAATAGTTCCATCAATATCACTTTCAACCTTAATCATCCCACCATGTAATACTACTATCTGTCTTGCAATATTTAGACCAAGTCCCGTACCTCCGGTCTGCATTGAACGCGAATCCTCCACCCTGTAAAATCTTTCAAATATGCGTTCAAGACTTTCTTTTGGTATGATAAGTCCAAAATTGGTCACTCGTACCTGAATTTCTTTTTCAAACTTTTCAACTTCGACGAATACTCTTTTCCCATCCTTACCATACTTTATTGCATTGCTTATAAGATTTTGCACGGCTCTTGCCATAAGTTCTCCGTCGGCATTGATAATGCAGCTTGAAACATTCTGTGAAAGCTCATACTCCAGATTATTTTCACAAAACTGAGGATAAAATTCCTCAACCATCTGTTCTACAAGCTTGACTATGTCAATCTCACTTTTATGAAGTGTTATCTCTCCACTCATAAGTTTAGTGTAGCTGAACAGTTCCTCTATAAGTCCCTGAAGCCTGTTAGCCTTGCGCATAGCTATCTCGGCATATTTATGTCTTTCCTGTTCACTGAACTTTTCCATGTCTGCCGCTAACTGAAGATAACCTATAACAGATGTAAGAGGGGTACGCAGATCATGTGCAACACAAGTTATCATATCTTTGTTTGCCTGAAGTACATCTCTCTCTGACCTCATAAGAGTATCTATTTTTTCAGACATCCTGTTTACCTGAATAGCAATCTCTCCTATCTCGTCCTGTCTCCTCACCTCTATTTTTTCTGCTCCCTCCGAAAATGCCATATGGGCTATACTTCCCGATATATACCCTATATCAGCCGTTAGATTTTTTGTTATGAGCATAAAATACATTACAAAAAACAAGAATAGGAAAAACAATATAACAAACATTACAAATATAAGTGTGGTTTTATCCCATCTTCTTATAGCCTGATAAGTGAAAAAGTTTGTCTTAGGAATATGTTCCCCAGCCTTTCTTCCGACAATGTTCATATCACTCCTGCCATAACCTCTGTATGAAATACCAAGTGCCGTACTCAGTATGTAAAGTCCCACACCACACGCAAATTCAGTAATAACGGACAAAAACATACTTACTGCTACATAAAATATCAACTCAGCCCTAAGGCTTTTGAATAAACTATGCTTCAATTTTATATCCAACTCCCCAAACTGTTTTTATTATCTTACTTTTATCCGAACCCGACTCTATCTTTTCTCTGAGTCTCCTAATGTGAACCATCACCGTGTTGCTCATTTCAAAACTTTTTTCTTTCCAGACACGCTCAAAAATCTCATCTGTAGAAAAAACTTTGTTTGGATGTGAAGCCATAAGAAAAAGTATATCAAACTCAATCGGTGTAAGTTTGACCGGATTTCCATATGCTTTAACCTCATGCAGACTCTTGTCCATCCATAAATTTTCTATATTCACAACATCTGATGTTTTAGATTCTACTCCTCCGAAGCTGTGGTATCTTCTAAGCTGCGAATTGACCCTTGCTATAAGTTCACTCGTATTAAACGGTTTAGTGACATAATCATCAGCACCATTTACAAGTCCCGATACTTTATCACTCTCACTGTCTTTTGCACTCAACATAATTATTGGAATCGTACTTGTCTGTCTTATCTTTGCACAAACCTCATTTCCATCCATTCCGGGCATCATTATGTCAAGAATAGCAAGATCAATCTCTTCTGCGTCAAATATTTCCAAAGCTTCTTTCCCATTATACGCTTTATAAACCTGATAGCCCTCACCCTTTAAATGTATTTCTACCAGATCCGCTATTTCCTTGTCATCATCGACCATTAAAATCTTTCCCTCTGCCATATCAGCCTCCTCTCCAGACAGTACAAAATGCATATTTTATCTTTCTATCCTTCTATATGTAACAGTCCAGCCTTGCATTTCTTACATTCATAAACCTGCCAGCAAGCTGTCAGTCGCTGCTTTGCAGCATCTGCTTATTTCATTTCAGAAATGAAAGGCTATTCTACCATAAAACGTTACTTAACAATACAATGAACAAGCTCATTGTATTGCCAATTACCTTTTTATGACTGAACTGTTACAATAATAACATATTGACTGTCCACAAATCTTTACTTTTTTCTTAATATTTATGTATATTGTAACAGGTAAATCCCCGAAAAACATAAAGCACTAAATTTTTAAGGGACTGCCACAATATCGAAACTTCATACACGATATAGAATTGCTTCTATAATATCTGCATAAAATTTTTACTGCGACAGCCCCTTTTGTTTCTGTATCAGATTATATTTGTAAAATCACTTTCGCAATCTGATATATTTTTCTTTTTATATCACATAACTGCATTGCAAGCATTTGTTACTTTTTTAGCAGCTCTCATCTTTCATTGTGAGCTGTAATTCTTTCATTGCCTTGGTGTCAATCTTTGGTGTTGAACGCTCTTTTAATGACTCATACACCTTTGGCACCATAATACTCTTATATGCCGGTCTTATTATCTTATCGACATTTATAAGTTCTTCCATACGGTGTGCACTCCAGCCGACGATACGCGCCATGGCAAATATAGGAGTGAACAATTCCTGTGGTATTCCAAGCATTGTATAAACAAATCCACTGTAGAAATCGACATTGGCACTTACTCCCTTGTAGATGGCACATTCCTCACCTATGACCTCAGGTGCCATCCTCTCTATCATTGAATAAAGCTCAAATTCTTTTTTCTGATGCTTTTCATTTGCGAGCATCTCAACGAACTGCTTAAATGCTACAGCTCTAGGATCTGATATTGAATATACCGCATGACCCATACCGTAAATAAGTCCTCTCTTGTCAAATGCTTCTTTGCGGACAAGTTTTTTAAGATACGCTCTTACCTCATCCTCGTCAGTCGTATCTTTTACATTTGCCTTAAGATCCTGCATCATCTCAACAACCTTGATGTTGGCACCACCATGCTTAGGACCTTTGAGCGATGAAAGTGCTGCCGCAATAACGGAATATGTATCTGAACCGGCAGATGTTACTACCCTGGTTGTAAATGTTGAGTTATTTCCACCACCATGCTCCATGTGAAGTACAAGTGCAAGGTCAAGAACCTTTGCTTCAACATCAGTATATTCCTTGTTTGGTCTGAGCATACGAAGAATATTTTCTGCTGCGGAAAGTTCATCCGATGGTCTATGAATATAAAAACTTTCATCACACTCATAATGGTTGTATGCGTGATAGCCATATACGGCAAGCATTGGAAATACACTTATCAGCATAATACTCTGACTGAGCACATTTTCAAGCGAATTGTCCGTAACCTTATCATCATAAGAAGCAAGTGTAAGCACACTCTTTGTGAGTGAGTTCATAATATCCTTTGACGGTGCTTTCATGATTACATCTCTTACAAAGTTCGTAGGAAGACGCCTGTTCTTTGCAAGTACATCCTGAAATTCTTTAAGCTGGCTTGCTGCCGGAAGTTCTCCAAACAGCAGCAGATAAGCAGTCTCCTCAAAACCAAATCTATTATCCTGTCTGAAACCTTTTGTCAGGTCATAAATATTGTATCCTCTGTAAAAAAGCTGACCTTCACACGGAATGACCCTGTCACCGTCCATATCGGTAGCCTTAATAAGGGATATATTTGTAATACCGGACAATACTCCCTTTCCGTTTTTATCCCTGAGTCCCCTCTTTACGCCAAATTCATCGAAAAGTTTTCCATCAATGGAGTTATTTTCAATACATATTTTCTTATAACGCTTTGCATATTCTTCCATCATCTGTTCGTGACTTCCCTGAAGTATTCCATCCTGCATATATCACTCATCCTTTCCTCTTTATTTTGTCGTTATTTTTAAATTATAACTCAATTTAGTAATAACTGTCAAATTTGTCTGACATCTTTTAATAAACTTTTCATATTTATTAAATAAAAATTCTACCGCAACACATATTTAAAATAAAAATAAAAGGTGCTACACAATGAATGACAGTACCAAAACTGTCATGGAAAAAGTAACAGTTCAGCCTTTCATTTCTTACATTCATAAACCTGCCAGCGAGCTGTCAGTCGTTGCTTTGCAGCTTTTGTTTATTTCATTTCAGAAATGAAAGGCACACTTGAAAATTTTCTTAAATACATTTATTATATTATGGATACATTTATTGTTTTATTATGAATATAAATATTTAAATTAAAAAATAAAAATCTAACTGATTTAAAGAAAGGCTGTGTATTATGTTAGAAAAAAAGACGCTTGAAAGTATCGTAAATGAAATTACTGATAATTATAACAACGAAGAATTGTTTTATTTAAAATCAGGACATTGTATGCCAAACCGTGATACTATAAAACATATCATCATGGGACTCAGACAGATTATGTTTCCCGGATATTTCGATGATGAAAATCTAAATAAAACCGTGCCGGAGTTTTTTGTCGGTCACAATATTACAAAAATATACAACAATCTTCACTGCCAGATAAAAGCTGCTTTTATGCAGCAGGCAAAAGATAATGCCAATGAAAACGAGATCGAGGAACGAACAACAGATATATGTGCAAAGTTTTTTTCATCCTTCAGCCACATACAAAATCTTTTGTTAAAAGATGTAAATGCAGCTTTTGACGGCGACCCTGCCGCAAAGACAAAAGAAGAAATAATATTTTGCTATCCGGGACTTTTTGCAATATTTGTTTACAGATTTGCTCATGAACTTTATAATATGAAAGTTCCTTTTATCCCACGAATAATGTCAGAATATGCCCACGACCACACGGGTATTGACATAAATCCAGGTGCAACTATCGGTGAATATTTCTTTATAGACCACGGTACAGGTGTTGTTATCGGCGAGACAACGGAGATTGGAAATAATGTAAAAATTTATCAGGGTGTTACTCTTGGTGCACTCTCAACCAGAAGCGGTCAGTTACTTAGAAATGTCAAAAGACATCCTACCATCGAGGATGATGTTACAATCTATTCAAGTGCATCTATACTCGGCGGTGAGACTGTTATCGGAAAAGGCTCTGTAATTGGCGGTAACGCTTTCATAACAGAATCAGTACCTGCCGGCACAAGAGTAAGTGTAAAAAATCCCGAATTAAGTTTTTCAACAAGAGGTCATCACACGGATAGTGAACTTCCACGATAAAGCTAATATAAAAAACAATAGAAAAATGAGGTTTTATATGAAAAAAAATTTAACGAAACTAATAATTGTGGCAATTTTGATTTCAACACTCAATCCCATTGCAAACACTTCACAGGCAAAAGCCAAAACCAAAAAAATCATATGTCTTTCTCTAAAAGGCAATACGCTTACATATGCAGATGCCGTCTGGACATATGAACTTGGAATTGAAGATGAAAACATTGTAGGCAGACCCAAAAAGCATACTATGAAACTTGCATCAAAAGTTTCATACTCTCTTTTAAATGCTGACAAGATGAAAAATTACAAAGTCAATAAAAAACGCTTTGTAAAAGCAATAAAAAGTGCAGAACCTGAACTTGCAAAAGATCACAAAATAAAATATTACTGGGGCATGGCTGCAAAAGTAACGCTAACCGGAAATAAAATCACAAAAATCCAGCAGTTGTATCAGGACTAAAGATAGAATAACACTAATCTAAAAAGATGAGAGTTTTCACTACGAACTCTCATCTTTTTAAATGTTAGCAAAACTACTTCCAATACTTATCAATTTCATCCTGTACTAAATCTTCACCGATTACGATAAATATTTCCTGTCCTTCTTTTATCGGCTTTATAACCGTTTCTTTTTTAGTGGCATTAAGTTCTATCCAGCCGTCTTCATCAGACATAAAACCTTTAATTCTGAATACATTTCCACATTTTTCGTCAGAAAAAGTTTTATTTACACAATCTTTAAGCTGATTAACAGTCATATGTTTATTCATATAGTAAAGTGATGAAAATTCCACATCGTCTGCATTATATCTTTTTTCTATGCCCGCACCGACATACTCACAATTTTCAATCTTTTTATAATCATCTTCATTAAACTCATCCCACGACTTTGCCATGACTACACGGTCAATCTTTCTGGTACAGTGAAATTCCTCAAGACTTTTATTTATATATGCAGTGACCTCCTGTATCTGTCCACCATCTACACCGTCTGTCTTGCTAAAAAGTATCTTTCCCGCATTAGCCGCCTCTGACGCCAGGATATATCTTGAACGCTCCGACATGTCAAGTTCGAGGTGTGCATCAACTATCGTTATGACATTTCCTATCTGATACCATCTTTCCAGTGGATCTTCGTGCAGAGTATCAAAAAATTCGTCCATGTCAAACACACCTGACGGCTCGACCAAAACCCTGTCAAATCCCTGCATCCCCATGGCAATAAGTTTAGTCTTAAATCGCCTTCTGTGGCAGTCCGCATCACAGCCGCCCGCCACCATCTCAAGGTCACAGCTTTCACCTAGAATATCCTGCAAAAGCATCGCATCTACATTGACAGCACCGTAATCATTTTCAAGAATTCCTATCTTTAACCCTTTATCCGTGAGATATTTCACATATTTTCTGATAAAAGTTGTCTTACCTGAGCCAAGAAACCCCGTAATCAAATCTATCTTAATCATATTGCTCTCCCTTTTACACCGCAACTTAAATTTATTAAACCGGTTATGAAGCTGCTTTTAATATCATTTAGATATATTAATAAACTACTCACAACCGGTTCACTTTTTAATTATGCGATTTTTTTAATAAAATCAACAACTATCTCAATACCTATCTGGGCTGCTTTTTCAGCAAATGTGGCATAATCCATTGCACCGCCCTCACCATCTGAAATTGTGCGAAGAATTGCAAACGGAACTTTATTTACATAGCACACATGACCGATACTTCCGCCCTCCATCTCTGCCGCTATCGCATTGAAACGCTCATGAAGTTTGTCTTTCTGATGCTTATCGTGCATAAACATATCACCCGTGGCGATAGTTCCGACTCTATACTTTCTCTCTTTTTCGTCAAGACACTCTTTTAATGTAGCCATCATCTTTTTATCACACGGAAGATAAATCTCATTTATTCCAGATAAAAGACCTATCGGATCACCGAGTGCAGATGTGTTCATATCGTGCTGTACAACCATATCCGCAACAGCTATTCCCATAACCCCAAGTTCCTTGCACAATGTTCCGGCAACACCGATATTTATAACCATATCGACATGGTATGTAAGTATCATAGCCTCCGTACAAATAGCTGCAAATACCTTTCCTACTCCGCTGACAGCGGCAACCACTTCCGTCCCACCTATAGTTCCTTTTACAAATTCTACGCCGCTTATCGACTCATACGACGGATTTTCCAATGTCTTTTTCAGATTGTCAATCTCAATCTGCATCGCTCCTATAACACCGATTATCATAATGTCCCTCTTTTCTCTGTTATTTTTACTCTGTCGGATAAGTAAACTCCATATTTGTCTGGTTTTCAAGCACCTCAAGATAAGTCCTGCACTCTTCCTTTGCAAGCTCTATATCAAGATTTTCATAATGTCCGCACTCAATCGCAGATTTTCCGAATACATCACCGTCATGCTCTATCGTCTGTTTAAGAATTTTCTTTGTAAGTTCAAAGACATCCTTTGCATCCATATCACGGACAAGAAGATAAAAACCTGTCTGGCATCCCATAGGTCCAAAATATACTATCTTGTCTGACACCTCGGAATTGCGTGCAAATGTCGCAAACATATGCTCAACTGAATGCATAACGGCATTGCTCATATAATCGCCTGCATTTGGCTTTCTCGTACGGAGATCATATGTCACAACATCTCCATCCTCCCTTGAGATATAAAATCCCGGCTCTAATACATTATGGTTAATCTGAAAACTTTTTATTCTCTGCATTATAAATACCTCCGTTTGTTATTTCTAATATGATATTATACACATTTCGCTTTAAAAATAAAGGTAAAAGCGGCTATCTACCTGTCATCTAACAAAACATTATAGTTTACAAAAAACATAAACTGTAGTGGATTTTGGCAATGCTTCGCATCCTTAATCCCCATCTATTAGAACCTCTTTACCTTTAAACGCAAAGCCGTAATGATGGATATTTTCTTTGTCCACTCCTCTTTTTATGAGTTCTGCATCATAATCTTTTTCTTTTATCTGCTGCAAGGCAGCCTCTACTGTTTCCTCTAAGCTGTTTTCTTTTCTTGGATTTATCACCTTAAACTCTATGACTATTCCCGGATATTTTATGTTTTCTTTATCCACTGGTTCAAGCATTATGTCATATCTTCCATAACCACTCTCACGGTTTGAGTTTATGATATAGTTTTCTGTCTGGTCTACCATAAGTCCGAGCACAAAGCCGTGATAAAAACGCTCAGGTGCTTTTTTTTCTGATATATGTTTTCCAGAGTCAAATGAACTAAATGTTTTTAATGCAACATCATTCATGTACTCATTCATGCTTTCTATATCTCCACCTATAAGTGCCCTTACAAATCCATTTGTTTCCATCTTTGCAGGACTGAACCATCTGAGTATCATTTTTCTAAACATGAATAAAATTTCTCGATTTGTTAAACCAAGCTCATATTCATTCTCACTTTCTCTTGTAAGGTTCAGTTCTTCTGACGAAATGACTTTTAAATAACCACTTGCAAGCATAAGACTCCACACTGCATCTTCTGAATACTGAAGTTCCGAAAATACTATCTGTTCATCTATTCTCACATTTATCGTTTTTCCACTTATAAGTGTTTCTAACATTGTTTTTATATATGAACTTCCCTTTTGCACAAGGTTGTTTATCAATCCATTTGAACTTGAGTCTGCCCAGTATGTTTTCAAACTCTTAAATTTCAAAAAGTTTATTATCGACCACGGATTGTAAATGTCTTTCTTGTCTCCAAAAGTAAATCCGTCATACCACATCTTAACTTCTTCTTTTTTATCTGAAAGTCCCTGTTCATCTAGTGCATTAAACACCTCTTCTTCCGTAAATCCAAATGCTGTCTCATATTGTTTTGATGTTGATGTAACTACAACAAGGTTGTTAAGGTCTGAAAAAATGCTCTCTTTTGAGACACGGGTTATTCCCGTCATTATCGCTCTTTCAAGATAAGGATTTGTCTTAAATGTCGAGTTGAACAAACTTCTAGTAAATGCCACAAGTTCTTCCCAATAACCGTTTACATATGCCTCCTGCATAGGGGTGTCGTATTCATCCAGCAGAATAATGACTTTTTTTCCATAATATTTGTGCATAAAAATGCACATTTTATTTAATGCCATGCTGCAAACCGCATCAGACATATCCATGCTCACACTCTCGTAAAACTTCTTTTCATTTTCACTTAGAATATCACCATCAAGCAAATATCTGTTTTCTTCATATATATCTGATATTTTAATACAAATCTGCTGCTGTGTTACTTCAAATGTATTCCCCTTTATCCCTGCAAAACTAAGGAATATCACAGGATATGTTCCCTGTAATTCAAGATATTTTTCATCTTCCCATATATCAAGCCCCTCAAACAAATCTCTCCTGCCCTCATACTTATTTGAAAAGAAACATTTTATCATATCCATATTTAATGTTTTTCCAAAACGGCGTGGACGGGTTATCAGTGTTACATCATCCTGATTTTCCCACCACTCCTTTATAAATGATGTTTTATCTACATAAAATGTATTTTTTTCACGCACTGTTTCAAAGCTCTGAGTTCCTATTCCTACTGTTCTTGCCATATGCTCACTCCCTTTCTCCTGTTTAACAATATTAGACATATGCAAAACTATCATAAACTGTTGCAGATATTCGCAATCCGCTCCGCTACTTGCTCATAACACTGTCAGAAAGGCATTCCCTGATAGTTAAATTATACAAATATAAAATTAATTTCGCAATCGTCTGTCTTTATAAGCATATCCCTTATTTAATCAATTACATTCTAACATTGATATTCCAGCGTGTAAAGTATCGTGGATAAAAGAAAAACCGTTCCAAAAACAACCTTATTACTTCTCACACTTACAGTGCTGTCAGCAATTTTTACATTGATTTTGAAACGATTTTCTACAATTTTTTATATAATGATGTAAGTTTCAAACGACTACTACATCATTTTAATACCACAAATTTGTTCATTTCAAGTGTTGAGATAAATGTTATGACTCTTTTGAGCATATCATTCTCCTCCTCTGGAAATGCTTCGTTCATTTTCCCTACTATATCATATATGGTTCTCTCACCGTCTATGCTTTTCCATACAACTGAACCATACTCGTCAAGTTTAATATGACTGACCGCCGGTTTATGAAAAAATTTCTGTGCTATCTTTGCATAAAATCCCTTGTGCGGCATATCGACCTCTACATTGCCGTCATCGAGTTCTCTCCACTCATGTCCCTCTGATATATGTGGTATCTTATCCATATAATTTCCTGAAACAACTTTAGCTTTTGGCTTTCGCTTCCGCATTAACTTCCGCCTTTCTTTCTAAGCCTTCTTCATTTTCTTTGTGGCAGCATATAAAAGTGATGCACAAAGAAGTATAAAGAATACTACGCTTCCGCCCTGTCCAAGACTTATTCCATAATTTCCAAGATTTATCTTGTCTGCTACTCCGATTACCTTAAGTATCGCAAGAATAATACCTACAAGACCCTCACCGGCAATAAGACCTGATGAGTAAAGGATTCCCTTGCTGTCGTCCTCCTTTATTTCCTCCTCTGTCTTATTCTTACGCTTTGTAACGATAAGTTTGATAACTCCTCCGACCATGATAGGTGTTGAAAGGTAAATAGGGAGATATAAACCAATCGCAAATGGAAGTACCGGAATACCAATAACTTCTACCATGAGTGCAAGGAATACACCGATAAATACGAGATTCCACGGAAGATTTCCCTCCATAACACCCTCTGTTACCATCTTCATAAGTGTTGCCTGAGGAGCCGGAAGCTTGTCTGTACCAAATGTCCATGCAGAATCGAGAAGCATAAGAACTCCTGCGATTGCAAGACCTGCACATACAGCACCGATAAGCTCACCTATCTGCTGACGATAAGGTGTAGCACCTACGATATAGCCTGTCTTAAGATCCTGTGAAGTATCACCTGCCATAGCAGCGATTATACAGATAACCGTACCTATACAGATAGCCATTGTCATACCCTGGATACCTGTTTTTCCTGTTGCCTTAAGAATCATTGTTGCAATAAGAAGTGTTGCAATAGCCATTCCTGATACAGGGTTGTTAGATGAACCTACAAGTCCTACCATTCTTGATGATACTGTTGCGAAGAAGAAACCAAAAATGATAATGATTATTGCAGCAATAATACTGATAGGTACTGATGGAATCAATACAAGTGCAAATGCAACTAAAACGACAACAACCATTGCCCATTTGATTGAAAGATCTTTTTCTGTACGAAGATCTCCACCCTTATGTCCCAGACCGCCAAGAGCTTTCTTGAATGTTCTGATAATAAGAGGCAATGACTTGATAAGGCTTAAGATACCACCACAGGCAACTGCACCTGCACCGATGTATCTTACATAATTACTCCAAAGCTCTGCCGGTGCCATATCTGCTATAGCTTTTGTAGCAGGGAATAATATAGCACTGTCTCCGCCCAATGCACCGATAGTATGCATAAGAGGCATGATTACGAACCATCCTACAATAGCTCCACCAAACATATATGAAGCAACTCTTGAACCACAGATGTAACCTACACCGACGAGAGCTGGCAGTACATCAAGTCCGAATGCAGATCCCTTATAAACTGATATATCCCAGCTTATCTCTGATGGGAACAGGATAAGTCCGTCAGTTATAAACTTATAAAGTGCGGAGATACCAAGACCTGAAAATACAAGTTTTGATTTACTTCCGCCTTCTTCACCTGCAAGAAGAACCTCTGCACAGGCTGTTCCCTCAGGGAATGGAAGGTTTCCATGCTCCTCAACGATAAGTGCCGTACGGAGCGGAATCATAAATAAAGTTCCAATAACACCACCTGCGACAGCGAGAGCTGCGATAGTGAAGAACGAAGGCATCTGGATAGATGAATCTTCTTTTGCCCACATATAAAGTGCAGGAAGTGTAAAAATTGCACCTGCAGCTAACGATTCACCCGCTGAACCGATAGTCTGAACCATGTTATTTTCAAGAATTGAATCTTTCTTTAAAATAAAACGAATGACACCCATTGAAATAACTGCTGCCGGTATAGATGCCGAAACCGTCATACCTACTCTAAGTCCGAGATAAGCGTTTGCAGCTCCAAATACTACTGCAAGAATAATACCAAGAATAAGTGCTGTCGGTGTAAATTCTGGCATAACTTTGTCCGCTGGGATAAACGGCTTAAAGTCATTTTTTTCTTTGCTCATAAAAAGTCTCCTTTTCCTTTTGTATAATAAAACTAAAAATGTTACATGACTGTTATAACAATAACACATTATATATATGACCTCCCAGCATCATATACACAAAATATATTATAAGTACAGCCATTATATAATTATATTATAGACCACAACTATTTACAATAGTAATTTTATCTTTTTATGTAAAAATTATACATTTAAATCCGCATTTGCCAACACTCTAAAAGCCTTTCTAAACTGTAAGCCGCATTTGCCGGACTTGTAGACGGAAGTTTTATTATCTCTCTTCCGATTTTACCATACTGGTATTTCATATAAAGTTCGTATGCCTTGCCTCCATTTGCATATATCCTGTCAATATCAGTATTATCCAAAATAACCGACAGGTCAGCAGGCACAACATTTTTTATCGAACTGTCACTCGAACCTATAATATCACACTCAGAGATAACATCCCACACGGCTATATGATGTTTAAGCAGTATCTTTCTTTTCTCCTCAATAGTCTGTGGGACAATATCTTCATCACATAACGCCGCAATAAGTTTCCAAAACCTGTTCTGCGGATGTCCGTAATAAAAATTGTTCTCCCTTGACTTAACCGACGGAAGTGTCCCCAAAACCAGTACTTTTGAATTTTCATCAAAAACCGGCTCAAATTCATGTTTTATATGTGTGTACTCACTGTTCATATTTCATTATCTCCCTATCTTTCAAATATTTTCTCATAAAAATTACAGGTTGTGAAACTATTATCGTTCTTTTTTATAATCTTTTTAAGTGCCGCCGCATTTTCATCCGAAAGTTTCAAATATACTCCAGCTTTATGTTCAGGCTCAATATAAACATCAATGTTATTTTCGTCAAGTATTATTCCAAATACGCAAAACTCACCCGCATTATTTTCAACTGCCAGATAATAGCACTTATCAGGATTTTCTTTTGCAGTCATTGCAAACTTCTGCTTATACATATCTCTGAGTTCAAAAGAATTTCCTTTTGTAAGAAGTTTATAAAACTCATTTCCTGATTTTTCATCCATCCAAACGGCAAGTCTCTTATCAGGATTTTCTTTAGATTTTGCCTTAAATCTTTCAAACATTATCTCACGAATTGCACTTCCGTCTTTTATATCCATAATCTCCTTAAAATATTCCTCTGGAGAAATCGCACTCTTTGAATCTGATTTTTTGCTGTCTTTTATATTATGTTCTTTCAGACTTTCAATTCCAACACATTTTCCGATATACATCGCATCTGACCTGTCTTTATATAAAATAAACTTTCGACTGTTACGCCCACCTATAAAATATATACTTCCAACTGAATACTTGCTGCCCTTTGGAGCGTTTCCCAAAAACGGTGTCAGCTTCTTAGTCTTATCCGCTTTTTTCAGTTCAATTCCCTTTTGTGTAATCTTTTTTTCTTCATCCTCATTCAGTTGATAAAGACTGTAAAGATAACCATTTTCCGAATAACTCTTTGTATCAACACAGACCGCAGTATTCTGCTGATTATAATAATACCACTGCTGTTCTTCTTTTGTATTAATGCCGAGGTCTGCATCGTCATCGCCCATCATCATATAATCCTGACGCAGAGTATAACGCTCCCTTGCGGTACTGCACACACTCTCAAGCACATTTGTCTCACCTGTCTGCTTTTGGCTTCCCATATATATATAACCTATTGCAAGCCCTGCTATCAATATGAAACATACGAACACAATACATATAATATGTGCCTTTGAGCGTGGATTTCTTATCGTCAGCCTGCTAATGACAGAATATATCTTATCTTCAAAAATCTTATCATCATTATATTCAAAATCAAAATCTCTCATGGAATTTTCCAAATCCTTCTCACTATAAATCTTAAAAGCTTTTCTTATAATCTCATCACTGCCTTTAAATCCATTTTTATTCCCACTTCTTACCATAAAGCTCACTCCTTACTAGTTTCGCAATTACCAAAGACTTTTTAACAGCTTCTTTCTTCCACGGTTTATCTTTGACCGCACCGTATTATATGGAATTTCCAGCAAGTCCGAAATTTCTCTCGGACTCATCTCATTTAAATAAAACAGCGACAAAACTTCACGGTAAGTAAAGTCAAGTTTATTTATCTCTTCCACAACTCTTTTTAACTCCATCGAGACAAGTATCTCATTTTCTATGTCAACATTCCCTGCCTGCTCTGTTATGTCCTCAATATTTATATTCGACTGTCTGCTTCTCTTGTTTTTTCTGTATATGTCAATGGCACAATGGCTTATGACCGTATATACAAAAGCTGCTGTTTTTGCTTCATCGTCAAAGTCTATGCAATCTGTATGTCTTGATATTGCTATTATGCTGTTTTGCACAGCGTCCTCAGCATCCTCACGCTGGTTTAAAATCTGCATTGCCCTGTAATACATTCTGCTGCCGTATAACTCATACACTTTTTCAAGTTTTTGTCTCTGTTCTTCTTCCCATTTTTTTGCTTTGGTGCCGTTTGACATTTTTTTCACCTCCCCAGTGTACTATGTACTTTTTATTTATAATATTTATAACGGCACAGATATAAAATTTGATGCAGAAATAAGTATAAAATTTATATCTGTATGCAACATTCCTGCCATAAAAAGAGATTTAACAATACAATGAATAAACTTCGATATTGCCAATTACCTTTTTATAACTGAACTGTAACATTAAAAAATGCAAATTTCATTTTATGGCTTTATCAAAGACAATTTTTCTTTAAAGCCCTATGAAATTTGCATTTTATTGTGTGTTGTAAGGATTATTTTTTATTTTTTCTATTTGCAGTATTTCTCTCTGAGTTCTTTAAGTTTACTCTGGTATGTTTCCTGCTGTTTTTTGTTTACAAGATAACCTTTTACCTGCTCTGCTATACTGTCGTACTCAGGTACTTCGCCCTCGTTTTTGTCATCGACCCAGATAAGATGGTATCCGAACTGTGTTTTTACAGGACCTATTACTTTGTTTAGTTCCCCGTCAAATACGGCATTTTCAAATTCTTTTACCATCTGGCCTCTGCCAAATGTTCCAAGACTTCCGCCTTTCTGTGCTGATGGGCAGGTAGAATACTCTTTTGCCGCATCTTCAAAACTTTTTGCTCCTGATTCGATTTCTTCTTTTATCTGATTTGCCTTGTCCTCATTGTCTACGAGTACATGTTTTGCCGTTGCAGATGCTTTTGATGCAAATTCTTTTGAGTGACCTAAGAAATACTCTTTTGCTTCTGCATCTGTTACAGAAATGTCTTTTAAAAGGTCTGCCATAGCTATCTGGCTTAATATATCTCTCTTTGCCATAACCATTGATGTTTTAAACATCTCTGTCTCGTCTTTCTTTTCTTCCTCCCCGTACATTGCAAAAAGGCAGATTTCTTCTAATCTTTCCTCGCACTGCTTACGGAACTCAGGCATACTTCTATACATCTGCTGTTCCTGCGGCATACCTGAAATAAATGTGTCGATATCGACATCTGTTATCGTATAATTTCCAATTTTAGTATTTGTTTCTGACATCTTTATCCTCCGATTTTTTGACAAATGATAGTCACTATTATGAGGGAATACAACAAAAGTTGCAAGTGTTTTTGCTCTTTTTTATAAACCATGCTTATTTCTTCTTTTTGCTGCTTCTCTATAAACCTGTTCATCAGTTCTTGCCGAAACTACAATAATCTTCATTATTCCATCCACACGCTCAATCTTATAAACAACTCTTATGCCTAAGTTTCTAAATTTTATTTTCATTAAATTAGTAAGATTTGTACCACTTTTATTACCTAAGGGCTTTCCATATCCGCCCTCATCAGCAGGCAATGGATTTTTGCTTACTTTTGAAATGCCTTTTAATACTTGTATTTGAGCCGAATGGTCGAGTTTCTTCATATCATTTTCCGCTTCTTCTAAAAACTCAATATTCCATGTCATTCTATATCTACATCCTCCGCATCCAAAAGTTCATCTTCACTTATCCCAAGCTCATTCATTACAGTATCAAGTGAAACCGTTTTATTATTCCCATCAGCCTCCAAACGCCTGTTAGCTTCCAATAAAAGATAATAATCTTCTTCTATTTCAGTTAATCTTGTATATTCCTCAGGTGATAATATAATCGCCGATGGCTGATTATTTTTTAAAACTATCAATTCATTTTCAGAATGTAATCTGTCAAATATCTTAGCCGCCTGACCTTTATTAAACTGCGAAATAGGAACAAGACTTTGTAATATATCTGCTGCAATAGCCATAATAACCCTCATTTCTGCACACATTTTTTGCATAGTATCAAATATAATATATTTTCCACTTAAGATTTGTGCCAAGTGTGCAAAACACAAATCCGTTACTTTATTTTACTTATATTATATTCAGATTTGTAACAAAAATCAATAAATATTACTTTTAATTTTCTATTATATTGTAACAGTTCAGCCCAAAAAAGATAAGTCAATAATACATGAGCTTGCTCAATGTATTATTGACTTGTTTTTTGGGGCTGAATAGCCTTTCATTTATGAAATGAAGTAAACACAAGCTGCATAGCAGCGACTGACAGCTTGCTGGCAGGTTTACGAATGTAATAAATGAGAGGCTGAACTGTTACATTATATTTTCATATATATTTAACATCTCATTTTAATATGCAAATTTTCAAATAATTACAAAACTATCATAATCCTTGATTAAATTGTGCAACTAACACAACATACAGTCAATTTATCAATTATCTATACAAACTTTTACAGATATTTTCAACTTTACCCTGTGAGATTTTCCCATAAAACCGTAGATTATAAATGACAGATAAAATACTTACCTGAATTTCTCTAAGTATCCAATGTCTGTCATAAAGAAATGACGTCTTTTCTAACAAATAGTCGCTTGCGACTCTTTCGCATTTGAGCGGAATGCGTAGCATTTACTTCTTTTCCGCGAAATGTGCATTCTCACGGAGTGTTTTTTGTGTTATAAAAAACATACTGCCGTTATAATACAACAGAATGTTTTTTCACATTTGATGATGCAGGGGATAAAATCAGATAACGATGCAGCGATATGCGGCATCAATTTTAAGCAAAATCCCTTTGAGCATGGCATTATTTTATGCTGCAATAATAACTATGTGCCGATTACGGCCCAGAAACGAGGTTTACAATGCAAAACAAAAACAATGATATTTCCGATAAGGAAATAATATCATTATTTAACGAACGTTCCGAACAGGCAATAAGCAAGACAAGTGATAAATACAAAAATCTCTGCTTTAAGATTGCAAATAATATACTAAACGACAAACGGGACAGTGAGGAATGTGTTTCAGACACATGGCTGGCTCTATGGAACAATATTCCGCCCAAGTCACCAAATCCCCTTAAAGCCTACATATGCCGTATTGTCAAAAATCTTTCTCTTAAACGCTACGAATACAATTCGGCAGGCAAGAGAAAAAGCGAATATGAGGTGTCACTTGACGAACTCAACGATTGTCTGGACAAAAATAATGATACTTTAAAACAGATAGAACAAAAACAGCTCATTGAAACCATAAATGTATTTTTGAAAAAGCTGCCAAAAGAAAAACGCATCTTATTTATAAGACGATACTGGTTTATGGAGTCTGTTAAACAACTCGCAAAAGATTATGGAATATCTGAAACAGGAATTTCCATGCGGCTTTCAAGAATACGCAGCGAACTTAAATCTCATTTGATAAAGGAGGGTTATTATGACTGATAAAGATTTATTTAATGCGATAAATGAATGCGATGACAGTTTTATTGAAGAAACGATAAATGACTGTGATAAAAAATTTATTGAAAAAACGGCAAATAAATATGATGAAAAATTTACCGAAGAAACAACAAATGAACAGACCAATAATTTTAATAATAAACAAAAAGAAATAAATGATTCGGCAATAACACCCCAAAAAAGTTTCCGCAGAAATGAAAAATCTGATAAACCAAACAACAGACCGTCATTTATAAAAAGATGCCTGCCATTCACAGGACTCCCACTTATAAATGCCGCCGCCATCCTTATACTCGTGCTTGCTGTCGGATTTGGTGCTGCTGCCGCAACATCCGGCAAATTTCACAACTGGATTTTTACGGCATTTTCAAAACAAGACATACAAAAAGCCGAGCTTAACACTTCTGCACCCGACAAAATTTCTTCTGATAACGGACAGAGTACGGCTTCAAATCCTGACAATAACATAGACATAAAAGCCGACAAAAATAACCATCTGTCTCTTGGCAAAAATATCGACCTTGTCGGAGATAAAGAAAGTTTCATATACAAATATCACAAAAATGGCGATGACGAGATAGTAGACGAGGTATATTCCATTCAGGATAACGGTCTGTCAAAACTTGCGATAAAAACATTTTCAGGTACTTATTATGGGAGCAGCTTTTCTTTTGATTATTCTGTTATAAATAAAGAGATATTTGCATTTAACCAGACCGGAACTTTAGATGGTGTAGACTATGTCATGGACGGTGATACCGTTTATGCCTATTTCTCAAAAGTCAAAGGTGATACTATACTAAAAAGCAGTGTCGCAAAGCTGAACCTTAAAACAGGAATAATAGACAAATTTACGGATGATAACAAAATATGCAACACTAAAATGTCTCCTAACGGAAAAATGATATTATTTAATTACCGTGCTAAGGGATACTGGACCGCCTTAGATACATCGACAGGCAAAGAGATAAAAATCCCCGGCATAGACGGATATAATCATGAAAGCCAGATAAAATTTATTGACGATTACCATGTACTGTCACTCTTAGTAATTTCCACGGGAAATAATGCAAAGACATACAGTGAGCAGGTTTGCACAAACCTTATAGACCTCACAACCGGAAAAACTCTACACACTTACAAGGATTATGGAGAGATAAATGTCTTATGGAATTATAAATATAATGAAAAAAATAAATCATTGAAAGTTTACAATATAACAAATAAAAACAGTTTCACAATTCCTGACATGAAATCAGAGGATGCAGCTATAGCTGATGCAAATGGAAACTATGTACTTTTCGGTGACCTCGAAGGACCTGACACATTATGTCTTTGCAATCTTGACACACATAAATATATCAAGTTTACGATACCAAAAGAACTTCGTTCAGATATAGAAATGTACCTCTCCGCCGTTAAAAGCAAAATGCTCATAACCGACGGAAAGGATGCCTATCTTGTGCAGTGTCCGTAAAAAACTCGGTATTACAGCTTGTTCTATGTGCTACTTAACAATTTAGCCAATTTATCAAAGTCACCATTATTTTTGGCTGTCGCATTAATCAAAATTCATACAGGATATAAAAACACTTACTATCTAAAGACTTATATTTAATATAATATTTTGTTATTACGACAGCCATTTTGCTATAAGTATCGTTTCAAATCAATTTTAATTTTCTCAATATAATTTCTTTTTTATAAACATTGCAAAAATTTTATTAATGCTATATTTTACACTAAACTATTTTTTCCTCAATCTCCACGACTATTATTTGTTATTGTAACGATTACATTCTCTTTCAAGTTTCTCAAAATTAAGACATCTGCTTTTCCCTTTATAATTAGATTCACTAACACATAATTTATATAAACAATTAGCTTTATTAATAATTACCTCTGCATTTTTCCTGCACCATGTCAGTTCATCAATACATAACTGTTTATAATGCTTTTGGGCTATCGTATCTCTCTTATCCTCTTTAAGATTTATTTTTATTAACTGTTTATCCTCCACCGGAATCATGAGATTATAATTTAAAACCCCCAACAATTTGCCTTTCTTATCAAATATCTTGTCAAAATCAGCTTTAGGACTCATTTTCTTATGCTTTTCTACCGGATGTGATAATGGTATAAGATATTTGTGTTTATTACATATTACAACTGTACCTACATATATTCGATGTTGCTTCCCAATCTGTGGTGAAACTGAGGAAACTCTGTCATCAATATTATGTAAATTTCTAATATATTTCATATCTATACGATATAAATTCAGTCTTTCCTGTTTCATATATCTCCTTAAATATTAAAAGTGGCTATGCCAAAAAACATAGCCACTATGAAGAATCACCAAAGACGATTCTTACGCTTTTACAACCTCCACTTATGGTAGGACTCACCTTTACTATTATAATACCAAAATCTGAAAAATAGTCAATACAATTTACGACAAAAGTTACCCATTATTTCTTTTTAGTCAAGCTCAAACATCTGTTTTTTTATCATATTAAGTGTTGTATAACCAGGTTCTTTAACCTCCTTACTCATCAGTTTAAATATTATCTTACAACGGGATGCATTGCTTAGATACTTCTTCGGATAGTCAAAGTAGTATATATGGTCACGACTTAATGTGTACGACTTAGATACACTTTCGCTTACACTCTTACATGTATCTTTTCTGTATATCTTATCACCGGTGATATAACTATCTGTATCTCCACTTTCTGTTCCATCAGTTGCGGGATAATATATCGAACAGGTAAATTTAGAACCGGTCAGATTTTCATCAGTAGGTCTGAAGTAAACTCTTATCGTTCCATCAGATTTTTTTCCATATTCTTCCTCTGATGTTATCTGGTATATTCTGCTGTTCTCATCTATCTGCTCCGCATTTTGAACTTCAACATACGGGCTCTGATAAGATGCTCTATAGGCAGCTATCATCGTATTTACAAAAAGTTTTGCTTCCATATCATTAGTCACCGTCGAATGTCCTACGCTTGAATAAAATACATTTCCCTTACTGTAAATATAATAATTATTTGCTGTATCATTAGGTGACACTCCATAGGCATGTGCACTCTGAGTGGTATATCCCCGATTATTATTTTTGCCATCATCATCCAATGTGTACCATACCGTCACCTCAGGGTCCTCCATATTAAGCTGGTAATACTGGCTGTGTGTTGTTGCCACATTAAATTTGTCCTTATCTATATGATATGGATACGATGTTATCTGACCGTCATTTACCTTGCTTATCTTAGTCGTACAATCATTGTCATTACTAAAACCACAATTTTTTGAATTACTGTTATTATTATCCTTATATACATGATTTCCGTCTACTCCGGTTATCATATACCGGTACGGTACTTTTTCATCATATGCACCATTATAACCTAATCGTCTCAGTGCCACATATGTATATCCGTGGAGAGCATCAAGAGTATTTCCTGCAATATCCTTAACAGTATCATAAGCTCTTTCTTTCTGGTAATTTATGAGTATATTTTTATCATTCTCCGTCATTGCCGTTTTAGCAGGATTTCCGACTGCTTTATAACGATTCATTCCCATCACATCACGCAGCAGTGCATTTGCAGTATAGCCGTATATTCCTTCACCTACATCGTTTAAAGATGTAATATCATGCGTAAACAATACACTCTTTTTCTGTGCTATAAAATATTTGATAAAATCAACTGCACCATGCTCATTTGAAATATCTTCCAGGCAGTACATATCTCCAAATCCAAATATGAGCATATTGTAATCTTTTAACTTATTTCTTATAACATTATTTTCGTCCGTTAAATTATAATTTTTCGGATTTTGTTTTCCTGCATCAAACGAAATTTCTTTTGAATTATCAAACTCAAAATTATTGCCTTTCTTATCATGATATTCCTTAAATATCTGTTCAAATTCCTCCACTGTCATAGTGTCAACGGTTATCTTGTAGTCCTCAATGTTCTGATAATATTTTTTAAATATCGCACTCGTGCTTAAGTCTAACATTCCGTCTGTCACTCTATTAGCTTTCGCCTTTTCAGGGTCAGGCATAATCTGCAGCACATTTACTTTCTTTTTATCTGAAGCAGAACTCTTCGCTGCTGCCGAACAGCCGGTCTTAACAAATCTTACGCTTGAATTGTCAACATCATAAATAACTATCTTCCAGCTTATAAGTCCTACATACTCTTTATCAAGCTTAAAGTTCTCATTTGAAAATATCCTGCTCTCACCATTTTTCAATGCGACAGCTTCAAATTCACTGTCATCTTTTCCCAGTGATGAATATACACTCTCGCTTTCCGTAAATTTACTGTCCTGATTTTTATCAATATAAACCTTGTAAGCATATCTGACGCTTTTTGCACTATCGTCATCACTCTGTGCTTTTTTATAAGTTACCGTGAACTTAAACGGCAATATTGCTCTGCCATCTGAATCTTTTTCAAGATAATTTGGATGTATTATTTTATTGCTGTTATTTCCTGTTCCTGTATCACCATTATATTTTCCAGGTGTTTTTGAAAATTCTACCGACACACTGTTAGTGGAATTTATTGCTTTGACAATTCCGTTTGAATCACTTTCACTGTAAATTCTGTTTCCATTATACGCAGAATCAGCTTCAAAATCAGTTTTTATAAAGTCACTTATATTTGAATATTGGTCTACATAAGTTGTATCATTATTGTAAAGGCTTTCCTCCATAACGACCGGTCTGCCTGACTTGACAAAATCTTTGAGTTCCTTTTCCTTTATCGCTGTTATATCATTGCCCGGATATCTTAACTCAGTCGAATTAACCGCTGCTTTTTTTATCACAGACCACAAATATTTAACAGACCTGTCTTCTTTAATTCCTTTCAATGAAATCTTCTGCTCACTGCTTGTTATCTTATCTCCGGTATGGAAATAAATTTTTCCATTCATTGATTTATCATTCCATACAGTCATACCATTTGAATTTTTGTTGTAAGCACCGGAATCCATTCCCATATATATCATGTCATAAGTGCTGTTTAAATCCTCAGTTCTTCCTATAAACTCCGCAGTTGTCATATGTGTAATCTCAATCTTACCGTCATATCTTGATAATACACCATTTGTGAGTATTCCTCTGACATCATCCTCCGTCAGTTTATAGTCGGAATCAACCTGATTTACATTTGTCGCCGAATCTTTCTGTTTTAAACCTACACTCGGTTCTATATCGAGAACTTTTACACTATCCTTTTCTAACTTTATCTCATCATTATTAGAATTGTTATGTATTCCAAGTATATAGCGGACAGCATTTGACGGAGTCTCCTTATAATTAGCTTTTTCATTCTTAGCTTTCTGAGCAGCTTCTCTCACTTCTTTATCACTGCTCTTTAATGCTTTTTCAATCTCTTCGTCTGTTCCGAATCGGCTGTCAAGATACTCCTTTACACTTTCATAATATCCATCAAACTTATTCTTATTAGGATTCGTTGCACTTCCCTGATTCATATATGACTGTGGAAGACTACTGTCAGAATTATACACATATATATGGTCCCTTACCCACGGTCTGTACTGGCTAAATTCAAGATGCGTTTTATATTTTTCCCATGCCTCGTCTTTTGTCCAATAGCTGTACACATCCCAATTATAATAGTAGTCATTTCCCTGCCAATATTTCTTCTGTTCCGTGTCAAACAATAAAAATGTATAAGAACACCAATACTTAGCTGCATCACCTGTTTGCAAAGTATCTACTCCCTCTGTTTCTCCCTTCTTATTTGTTATTGTTTTTATCTTAGGATTATCCTTGTCAAAATAAAGTTTATTAAAAGTCTTTGAATCCATACTGTAAAGCATTAAAATCAACTTATATACATTATTATCACTCGCATTAGAACTCTCTATAGTCTTATATTTCTCTCCATTATTTTTTATTTGCAATTTCCGGAGATTTTGATCATACACCTGAACCTTGACTTTTTTATTTCCGTTTGCACCATCATGGGTTTTAACATCCATTATGATTCCTGCATAATCAGTTTCTGCCGTAACTTTCTTATATATTTTTTCTGTATTTTCCCACGATATATCATTTCCTACAAAAGTCTGCTTGTTTCCATAATCAGAACCTGTATATGTCGGTCTTTCAGAAGTTCTTCTGTAATCATCATTTTTCCATATGTTTATCAGGTCATTGCCAAAATGAGTTTTCGGATTGACATAAATAAGATTTGAGCAATCAATCCATGCTGAATTTTTCTTTAATTCAGACGGCGTTATAGTCTTTATCACTATTGAAAACTTGTCAGCCTCCTCCTGTGTAAGACCTAAGCTGTCTTTTAAAAAATAATCACTGTTCTCAAAATTATAATATGCGTATGTTATAAGAGCTCTGTCAGCATCATTCTTAGCTGACTTTCTCTTTGTATATAATCTGTCACCTTTATTTTTTAAAACAGAAATATCATCTTCAAAACTTATTCCCTCATATTTACCTTTTTCAAAATCATTTACGGTATGCCATATTATATCTCCCTGATTTTTTCCTGCTTTTACGATATCTCCATCTGAGTCCTGTTTAAAATATCCCTGATTTTCTCCTACTTTTTCATAATAGCCCTTAAGAGTTATATCAGCCCAGTATTTTCCGGGAGCCGAATCATAATTTTTCGGATTTCCTTCTTCTTCATCCGGGAAAAAATAGCATATGTTCTGCGTGACCTTTGCTCCACTTGCACTCTGTACAGTCCTTAAATCTCCTCTGCCGTACATCTCTTCAACTTTTACCGGTTCACATCCGCTTATAAGATAACCTATCTCTGCAAATTCATTACAGGGTACTATCTCTAGTATTAAAAAAGGGTTCTTCTTCGTTCCGACTTCCGCCTTTGTCGTTCCATCTCTTTTTTCTTTCGGAAGCTGGGCATAGTTGTCAATAACTCCACGCGAAACAACTTCTTCATTTCCCTTTTCATCCGCATTAACTTTCATATTTTTCATATGAACTGCATAAATTGAAATTCCTGCAAAAAGAGCAAGACATAATGCTGCACATAATAAATATTTAATCTTATTTTTTAACATATTTAATCCTCCCCTTTTCTATCTCAATCTGTTTCTTACATTTATCGTGTTTTCAATGTTATATTTCTGACTTCCCCTTTTAAGTGTCATTGTAAGTTCAACACTCGACGGTGTGCCACCATCAACATTCGCCTTAAATTCTTCTATATGCTCTCCTATGCAGTTTTCCTCTTTTTCATCTGCGGCACTGTATGTCAATGTATCATTATCTATATCAACATTATTAAATGACTCCATATAAAGTTTTCCTGATTTGAGCCATATAATCTTTTTTGTCGTATTTATCACTGCTTTGTCCTGTGGTATCTTATAGATAGAAAGTTTCTTCCCTCCGTCCTCAACCTTAATCCTGTTTCCCTCCATTATCCATTTGCCGACCTGTTCCATGAGTACCTGCGTCTCTGTCTGTATGTCAGCCGTATCAGAAGTGTACTGATAATCTTTTTGTGCTGTTCTTATCAACAATGTGGTCGCACCTATGATTATACTCGACATGGCTATGGCAATAATCAACTCAACCAGCGTTATTCCTCTGTTTTCCATATCTTTTCGTTCACTCCTCTCTTTTTATGTCATTCCATTATATGCCGTCCTGTTTCTTTTACGAGTTTTATCTTATATTCTGAGTTTCTCTTAAATATCACCGCCGACACATCTGACTGAAACTGTGCCGATTTGTTATAGTAGATATTTATGAATTTATCTCCTTTTATCTCCTCTTTTGAACCATTTTTTTCCTGAAATATCTCAATCGAGGCTGAACCAAGTTTTGTCCCTGTATCATCAAATACCGAACTGTCAAATGCCGTAATATCACTTGTCAAAATCTTCATATAGCATCCGTTATCTGTCTTATATATGTAAAGATGCGGTATATCTGTCTTGCTCATCGTCTTTACCTGCAGCTTATCAAGTGATGTATATACCTGATTTGCCGCCTGTCTGACATTTACAGACTTTAGATGCCCCATATATAAAACCGTAAATGAAGCAAATATCACGAGTATGGCTATAACTATTATAGTCTCTATCAAGGTGAAACCGGTATTGTTATTTGAAACTTTATTTTTTTCTTTCAATTTTCCACCTCTCGCTTTCTTTTAATTCTTTGTCCAGTTGTCATAATAAATATAGTCTTTATTTTCAATAGCTCCAATCTCATTTGAGTTCATGTAAACCGAATCATTTATTATGCCTGAAAACTTTTTGTCAGTTCTTGAAAGATCTTCTTTTATAAGGTCCACAACTTTGCTCTCGTCCGCATTTACCACAGCTCCTCCTGCAAACGATATAGTTCCTCCGGATATTATTATTCCGTCAAAACCTCCGTCAACTCTTACATCTCCTGTAGCGATAACAATACCACCCCTGTACTCGTTTTTAAGTTCATATGGTGTATTACTATTTTCGTTATCGACAAGTATAACAACATTGTCTTTAGCTCCGTTCATATATTGCTCATTTGCTATATAAGAACCTGAAGCCGTATTTTCATTTACAAGCTTTTTTAATGCTGCACGGTTTATAAGATAATCAAACATTGGATTTTTTGTCTTATCATCAAGTCTTGCACCGGCAGCTTTCGCACTGCCATGAGTAGTTGTAAGACCAAGCTGCAAAGCCTTATATCTCACTGCAAGTTTTGAAGATATATTGAAAAATGTACCGTTATTTTTCCATTCTGACGCTGATAAATCTATATTTATATTTTTCTGCTTAAGTTCATTGCCGTCAATATTTTCAGCATCTTTATATAAAATATTTCCACCCAGACTTAAAATACAATCCTCATCTACGATTATGGCATTATTGTCTGCGTAACTCTCCGCTTTTTTATTTACATTGCTTTTGTTGTCTTTATAATACAGCTTGAAAAATTCTTTTGCTTTATCAGCCTTTGCTGCATCTGTACCGTCAAAATTCAGATAATAATTTGCCATAGTCTCACTTGATATATCATCAATGTAATAATAAGGAGTCACCTGATTTGTGCTGTCAAGCAATGATTTCAGCTTTTCTTCTGATACTGACAGATTATTTTCTTTTATGTAACTCTTTAATCCCTTGTCAGTAAATTTTAAATATTCTGCTGATGCATCTAAATAATTTTTTGATACATAATAGGCAAGCTGGTTTGTTCTGACTGAAAGGGAATCTCCCATGAGTATATCTTCATTCTGCTTATCTGCAAATAAATCCGTTCCTCTTGATATAAATGTTCTTCCTGATATCATAAGATCTGTAAGTCCTTTCATATCAAGTCTGCTTTTCTGACCATTTATCATAACGGCACTGCTGTACTTTGCATCAAAGGTTTCCGGCTTAGCTGCATCATAATTTTTCTGAAAATTATATCCGTAATATCTTCCAGAAAGAGTTACTGTGCTGTTTTTTCCATTTAGAGAAAGGTCATCAGACACATAGCTGTTTCCTGTAATATTTACCTTTGCACCATTTTCTTTGCTTTCTGAATCTCCGGTTGTCTTTATATTTTCCGCCCATATCGAAGAGGATGCACTTGCACCTATCGTAAGTGATGTTCCGGCATTTGCCACTATGTCTCCCCTGGTTATGACCGTATCTGCACTTACCGTTCCACTTCCGCCTAATTCACTTAATATTCCGCCTGCTCCGGCATAAACATTTCCATTAATTTTTTCTCCTGATGCATTAAATGTAACTGCATTATCTGCTATAAGTGCATATTTCATAAACTCTGCCGGAGCAAAAGAATTTTTCATCTGAGGTGCTTCGATGGTTATGTCAGTTCTGATAGCAGTCTCATATCCTGCTGCATCTTTGCATTTTATACTTATATTCTTAAAAGTAAATGTTCCCTCATTTTTATCTACTATATAATCAGCCGCATTCTCATCTGTTATGAGATAATCCTGCTCTGCCGTATCACTCTCACTTATATATTTCTTTAACTTGTCAACATCGTATTTTCCAGCAATCTCAACATTTTTATAATCAGCCTCAATCTTATCAAGATATTTATTCTGAAAACATTTTGACAGACTTTCTTCTGATGATTTATATTTTTCATAATTTCCAAGCATATCACTGTACAGCTTTTTTATATGCTCTGCCGAGTCACTGCTTATGCCGGCTTTTATTTTATTAAGCACATCCTCAGTGCCATAAAAATTTCTTTTTGAACTGCTCTCCACTTCTTTCATCTCTATGTTAGTTATGGTTATCTTCGTAACGATAAGTGCTATAACACTCGCAAATGTGAGTATGATAAGGACTGCAATAAGAACCGAGCCTTTGTCCTGCTTTGAAAATAATCGTATTTTTTTCATCATGGCATTTCTCCCTTCGTTCCATTAATGGTTAAGTATGGTTTTGCTGTACTATCCTTAGCCTTGCCCTTCTCATATACCTCTATTTTTATATTTGCAATATTTACCGAAGAAATATCAAACTTATCATCCTCATTATAAATCTGTGTTGATACACCATTAATATTTGAACTGTCAAGATTTGTATATATTGTATTTTCAAGTGTATTATCTTTATCAAGTGTCTTTAGTGTAATTGTATTTCCCGTGTCCTTTTTATTTTGACACAGTAAATGAAATCCATATTTTGTATCAAATGGTGTTGTAAATTTGGACTTTTCGATTGACAAAGTATCATGTTCATTAAAGGTATGATACAACAGATAAATCTCTATATCCCTGTCCTTTTTCATAACTCTCTGTTCTTTGATGATATATACCTCATAATCCGGCACACTGTATGAGGGAGCATCACCGGATTTTGCATTATATGTATATTTATATTTTACGCTTATGATATTTGCATCCGTCAGACTGTTATCAATCTCTATAACTATCTCTCTGTGTATTCGTTCTTTCAGATTTTCATCACTAAGCGATGCAACAACATTAGCATTGTCACATTCTGCCATATATTTCATCCTAAAATGTGCAAATGCCTCATCGTCCTGTCCGTTATCTATTGACAATCCTGAGTTCGCATTATTAAAACCACATTGCTTATTTGATGTATCCTGCACTTTTTTATCAGTAGAAACAGTCACTACCTCATCATAATTTTTTCCTATTTCATCCGCTTTTCCAATAAGCTTAACTTTTCCAACACCTTTTTCCTTTCCTGTCGTGCTATCTTCTATATTTAGAGTATTCTCTTCAACGGTAAAATTCTTAGTCGTCAGATATGGTACTGTGTACTCGCCTGTATTCTCATCCTTTTTAATAAGAATATCCTGTGCTTTTAATTCCTCCATCGTTTCCTGTGCAAACAAAGTTGCTTTCTGATTTTTTGACATCTGCACATTATGACTTACGGAGCTTCCAAAATAATTCAATAGCATTAATGTAAGTATAGCTAATATTGCCATCGAAACAACCACTTCGACAAGCGAAAAGCCTTTATCTGAATTGTCATATACAGTTTTTCTGTTTTTTTCATTCCCTGTCTCTATGGTATCCCGCGTCATTTTTTTTATATCTGCAATGCTATACATCATTCATCACCTCAATTATTTTGAACCAAATACATTCTTAGTTCCATCCGTAACACCATTTACTGTCGGTGCTTTATAGTCCTTACCGTCAACAGGCAGATAATACATATCAACCGTAGCTGTTCCTGCAAGTTTTCCGGTTGCATCATCAAGTGTTGCGTTTATCGAAGGAATAGTCATACGGTCCGAATATTTATTGACATATTCATTAAATTTTTTAAGACCTTTATATGACGCCTTATAGACAATAGTCACCTCCATATATCTTCCGGCTGTTCCTGCGGATGCTGCTCCATTTCCTGATGATGTTGTATCACTTTCTGAATCTCCTGACTCCGAAGACTGTGCTGCATATGCATTCTGACCTGCATTATTTCCTTTTACAAATGCTATCTGTGTTGTCTTAAAATCCATCTTGCTTTCAATATCACGGATTATTGACATTGCTTTTTCTTCAGTCATATCATTCGGATATTTGTCTTTTAACTCTTCTTCCTTTTCTTTAAGCTCTTCTGTCTCTTTTCGTATTGTCACTTCTCTTGCTATCTTGCTCTGAAGCTCCATAACTTTCTGTTCTTTTTGTGTATTTTTATCTTCAATATCCTGAGCCTTGCTCATACCTTTGCTGAATACAAAAAAATACGATGCGGCAAGCAGACATATCGCCAGAAATATAATAAGAAGCTTTTTGTCTGATTCCGAAATACTCATTTCAAATTTCTTTTTCATAACTCATCCCCCTATTCTGACTGTGTACTGCTTGTATCTGTACTCTGTGATTTATTTTCGTCTGCCGACTTGTCTTTACTATCAGAATTATACTCTGCCATAACTGTATATTCCCATGATTTTTTCTTTTTTTCCTCCGGCTGTGCTGCTGCCGGAATAGAAACATTCTTTATTAGTTCTACCTGCTTGAGATTCATTAAAAGCCTTTCCGCCTGAATCCTCTTTGTAGATATTATATTCATACTTATCGAATCTCCCTGTATCTGAAGGCTTCTTACTTTTGAGCCTTTTGGAAGACTACTCTCACATTCCCCTAAAAGCTGTAAAAATTTTTCATTATTTGTGCTTGTTGACGCATCAACCACCTCATATTTCTGTTCGCTCTCTCTTGCTTTCTTGTTTTCGTTGTAAACTTCTTCTATATACGACATTTTTGAAATTTCTTCATCAAGTTCTTTCTGATGCGATACAGCCAAAAACTGTCTTATTGATGACGAAAGTATAAGCACTACGCTAATTAACACACAGGCTGCCAAAGTTACATAAGCCGTATGCATACCTTTGCTCCTACTCCGTTCTTCTTCGATTTCCTTTGATTTTACATCTATTGGATTGATAGTAGCACCTGCTATTGAAAGGAAACTGACCGTACTTACAGGCTCATCTCCAGGCAGTGCCTTATTATTTTTTATATCGACAAATGTACTGTAATCAAGACTATGTATAGGAAGTGAAATCTCATTTTCAAACATCTTTTTGATTCCGGCAAGCCTGAATCCGTCACCTATCAGGCAGACTTCACCTTTTATCCTGCCACCAAGCTGATTCTGATAATAGTCAAGTGCCGTATTTACCACATTGAGATAATAGCTTATCGAATCTCTTACATCCTCAACCGCACTTTCAAGTGCAGCTACACGCCCCTCATCTGCATTATCAATCTTCGGCATACGATATGCCAGCTCATTTTTCATAAGATACTGATATGCCTCATATTCATCATTTACACCAAATATATCATAATCAAGCAGACTTGATAATGTATTTTCAAAACCGTAAGGTGTTACTCGCTGGAATTTTATCTTATCATCCTGAACTATAGTGATAACAGTTGACTGTTCTTCAAGCTGTACTGCAATAAAGTTTGACTGTCTGCTGCTCTTTAAAAGCTGTACTGCACCGTTTCCTATGTAGTCAAATGTCTCAATTTTGATTCCGGCATACTCTGAAAAAGAATAATGATTGCTAAGAATACTATTTGGCACGGCAACGAGCATATATTTTGTAAGTTTTCTGCCGTCTTTCTCAATATCACCCATCTTGCTGTGGCTGATAACATAATCAGAAACATCCATAGGAAAATAATCGTTTATCTGCAGTTTTATAATAGACTCAACTTTATTTTCCTTTACAGGCGGAATTTCTATTTCCCTCGTGACTATCTTTGAGGAGACAAGTGTAAATACTGCCGTCCTCTCTTTTATTTGATGTTTTTCAAGTTCGTTTATAAGAGTGTTTGCAAAACTTTCTTTGTCCCTTATGTAACCATCTTCAACAGCATGCTCAGGTGTCCTGAATGTAAATGCTTTATAAATCTTTGGCGATGTTTTTTTATAATCGACAAGTCCTACCTTTGTAAGCCAGACACCTGCTTCAATACTTATTACCTTCTTAGCCATCTCTTTTCCTTTCTATCAATACATATATAGGTGATTGCAAAACTTAAGTTTACTCTATGAATTTTTGTGCACTATATACAAAAAATATACTTTACTGAAAGTTTCGCAAATGCCTAAATACACATATAGCCTATTTTTTGATCTTAGAAAATGTCGATAAGGACATTCTCAAAGATCAAAAAACCGAAGTTTTTACTAAACTAAAAATTTTATTTCCTTAAAATAAAACATTATATTTTTACTAATGACATAATATATTTACATACCAGTCAATCATTTTGTTTCCCCACAGTGCCGCAATAAATATACCTATTGACAGATAAGGTCCCATTGCAAGCATATGCTTAGCTTTACTTATTTTCATTCTTATAAGATGAATGACAGAACCGAGTACACATGCAAGTATAAATGCAAGTATTACAAGCTGCCATCCCAAAATAAGCCCTGCTGATGCCATAAGTTTTACATCACCTCCGCCTATCGCCCTGCCGGATGATAAAAACCAGAGTACAAATAAAAACAGGCTGACACAGACTGCTCCTATAATGTGTGACACAATGTTTTGTCTATCTGCAATGCACATAGCTGCACCGATTACTGCTAATACTATATTGAGACATAATGGAATCTCGAATGTTCTCTCATCTATCATTGTCAAAACAATAAGAACAGAAGTCATGAGGCAGTACAGCACACTGTTTATATTGATACCATTTGCCATGAAAACGATAATGTACAGTATGCCATTAAGTGCCTCAATCAAGGGATACTGCTTCGATATTTTTGCTCCGCAGTTTCGACATCTGCCCTTTAAAATGATGTAGGAAAACACCGGAAACATATCATACCAGTGCAGCGTCCCACCACAGTTCATGCAGTGAGAGCGCGGCATAATACTTTCTTTTTCGGGAATACGGCAGATACAGACATTTAAGAAGCTGCCTATAACGATACCGTATAAAAATATAATTATGTAAAGTAAGATTGTAATTTGCACCGGCATTTTGGTTTGTCTCCTTTGAAATTATAAGTCACCCTCAACAGGTTCAATGCCTGTAACCTTAGTTCCAGATGCATTAACTGCTGTTGCAGTTATTTTATGATTAGTTATATCTACTTCCAATTTTATATCTGCAACATCTTTTGCATGGTTTGACTTGAACTTCTTCTTTGCTTCATCAATTGTTGAATATGTCTTATTCTTTACGGCTGTTGCAAAATCTGATTCACCACCAACATTTGTAGTTCCAGTAACTTCGCCGTAAACAAAAACTGTGATATTAGCTGTTATTTTTTCTGCATTTTCAGAATAAGCAGTAACACCTGCTGTGCTGTAACTGTTTACTACCTGCTGGTCCTTTGACTCTTTTGACTTATTGATATAAGGAATTACCTGTGTTCCTACGATACCAACAAGGATAGCCATGATAGCGATAACGATTATAAGCTCTACGAGAGAGAATCCCTTGTTTCCTTCCTCCTTTCTTTTCTTCATCTCATTGATTTTTGTCTGTAAAAAATTCATTTCCTTTAATCTCCTTTTAAAATTTGATTTTTAATATATACCGCTGTTGTACGGTGCCTGAGCCCGTGGTTAAACACCCCTCAGACTCTTTTATATCATATGTCCCATGGCGACACATAATAAACGATTTAGACCGGGCTCTAATCTGCCCATTTTAATAAAAATTAACCTATACTGTCGTGACAGCGCTTCATATATATTTTTATTTATTTAACCTATGCTGTCGTGACAGCACTTCATATATATTTTTTTATTTAACCTATGCTGTCGTGACAGCACTTCATATATATATTTTTTTATTTAACCTATGCTGTCATACATACTGTAGATTGGCAGCATTATCGCAAGTATTATAGGCACAACGACTACTGCCATGATGATGATAATCATAGGCTCTAATGCCGACATAAGTGCCTCTGTAGCCATCTCAACCTCATCATCATAATAATCCGCAATCTTGTCTAACATATCTTCAATGTTACCGGTCTGCTCACCAATCTCTATCATATGGCATACAACCGGTGGAAATACTCCGCTTTCTGTTAGCGGCTTTGACAACGGAAGTCCGTGTGTAACATCTTCCTCGGCTTTTTTTAAAGCTCTTTTCACAACTTCGTTTGTCATAATCTTTCTGACTATCGCCACGGCATCCACCATCTGTATTCCCGATGCCATAAGCGTGCTTAATGTCCTTGCAAGTCTCGCTGATGCCGTCTTTACCGAAAGCGTTCCGACAAGCGGCAGCTTAAGTGCTATTCTTCCGACTATCATCGCACCTGTGTCTGTCTTTTTAAATGCCGTAAATGCAACTGCGATGCCTGCGATTATAAGAAGCATTATATACCAGTAATCCACAAAGAAATCACTGACTGACATTACAAACTTTGTAATGCCGGGCAGTTCACCACCGCCAAGTTCATCAAATGAAGATGTAAATGTAGGTACTATCTTTATCATCATGATAGCGACTACAACTATAATAACGAGTATAAGTATTATGGGGTATATCATAGACTTCATAATCATTCCCCTTAAATGTGCATCTTTTTCAAAATGACCCGCAAGCCTGTCAAGTGTAGTATCCATACTACCTGACGCCTCACCTGCCGCAATCATATGTATCATAATCTCAGGAAATATCTTTGGATAATGCGACATGGCATCTGCCAGTGTCTCACCTCGCTGTACTTCACCACTGACATTTTTTATCGTGTTTTTAAATGTCTTGTTCTCTGTCTGGTTTGATAACATATCAAGTGCCGTGATAACCGGAACACCTGCATTTAATATACTCTCAAACTGTCGGCAAAAAACACCAAGTTCCCTAGCCTTTACGGCTTTTCCTATATGTATATCAAGATCTTTGTTTAAAGCATTTGCCTGTGCGATATTTACTATGAGGTTTCCATTTGAAGAAAGCTTCGCTTTCGCTGCTTCAAGATTTTGAGCCTCTATCGTGCCGGTCTTTGACTTGCCATCCGGCAGCACTACTTCATAATTAAAACTTTCCATGCAATACTTTTCCTTCCACTGCCTGTCCTATATGTTATTAAAACAGTTTGCCACGCATTTTTATATCATCCTGTGCAAACTCCACTGCACTGTCGGCAGATATTTTATGTTTGATATAAAGATCAAACAACGAATCATCCATTGTCACCATTCCATTCTTCTTGCTTGTCTGTATTATCGACGGAAGCTGATGAGTCTTATCTTCTCTTATAAGGTTCTTTATCGCCGGTGTTCCAAACATGACCTCAAACGCCGCCACTCTGCCTTTTACATCTGCTCTCGGCAAAAGCTGCTGTGATATAACTGCTTCAAGCACTGACGCAAGCTGAACCCTTATCTGATCCTGCTGGTGTGGCGGGAATACATCTATGATTCTTTCTATAGTCGGTGCCGCACCTATCGTATGCAATGTTGAAAATACGAGATGCCCCGTCTCTGCTGCTGTCACAGCGGTCGAGATAGTGTCGAGATCTCGCATCTCACCGACAAGTATTATATCAGGATCTTCTCGGAGTGCTGAACGCAATGCTGCCCCATAAGAATCCGTATCAATTCCTATCTCCCTCTGATTAACGATTGCCTTTTTATGATTGTGAAGATACTCTATTGGATCCTCAAGTGTAATTATATGAACATTCTTTTCGCTGTTTATAATATCAATAAGCGACGCAAGTGTTGTAGATTTACCGCTTCCGGTAGGTCCTGTCACAAGCACAAGTCCTCTCTTTTTCTTTGTAAGCTCTACAACATGATGTGGAATTCCAAGACTCTCGGCACTTGGAATCGTAGTGTTTATAAGTCTTAATACTGCCGCATATGAACCACGCTGCTTAAATGCGTTGACACGAAATCGTCCAACCTCGTTTATCGCATATGCAAAGTCAAGTTCTCCTCTCTCCTCCATCACCATTTTTTGAGACTCTTTCATCATCGACTCAACAAGTTCTTTTGACTTTTCTGGCATAATCTTTTCAAAAGCAGACATCTCACAGAGTGCTCCCCTGATTCTGCACTTCGGTTTAATTCCGACTGTTATATGTAAATCTGATGCTCCAAGTTCTCTTGCCGCCATCAAAAGGTTATACATATTTGTCTCCATAGTAGACTTTGTCTCCATATCAGACTTTGTCTCCATAGTAGACGCTGTCTCCATAGTAGACCCTATCTCCATATCAGACATTGCCCCCATAACAGGCTTTTTCTTCATAAATCCTTCCATACTGCTCCTCACTAATCTTCATATGCTACACGGCGGACTTCTTCCACTGTTGTAATTCCTTTTAAAACATAATCTACCGCACTCGTCCTCAGTGTTTTCATACCCTGCTTAAGTGCTATATCCTCAAGAACATCTGCTGTTTCACGCCTGTTTATCGCACGCTTTATTTCGGCACTGACAGGCATTATCTCGTAAATACCTACACGACCATAATAACCTGTACCTCCACAACGCACACATTCGCAATGCCTTGCTTTTCTTATCATGACGCTTCTGCCGTCCTTTATATTAAGCACTCTGCGGTCATCTTCGTCTGCCTCCTCAAGCACCGAACACTCCGGACACACTCTTCTTACAAGTCGCTGTGCAATAACACCGATAACTGAATCACCGAGCATATAACTCTGAACACCCATATCCGCAAGTCGTGTAATAGTATTTGCCGCACTGTTCGTATGCAATGTACTTACAACAAGATGCCCTGTGATAGATGCTTTTACGGCAATCTCTGCCGTCTCTGCATCTCTTATCTCTCCTATCATGATGATATCCGGATCCTGTCTCAATATCGAGCGGAGTACCGAACTAAATGTGAGTCCTGCTTTTTCATTGACCTGAACCTGATTTATACCGTTGATATTTGCCTCAACCGGGTCCTCAACCGTGATTATATTGACACCCTCTATGTTTAATTCACTTAGTGCAGTGTATAGTGTTGTTGACTTACCGCTTCCCGTAGGTCCTGTTACAAGGATAAGACCATTGTTGTGACTGAGTATGCTGTTAAACTTTTCAAGTTCTTCATCAGGAAATCCTAGTTCTCTCTTGTCTCTTGTAAGCCCGGTCTTTAGTGCAAGTCTCATAACTGCTTTTTCACCATAGACTGTCGGAAGCATCGATACACGTATGTCATACTCCTGTCTATCTACTATAGCTGTTGCCCGTCCATCCTGAGGTCTTCTCTTTTCGGAAATGTCAAGACCACTAACTATCTTTATCCTGGCTATCATCGCTGCATGAAGTGCTATATCATGCCTCATCTCCTCATGCAGCACTCCGTCTACACGAAAACGTATGCGAACCTGATTCTCCATAGGCTCAATGTGTATATCACTTGCTCTTTTATGTACCGCCTGCTCAATAATCTGTCTGACAAGCTTTACTATAGGTGCCTCAGACTGTTCGTCATTTTCTTCTTCCCGGTTATTTCCAGAATTTAACTGCTGTCTCTCCCTCGTGTACTGCTCTGCCACACGAAGTACCTCTGCATTTCCATAGTATCTGTCTATCGCAGCGGCTATATCACTTGGAACCGTAACACATCTTTCTATCTGAAAACCTGTAATTATGGAAATATCATCCATGGCTCTTATATCAAGCGGATCACTCATCGCCACTTTTAATATATTGGGATTTTTTTCGCTAAAAGCAAACGGGATAAGACTATATTTTCTCAATACAGACTCATCCATAAGCTTGATTATCTCATCCTGAATACGGATACTGGAGAGATCTATACTCTCTATTCCAAGCTGCTGCTGCAATGCCTCCATAATCTGCTGCTCTGTAGTAACTCCAAGCTCTATAAGCACATTTCCGAGCTTTTCACCTTTTTTCTCATTCTTCTGCATCTCCAGTGCAGTGCCGAGCTGTTCTTCCGTAATGACACCTACTTCTACAAGAAGATCTCCAAGCCTTTTCTTTCTCCTAAAACCTGCTGACCTCACTCCAAACTTCACCTCATCATAATATTTATGCTAAAAAATATTGGCACAGACATTTTATTATATTGGTATCAAAAGGTATTTTGACCATTATATTTTTTCTGATATTTATATAAAAATGTCCGTTTTCACCCTTAAACCAATTTTTTTCATCATATATTGATTTATAGAATACAACCTTTCCTTATAAATTTCAATATTATCTTAGCACATTTTTAATAAACTGTTTTGTTTATGTCTAAACTGCATCTACACTATATCTAAATTTTGAACTTAGCAACTCCCTCACTGAGTTTATTCGCTCTCTCCTCTGCCGTCTTTGAGTTGTCATTGACAACTGAAGACCTTTCTGCAATCGAAACAGTCCTGTTTGCTATGTTCGTCGTTCCATTAGCACTCTCCTCAGTGGCAATGCTTATACCCTTTATCGAATCAATTATTGATGAGATAGATGCCAGCAATTCTTCTGATGTAGCACTAAAATCTGATACAAGTTCGTTTACACTTGTCGCATCTTCATTATAAAATCCAGCAAGCTCATCAAATTTATGATAGCTGTCAGTAACATCCGTTTCAACAAATTCAAGCATTTGCTGTGCATCACTCTTAAGATTTTCAACTGCATTTTTTACGGCATCCGTCACACCCTGTATATTTTCAACATTTTCTTTTGACTGTTCAGCAAGTTTTCTTATCTCGTCTGCAACAACAGCAAAACCTTTTCCTGCCTCACCCGCTCTTGCTGCTTCAATAGATGCATTAAGTGAGAGAAGGTTTGTCTGTTCTGTAATTTCCATGATAGAATCGGCGAGTACATTTATCTGGTCTACAACTTTTGCCTCCTCCATCGCTTTTTCAAGTTCACTCTTCATGGCTTTTTTTGTCTGACTTGCTTTCTCTCTTATAGATGCCACATTTTCTTTACCTTCTTTTGCTCTCTTATATATCTGTTCAACATGATTTGCACCATCCTGTGCTCTCAATGCAATATTTTTTGCCGCATCTTCTATCTCATGCGACATCGAATCTATACTCTCTGTCGTAGCTGCTGTTTCTTCCATTGATGCCGCAACTTCCTCTGTCGTTGCAGAAACATCCTCTATATCAGAATTAAGCAGTCCCATATCATTTGTTATCTCACCTACTACATTCTTTATGTCACCTGCACCTGTTTTCACATCACCTATCAGACTTGAAAGATTTGCACGCATAGTCTCAAGTCTGTTTGCCAGAATACCAAAGTCATCTCTCCTTTTTAAATACTTATCGTCTATTTCGCTTGTAAAGTCACCACTTTCAAGTACACCCAGCTCTCTGCCAACAGCTTCAAGCGGCTTAACTATATTTGCGATTATAAGGATTATAACTGCAATGAGCACAATTCCTATCGTACCATTTACGGCAATATAGATTTTTGTCATGTTGTTTGAATATTTTGTCAGTTCATCATGTCTGACCGCAACTGTTTTGTCTATATCGTCCGTATAATTTCCTGTTCCGATGACCCAGTCAAATTCTTTATAATAATATGTATAAGAACGCTTTGGTGAAGGCTCTGTCTCTCCCTCCTTAGGGAAATAATAGTCGGTATATGCCTCGTTATTCTTAACAGAATCCTCTATCATCTGTTTAACCATGGTAAATCCATTTGAGTCTTTTGTATTCATACGGTTTGTTCCCTCAGTGTCACTTCCAAGAAGAACTACATTTGTTCCGTCAGACTGGTCTACCCAGAAGTAGCCGCTGTCACCGTATCTCATATCACGAATCTCATCAGCAGCATTTTTCTTAGCGAGCTGTTCTGTAAGAATCCCGCTCTTATACTGACCGTAATAGTGTTTCGCGACAGATACTGCCGCCGTAACTTCCGATTTGATGCTGTCATCATATGAACTTCTTATACTGCCCTCTATCTCAACTATAGATTCGTTGTTTTGATTTTTCATGCATATGGCTGAAAATATAGTCCCAAATAACAAAATTACAAGAACCCCTGTCATAATAAATAACATTTTAAACTTTACTTTAATGTTTTTCATATTATACCTCATTTCTGCACACATTTTTTGCATATCAAGTTTGTGTCAAGTGTGCACAGACACAAATCTTGTGTGTGAAAAATCATTTTTTCTACAATAAAATCCTGCATATATGTATTTTTCACACTAAAATCCCTTTTTTCTTTTTTGAAAATCAAACAAATTATCACCAATATTTTTTGTGCAACTTCAACATATCAATTATACAACTTTTTTAATTTTTATGCAACTTTAACATGATTTGAATTATTTTTACTGGTAACAGTTCAGCCATAAAAAGATAATTAGCAATACAATGAGCTTGTTCATTGTATTGTTAAGTACCTTTTTATGGTAGAATAGCCTTTCATTTCTGAAATGAAATAAACAAAAGTTGCAAAGCAGCGACTGACAGCTCGCTGGCAGGTTTATGAATGTAAGAAATGAAAGGCTGAACTGTTACTTTTACTGTAATTGCTTTTATACAGAGTAATTTGTTTAATTCTGAAATTGAGCATACAAAAACCTGTTGTAAATAAATGAACATACAAAAAACGGACAAATAAACTTCCACATTGAATGTGGTAAGTTTTTTGTCCGAGTTTTTTATGATGTTTATAATACTTTTCTCAAAATGTAAAAATTGATTTAGTCAAGTTTTATAAACGCTGCTGTCTGTCCTGATGCCTTTACAGTCTTGCCGTCACTTTCTACACTTCCGCCGAAGCTGTAGATTGTTTCTCCGAGTCTTGCATCAAATTCAAATGTTACTTCTTTTGCTGACGGATTTATGACAACTAAAATTTTCTCACCCTCGCTGCTTCTTACATAAGCAAGAGGATATGTGTCTTTTTTTGCTGCTACGAATTCTATCTCACCTTTACTTAAGAGTGCCGTGTGCTCTTTTCTTATTTTTATGAGTTTCTTTATTTCATTGTAAAGTGAATTTTCATCTGCCGCCTGATTCTTAACTGTCGGACGATTTTCATCACTGTCCTGTGCGATATAGAGCATTTCTTTCTTGGCATTACTGAAACCTGCATTTAAACTGTCATCCCACTGCATAGGTGTTCTTGAACCTGTTCTTCCATATCCGCCCTCTACTGATGTAAGTCCTTCTACATATTTCATTCCGATTTCATCACCATAATAGATAAACGGTGCTCCAGGCATTGATAAAAGGAACGCAAATGCAACTTTAAGTTCATCACCTTTTACTTCCTGTGAAAGTCGTCCCATATCATGATTTCCTGATGGAATACACATAAGTCCTTTCTTTTCTGATTTCTCATAATTTTCAAGATACTTTTCTACAAAGGCTGATACATCACCTTTTCCTCTTGATGAAAAGAAAGGTTCTTCACATCGGAACAAATCATTGTAATGTGACGGTCCAAAATGAAGAAGGAAATCCATATGAAAGCCACCCTGAAGTGATTTGTCAGGCTCTCCCCACTCTGAAACCATAGCTGCATTTGGAAATTCTTTATCAAGAAATTCCCTTACATTCTGCCAGAGTTTTATCGTTCCTTTTCCATCCTCATCATTTTTTACAAGTGAGCCTGCCATATCTACCCTGAAACCGTCTGCTCCCATCTGAAGCCAAAAACGCATAACATCTTTCATTGCTTCAAGTGTGGCTTTTGGTCCCTCATCATCCATAGACTGCTGCCACGGACGCTCAGGCTTATAATATCCGTAATTAAGTGCCGGCTGGTGTGAGAAAAAGTTGACCGCACATGAACCGTCTCTGTCTGAAATTCCTCTGATGCAGCCCATCCCCTGTGGTTCTTCCCAAATACTGTCAGTCCATACATATCTGTCCGTAAACTCATTCTTTTCAGCTTTCATGGACTGCTTAAACCACTCATGCTGCACGGAAGTATGTCCCGGAACAAGGTCAAGGAGTATGTGCATATCTCTCTTGTGTGCCTCTTTGAAAAGATTTGCAAGGTCCTCATTTGTGCCGTATCTTGGTGCAACCATATAATAGTCCTCAACATCGTAACCCGCATCACCAAAAGGTGATTTGAAACATGGATTTACCCATATGGCATTACAGCCTAAATCCTTTATGTAGTCAAGTTTCTCCGTAATACCATTTATGTCACCTATACCGTCAGCATTTGTGTCATTGAATGACTGCGGATAGATTTCATAAAAAACTGCGTTGTCAAGCCACTTTGGTTCGTTTGTATTATTCATTTTAGTCCTCCTGATTTATCTTACTATTTGTTGTATTCTACTTCTTTTATACCACTACTTCAAGTATCTTCTTACCATTATAATCCAACTCATTTACCCCGGTCTTTTTGTTCTTATTAAAATTAAAACTAAGCAGATAACCTTTATTCTGTTTATAATACTCAAGATAATCAAACAACTGCTTTTTCCCCCGTGAGTTATATTCATCTCCATGCCAGATTTTTAACTCAATAATAAACCTTCTGCCTTTGTAATCTGCTATTATGTCAGAACGCCTGTTATTTCTTGTCCGGGCTTCAATATAATAGCATCTGGTATTTAGAATTGTACCATAAATCAATACATCTTTTTGCACATGATGAACAATAATGTGTTCATTGTAACACAATTTAGAAAAAGTGTGTAAGCTGCTCTAAATAATACTTACACACTTTTTGACTATTTTTATAGCATTGAGCACTATTTCATTTTAAGTCTAAATCCTTACAGTCAAGCGGATATTCGTGGTACGCTCTGCTAATCGCTCAAATAAGCATTTCAAGCCTGCCCTTCATTCAAAACACCATGCTCTTTTAAAAGTTTCTCTATATCTGTTCCCTTAATTTTCTTTAAGACCGCATTTTTCACCATATTTAACGGCTTTGGAAGTTCCATGTCAAGCGGTGACTTTCCATCCATAAGTCTTACCGAACTCTCAACCAGTTCTCTTATATCATATGTGCTGCCCCAGACTTCCGGTACTGCCCTGTCTACTCCACACAATCCGTAAACCGCTTCCATAGCTGTTCTTACTGAATATTCCGTTGTGAATATCGTATCTCTCGGTGTCTCGGCAAACTGTCCTAAAAATGCGGCATTTACACTTCCGTCAGGGATAACATCCGGTCTGTCACCTTTCCTTCTCGGCATAAAGAATGCAGTTATATAAGGAAGCATTGTCGGTATGCAGTTTGTACACTCTTTTGCAAGCTCATCAATCTCATTTCCAGGGACTCCAAGATGGTAAAGCCACTCTGCCGCAATCTCCCAGCCACAGCAGTCTTTCATCGGTTTTCGTATATAATCACCGACAGCCTCAGTAAACAGACCGTAAACCCATATACATACTTCATCCTTTTTCTGTTTTTTGAACTGTCCCTGCCTGTTTATCGTCCAGCTAAGCAGCCATGAAGAATCCTTGCAGCTCACAATTCCGCCAGTGACAACTTTCCCTGAGCGTGAATCTCTCTTGCATATCTTCTCTATATATGAAATTATCTTTTCATCCGATGTTGTAATGGTTGCCGATTCCCATTTTGACTTTTCAACATCCGAACAAAATTTTTCAGGATTTCCAAATGCCATGTCCTGCCTTGCGATATTTTTCCAAAGACTCCAACAGCCGCTTTTTCTTATCTTTGCACTACCTGTCGGTGCGTGTTCATGGTCGCCGTATATTGTACTTTCCGTGCAGCTTCCGTTTGTGATAAAAACAAGGTCATTATCTGTAAGTTTTATTTCTTCATTTTTGCCCGCCACTACACACTCAATAGTTTTCGCTGTCTTTTTCTTTCCGTCAATGTCAAATATAACATTTGTTACCTCAGCGTTAAATTTAAATGAAACACCTGCATTTTCAAGATATTTAAGCATAGGCATTATAAGTGATTCATACTGGTTGTATCTTGTAAATTTTAATGCCGAAAAATCAGGAAGTCCTGCTATGTGATGGATAAATCTCTTAAAATAGAGTTTCATTTCCAATGCACTGTGCCAGTTTTGAAAAGCGAACATTGTTCTCCAATAAAGCCAGAAGTTTGAGTCAAACACTTCATCATCAAAAAAATCTTCTATCTTTTTATCATACAGTTGTTCATCGGAAGTAAAGAACAATCTCATAATCTCCATACATCCCTTGCGGCTAAGTCCAAACTTTCCACCAAGTTCTGCATCTTTCCCCCTGTCTGTTGTGACCCTGCAAAGCGAATAATTTGGGTCTTCTTTATTCAGATAATAAAATTCGTCCAAAACCGACTCGTCTTTATTTTCCAAAGATGGAATACTCCTGAACAAATCCCACAGACATTCAAAATGATCCTCCATTTCACGACCGCCACGCATTATATATCCTCTCGAAGCATCGTTTATACCGTCACACGCTCCGCCGGCAATATCAAGTGCCTCAAGGATATGAATATTTTCTCCCGGCATCTTTGCATCCCTCACAAGAAAGCATGCTGCAGCAAGTGCACCAAGACCACTTCCCACGATGTATGCCGATTTTTCCTCGATACCGACCGGCTTTTTAGGTCTTGCAAATGCTTCGTAGTTGCCGCTTGCATAGTAAATGCCTTTGCTGTTCTTATCGTATTTTCCACGCTCCGTGTTCTGATAGTCAGATTTTTCATAATTATCTGTAGCATTGCCTCTGTTTTTGCTTTTAATCTTTCCATCACTATCATCAACATACTGACACCATTTTTCAATAACTTTATCTGTCATTGACTTTTTGTCAGCATCTTTTCCATTTGAATTTTTACATCGGCACGAACCACTGTCCGAGTCATTGTCTTTTGCAAACTTACCCTTATACAAAGCCGCTGCTCCCGCTCCTACAGCGATAACAGAAGCTGTTTTAATAATTTTCTTATTCATGATAATCTCCAATCTACTGCACTATATTTGCAACCAAGCCACCAGCACGAATTCCCATCGCATAGCTGATAACAAAATTATTTATAAATAAGTATTCCTGATAATATAAAATCCTATTCCTTGAAATCTGATTTCTTGAAATTTTATTTTCAAAAATGCAATTAACAAAAAAATATGCCCAAAATCCCCCATCAGTACATCTTCTGATTTAAGAAATTTCAAGCATATTTTTTATGCCTTACGGCAATCTATTTTGTTCCCAACGAACCTTTAAATAAGGTTCTATCAAGCCAATAACCTGCTCCGCCTTTTGAATCTGTTCTTCAACCTGTGCTTTAGAAATAACAAAAAAATCTTGATAAGTCTATTACGCTGCCTTCCACAAAATAACCCCCTCATTTACATTGCGGTAAAAAGGTATTGTCTTTTCCAATTTATTAAAATCATCAATATTAATATCTATTACCGAAAATACTTTATCGTATTTTAAATTCATATCAACTATAAAATCTGATAAAGAATCTTCTAACTTTTCACTTAAATCTCCGGCAATCAGCATTGCTATATCAACATCTGATTCTTCTGTATTTGTTCCTTTCGCAACAGAACCGTACAAAATAATCCGATTAACCTTTTTATTAAGAATTTTTATAATCCCATCTACAAGTTCATTCAATATATCCTGTTTCATAACACACCTCCAACCAGCATAAATATACTTTCGTATATTATACATACCGGATAACAAAATTGCAATATTTACACTAATTCAGCATCAGGGCAAACACATAAAAAATCCATCTAAAGAGTTTGCATTGATTTCTCCTTTTATATCATGAATTACTCAGCTTTAAACCACCCCTTTTCAATCATATCATAAATACTCATTGAAAGCGAATTATCTTGTTCGTACCAGCCATCCCCCATAACACAAGCCTTGCAGCTGTCCATTGCCGGTATGACCATACCGATAACCCCATCCTTTCTCGTCAAATACATTACATAAGTGAACGGACAAGCAGAAAGACCTTTTCCTTTTTGGGCATTGGCATATCCTTTTTCAATATCTGCAAGAACTTTCTTATTTTTACATACATAATGCTTTCCATCATATTCAATCTCTGCACGCACAATATTATATACATCTGAACTTGTAAAATAAGACGCACTTCTCAAATGTTCTTCTATAAACAAAGGGAATACCAAATCATCTTTTTCTTCTATATCCTGTCCTATACGCCTATATGCGAGTTCACTCAAATTGAGGTAATCATTTACAAAAATATATGAGTTTACTTTTCCTTTTTTAGTCTTAAATCTTGCTTCCACATATCCGTTATCAGTAGTAGCTCCATGATATAAAGCCTTCTTATCAAGATTATATTTCTTTTTCACAAATGTATTATTCTCAACAGAATATTCATACATATTTTCCTTATCAGACATTTTATGCAGATATACGACTTCTCCACCTTTCTTAACCATTATCTCAACGGCACCGTCACCCTGCGTCATATTACAGCCTATCGGTTTTAAATCAACACTCTGAATATATTTTTGGTTTTCTGTGTCGTAAACAAATAAACCATAATAACCACCAAAAATAATCTTATTTTCATCTCCATAATACAACTGTGTACCATCTGCTCCAGGAGAAGTATTCACATCTACCACCGGCTTTTGTCCAATAATCTCATCCTGCTTCGTGCTATCCTTTTCTTTTGCAACAGTCTTTTCCTGCCCTGCAGAATTTTTTGAAGCATCTGAAACTTTTTTCCTTGTTCCAAAACATATTACAATAATACCACAAATAACAATAGCTAAAATAACGACACTTAATTTTGTCTTTTTATATACCATAATTTTTTTAATCCTCTCTTTTACGCCTATCTCTCCAAATCCCAGTGGAGCAAAAATCATTTTTCCAGTATCTGTACTACATTCTAACAAGGTCTGACAGTAATTTGCTTTCCACAAAGAGTCACGCTTGCTGATAACCTTTTCATCACAGGCAAGTTCCACATCTTTGCAAAACAAATAATATGCAATCCAGCAAAACGGATTAAACCAATATATACTAAGAAGTAAAAAACCTAATGGTTTCCATAAATGATCCCCTCGTTTAATGTGCATTTTTTCATGGGTCAATATATAATCATATTTATCTTTTTTTATGCCTGATGGAATAAATATCTGAGGTTTTATCACGCCTAACAAAAAAGGACTGTTGATCTCATCACAAATACTCACCCTTTCTTCAATATTAATAGATTGTGAAACCTTTTTTCGGATAACAATATATGATACAAGCATATATAAGACCAATACAAAAATTCCTGCTAACCAAAGAAAAATACATACATCCAAAAATCCGATTCCTTTATCAATAGGCGCAGAAGCCTGTGCATTATTTGAAATATAACTATCAATGCCATCGTCCACAATATTTAAACCAGTTCTAATTATAACCGGAGCCTGCTCCTGACTGCCATATTCCACAATCTTACTGCTGGGAAGCAGCCCCAACGAACTACGAATATCAAAAGGACTCAACAACTTTAATCCGACCAAGCCCCATAATAGAGGATATATAAATTTCGGAATTTTTTTCATAAAAATACGAATAAGAACAACAACTAATATCATAATACTGGCAACCCAGACATTATCAAGAATTGCAAAAAACATTTGTCTCATTTCTACTCCTCCCTGATCTTATCAATCATTTTCTGAATTTCATCAATATCTTTTTCTGAAAGTTTCTTTCTGCTTGTAAACGCTGCCAAAAATATTGGTATTGATCCCTTATAATTTTCATTTACCAGTTTTTCACTTTTTGCAAAATAAAACGCATCTTTAGAAATTTTTGATGTAACTGTTCCATTGATATTTTGAAAAATTCCTTTTTCACAAAGTTTTTTCAGAACTGTATATGTGGTTGATTTTTTCCACCCTAATTCTTTCCCACAGATTTTTGTCAGCTCTCCCGATGATATTGGTTCTCTCTCCCATATTATATCAGCAAACTTTGCCTGTACTTCACCTAATTCAATATCCACTCTATCTTCACCTCCTTTCCGGTCTATTCACAATAGACTGGTTGCAGTCTATCATGGATAGACCAATTTGTCAAGAATTAACATCAACTTAAATATAACAAAAAAATATGCCCGAAATAATCTCACCGTTTTCCGGTTTAAGAAAATTTCAAGCATATTTTTTATCATGCCTTACGGCAATCTATTTTGTTCCCATTTTTTACAAGTCAAGTTGATATTTACAATCCAATCTGCTGCTTGCTCATAACTCTACTTGTGTACTGACCTGTTAATTTTTATCACACTAGCTGCTATCGCAGCATATCAGAATTTGCTTGTCCCTCTCCTGATACTTGCAAGTCCCCACCCATCACTTATCTCTCTACACAATAGGAGCGTGCTACTTTCCTGATCCTGATAGTGTTAAATTACAGTTTCCAAATATCCTCATTGTACTGTGCAATAGTTCTGTCTGATGAGAAAAATCCTGCCTGGCTTATATTAACAAGCATCTTCTTTGCCCAAGCCTCTCTGTCGTTAAAGTCAGCATATGCTTTTTCCTTTGTCTCTACATAACTGTCAAAGTCAAGGAATGTCATAAACCAGTCTTTGTTTAAAAGTTCATTTTTAAGACGGTTAAGCTGTGTTTCATCACCAATTTTAAGCATTGCATCACCTGTAATAAAATCAACCGCCTCTTTGAGTGCAGGATTTTTTTCATAGTAATCTCTTGATACATAGTCAGAGTTTGCGTAATGTGCTATTACCTCGTCACTCTCTGCTCCGAAGATGTAAATATTGTCATCACCTACAAACTGGTGGATTTCTACATTTGCACCATCCTCAGTACCAAGTGTGATTGCTCCGTTAAGCATGAATTTCATGTTTCCTGTTCCGCTTGCTTCTTTTGATGCAAGTGAAATCTGCTCTGATATATCACACGCCGGAATAAGTCTTTCTGCCATTGTTACATTGTAGTTTTCTACCATAACAACATTGAGATATTTATTTACTTCCGGATCATTGTTGATAATCTCCTGCAAACATAAGATAAGGTGAATTATATCTTTTGCTATAATGTATGCCGGAGCTGCTTTTGCACCAAATATTACTGTGATTGGTGTCTCAGGTATGTTCCCTTTCTTAATCTCAAGATATTTATGAATCACAAATAATGCATTTAACTGCTGGCGTTTGTATTCATGCAGACGCTTAACCTGAATATCAAATATTGAATTAGGATTAAGTGTGATATTCTGAGTTCTCTTTATATAATCAACAAAATCTGCTTTGTTATCAGTTTTTATCTTAAGAAGTGTGTCGAGTGCATCCTTATCAGAAAGATATTTTTCAAGTTTCTTAAGTTCCTCTGCATCCTTTTTGTAACCGTCACCAATCCATTCTGTGAGCTGGTCTGTAAGTTCAGGATTGCAATGAAGAAGCCATCTTCTGAATGTGATACCGTTTGTTTTATTGTTAAACTTCTCAGGATAAATCTTATAGAAGTTGTTAAGTTCTGATTTTTCAAGGATTTCCGTGTGAAGTGCAGCTACACCGTTTACACTGAAGCCGTAATGAATGTCGATATGAGCCATATGTACTGTATCATTTTTGTCAATGATAACCACGCTCTCATCATCAAAGCGGCGGCGTACTTTATCGTCAAGCACCTCTATGATAGGCACAAGCTGTGGTACAACTTCCTTAAGGAATGAAATAGGCCATTTTTCAAGTGCTTCTGCAAGAATTGTGTGGTTTGTATATGCACAAGTCTTTGAAACAATCTCGATTGCCTCATCAATATCAATTCCCTCTTCCATAAGCAGACGGATAAGCTCAGGTATAACCATTGTAGGATGTGTATCATTTATCTGGATTACTGCGTAATTATATAAATCGTGGAGGTTACTTCCCTTTTTCTTACACTCATCTATTATAAGTTTTGCACCATTGCTTACCATGAAATACTGCTGGTAAATTCTGAGTTTTCTTCCGTCATCATCACTGTCATCAGGATAAAGGAATAATGTAAGATTTTTCGCAATATCTTTCTTATCAAAATCAATTCCATCTCCTACAATACTATCATCTACAGTATCAAGGTCAAACAATTCAAGTTTATTTGTTCTGTTGTCATATCCTGTTACATCTATCTCATACATTCTCGACTGAACAGTAAAATCTTTAAATTTTACAGGATAGCTCACATCTGTTTTTCTAAGGAATGTATTCTCCTCAATCCATGGATTTGCAGTCTCTTTCTGCTTATTATTCTCAAATACCTGCTTGAATAATCCAAGATGGTAGTTAAGACCAATACCAGAACCGTTAAGTCCAAGACTTGCTATCGAATCAAGGAAGCACGCTGCAAGACGGCCAAGACCACCATTACCAAGTGAAGGCTCTGCCTCAATCTCCTCAATCTCTGCAAGACTTATGCCGTTGTCAGCAAGGACTTTCTTTACATCAGCATAAATTCCGAGATTTATAAGATTGTTAGAAAGAAGTTTTCCTATTAAAAATTCTGCCGAAATATAATAAACTTTCTTTCCTGTGTCCTCCTGCACTTTTTCCTCTGACATATCTTTCGTGATATTTAAAAGTGCAACATAAATTTCCTGTTTGCTGCTGTCAGCAATACTTTTTCCAAGCTTCTGCTCTAAAGTGTTTTTGATATCCATAATAATCCTCCATTTTACACGCATTGTTGTTTACTTTGTAACATAAAATTCTCTATCTCTTATCCATATCCTTATTCACAATAAAATGTGAATTTTTAATTCCTGTCACCTGACACATTTTTATGTGCGGCAACTCTCTTAACTTTGTGACTATAATATATCATTTTAGTAAGTGTACTTCTTGTCTTTTCCTAGCACGATATGATACAATACTATCATTTAGAGATATTTTTTTAACGGACGCGAAACTGTTATGTGCTGTGATGATTGTGTATCTGTAGCAAATAATACCGTCGGCACGCTTTCGCTATGTTGTCACCGTGTAACAGTACATAAATGGTGCAAATTATCTTTTGGGAGGTTTTACATATGAATGAAATTGAAAAAAATAAATACCATGAAACAAAGACCCATTCCAGTGCGGAATTTTTATTTAATACTTATCCATGTTCTATCCCTATTGATTTTCCGAGTGTTCCCCTGCACTGGCACAATGATATGGAACTTATTGTTATCAAGCATGGTTCGGCTAAAGTTACGCTTAACCTTACTACGCATCAGCTATCGGCAGGTGATATCCTTGTGGTTCTCCCTGAAAATCTTCATTCTATTGATTGTGCTATCGGCGATAAACTGGAGTATGAAAATATTATTTTTAAAAAGGAACTTCTCAGTTTTGCGACAAATGATATAACCATGTCCAAATATCTGACTCCTTTTTTTAATGGTGATTTTCCTATTGTAACTCATGTGCATATGGGATATTCTTTTTATTCCCATTTTGTGAAGATTATAAATACTATGGATGTTCTGTGTGATAAAAAAGAATTTGGCTACCAGCTTGCCATCAAGTCATGCCTGCTTGAACTTATACACATTATGATAAGGCATCCGCCTAAAACGGAAGTTAATAAAAAATCAGAAAAATCGGTAGATAAAATAAAAGAAATACTTACTTATATGGAACAGCATTATAATGAAGAAATTCCGATTGAAAAGATAGCTGATATATGTCACTACAGCCCGTCACATTTTATGAAGTTTTTTAAAAATCATATGGGAACAAGTTTTATTAAATATCTTAATGATTTTCGCCTGATAAAAGCACGAACCAGACTGCTCACCACTGAGGACACCGTGCTTGAGATAGCCGGTGACTGTGGTTTCAACAATCTGTCGCACTTTAACAGGCTTTATAAAAATAAGTATGGGATAACACCGTCTATGACGAGGGAAATGTAAACGGTATCATTATTTCTCATACCTTTCAATCTCACATTTATGCACTTTATCCTTTTTGTCATATATTATTCCAACAATAAGTATGTCACCGGTATATGATAGAAGTGACTTCGGATACTGTTTCTGCTTAATCTGTTCCAACGCCGTGCGTACATTTTTATTCCATTTAAGTTCAATTACTAATGCCGGATAAAAATCCGTGTATTCCGGTTTTGGCAGATATACAAAATCCGCAAATCCCCTACCAGCCGGAAGTTCACGAATTGGAGTAAAATAATACTTCATTGAACTAAGATATGCAATAGTCAAAACGCTGCTAAGTGAATTTTCATCATTATATTTAATTACTGATGCATATTCCATATGAATTTTTTCAATTATTTCAGAAACTTTTTTATTATCCATATCTAATGTTGAATCTAAAAGATTATCAGACTGCTTCTCAAATTCAATAAATTCTTTCCACTTCTTCTGTCTTGTTGCTTTTAAAAGTTCCTGTCTTACTTCCTCATTTGGTATATACGCACACTTGCATTTCTCATCATATGCCAAATATCCTAAGTGTATAAGATATGTTATTATATCGTCCCTGTTTGAAAAATTTACTGCATCATTCTGAAATGTTCCAGTGTCAACCTTAACCATATCTCCTGAAAGCATCTCAATTATTGCATTTTTAAGTCCGTCAAAATTTTTACTTATCAATGGTATTATCGTTTCGTATGAGCCTGTCTGCGACCAATAGCTTTGAAAAAGTCTTTTTGTAACAACACTTACAACTGCTTTTGGATTGTAAATATGGTAATCCCCAAGCCGGTAACCATCATACCAATGTTTTACTTTTTCAAAATCTGCTCCATATTCAGTGCACAAAGTTTTAACTTCATCCTGTGTAAAACCTATATACCCAGCAAGTTCCCCTGCATCAAGCATGGTATATTCATCAAAATTGTTAAGTGCCGACTGTGTCTTTAATTTTTTTATTGGCAAAATACCAGTAATATAAGCAAGACCTATATATTTCATAGGTTCAGTTCCTTTAAAAAGACCTCTTAAAAAATTTATATACTCATCCTGAACCTCAAATTCAGCGGCCTCATCCCTTATCAAAACATCCCACTCATCAATAATTATTATAAACTGTTTTCCAGTTTTAGCATTTATATTTGACAAAGCATCGGGCAGCGAACTTATTTTTTCAGTTATAATCTGCGGAAAGTTTTCTCTTAACTCATCCACTATATTTTCAGTGATATAATTAACAAAATTTTTCGGATTTCCGGCAGGTTCTAAGCACCATTGCACATCAAAATGAATTACATCATATTTGTTTAAACTTTCTTCAAAACCATCCAAACTTCCTATTTTTAAATCTGAAAATAATTTCTTTGAGTCGCACCCTTTACTATAATAAGCCGTAATCATATCTGCCGTAACAGACTTTCCAAAACGCCTCGGACGGCTGTTACAAATAAAAGCTGCGTTCGTATTTATCACCTGATTAGTAAAATCAAGAAGTTCCGTTTTATCAATATATATTTTAGAATTTAATGTCCTTTTAAATGCAGCATTATCCGGATTTAAAAATCTCCCCACTCACCAACACCCCTTTCTGGCATTCTCTTGAAATACATTTTTCTTTATATCTTTGCAATCATTATATTATGCAATCTTCATTTAAGCAAGCTAAATTGCATTACGCTAACAAAAACTGTGTACATGCTCAAAGAAATGTTTATATTCATCAAAATTATACTAAAAAAATTTCAATTACTAAAACACAAAAAAGCTGTGGCTTCACTATAAAACCACAGCTTTTTAAAATCTCTATGTGATAAATCAATATCATAATCATTATACGGCGGATATTTGCAATCCGCTCTGCTATTTACCTGATAGAGTTAAATTCTACCATATAGCTTCATCTCCTGATGAAGTACATCTGCCAGCGTATCATTATACACTCCCGGCAGACATCTCCAGCTCCAGTTTTTATCACTGAGTGTTGACGGTGTGTTCATTCTTGCATTTTTTCCAAGTCCGAGGATGTCCTGCATCTGCATAATTGCCGTATCCGCAACGCTTGCCCATGCCGTACGCATCATTCCCCAATGATATCCTTCTGCTTCTGAAAGACGCATATATTTCTTCGCATATTCTGCATCTTCTTCTGATATTGTATCAAACCATCCAAGAATTGTCTCATTATCATGTGTTCCTGCATATACAACACAGTTTTTAGGATAGAGATGAGGCAGATATCCTGACTCCGTATCCCTGCTGTCAAATGCAAACTCAAGAACTTTCATTCCCGGAAATCCTGTATCTTTAAGAAGCTTTCTTACTGAATCCGTCAAAAATCCGAGATCCTCTGCTATGATTGGAAGTTCTCCAAGTTTTTCTTTTATAACATTGAACAAATCTATTCCAGGTCCTTCTTTCCATTCTCCGTTTCTTGCAGTGTTGTCACCATATGGGATAGAATAATATGCATCAAACCCTCTAAAATGATCTATACGAAGCATATCATATATCTGCGTCTGATATGCTATTCTGTCAACCCACCAGTTATAATCCTGTTCTTTCATGACTTTCCAGTTAAACAAAGGATTACCCCAAAGCTGACCATCTGCTGAAAATCCATCAGGCGGACATCCTGCCACACTTATCGGCATAAGATTATCATCAAGCTGAAACTGTTCGGGATTTGCCCAAACATCTGCACTGTCACTTGATACATAAATAGGAATGTCACCAATTATTTTAATTCCATTTTCATTTGCATAAGCTTTTAACTTTTTCCACTGTGTAAAAAATAAAAACTGTACACATTCCCAAAACTTTATCTCATCTTTTAACTTTTCTCTTTCTACTGCAAGAGCTTTGTTATCTCTTTTTCTAAGAATTTCCGGCCACTCAAGCCATGATACTCCATTTTGCTCGTCTTTTATTGCCATAAATAAAGCATAGTCAGAAAGCCATTTATGATTTTCTTTTCTAAATTCTGTAAGCTCTGTCTGATATTTTTCTTCTGCAGTCTTGGCAGCCTTCCTTAAAACTCCAAATCTCCTGTTATATAGCAAACCATAATCTGCTTTCTCCGGGTTGCTGCCCCAATCTATATTTTTATACTCATCTTTTTCAAGAAGTCCGGCTTCACTAAGTTCATCAAGATCTATCATATACGGATTTCCGGCATATGATGAAAATGACTGATACGGCGAATCTCCATAACTTGTCGGACATATTGGTAATATCTGCCAATATGATTGTCCTGCCTTATGTAAAAAGCGGACAAATTCTCTTGCTGCCTCTCCCATTGTTCCAATACCGTAAGGTGATGGCAATGATGTGATAGGCATTAAAATTCCTGCTTTTCTCAAAATATTTTCCTCCTTTTACACTTTTGAAATATAAAACTGTTATAGGCAGTGATGATTTTTACGCTATAACAATACCGACACGCTCCCGCTATATGTCGGCTAACATTATCTGTTATATATGCAAAGTCCAATAACATCATAATGTCAATTTCATATATATTTTTTATGTGATGTACTTTAATACTTATAAATTTCTTACACTTTCTCTTTCAAGAAGTTTAAATGGTATAGATACATCCCGTCCTTCATCCGGGTAATGTATCTGTCGCAACATAAGCTCTACTCCCTCTCTCGCCATTTTTTCCGTGTCTTGTTTTATAGTCGTAAGTCTTGGAATACAGTAATTTGAAAGACTTATCCCGTCAAATCCTATGACCGATATGTCATCCGGCACTTTTTTTCCTGCATCGCATATTGCACGCATCGCACCAACTGCTATCGTATCACTCAGTGCAATGACTGCCGTAACATCCGGCATATTCTTTAAAAGTTTTTTCATTGCCTGATATCCGTCCTCCATAGAAAATCGACATTGCACATAACCTTTTTTCTCATCAAACGGTATATTATTTTCCTGAAAACTCCGAATACATCCCGCATATCTTAGAGAACTTATCTGTGTTGCCGACAATATTCCACCTACAACACCTATCTTTTTATGACCTTTTTTTATAAAATAACTGCCGACTTTATATGCTGCTGCCTCATCATCTGTATAAAATGATGAAAGATTACTTATATTAAGACTTCCGGCACTATTTGTGACAAGAATACAAGGTACATCTATTCCTTCAAATTCATCAAAATAATCAAGATTTCCGCCGAGAAATATAATTCCTTTAGGATTTCTTTCACGACACAGCATAAGTGCACATTCCACTTCGTTTGCATCTTCATCTATATATGATACTTCTGCAATTTCTCCATTTTTTGAAAGGAGCATTTGCATTTTCTCAAGAATATCTGCAAACAGCATATTTTGATTTCCCTTTACAATGATTGAAAGCGATGACGCAGCCTGCCTCTTTAACTGCCGTGCATTACTGTTAGGCTGAAAATTACTTTCTTCTATAACTCCCATTATCTTTTTTCTTGCTTTGTCACTGACATCAGAATGATTGTTCAATACCCTGGATACAGTCCCTATACCATATCCTGACAATCTGGCGATATCTTTTATAGTCATACATTTGCCTCACTTTTTTATTTCCATGATATTTAAGAACTTTTTAGTCCCTAAAACACCTTTATCAGATAAAGTACCATATGACTTCATCTGATAAAGTATATTTCATGCAAAATGTATTTTAACCTTTAACGGCTCCGGCTGCAACTCCTTTGATGATATATTTCTGACAGCATAAGTAGAATACTATAACAGGGATAACTGCCATGATAAGACAAGCCATAATAGCACCCATATCAACTCTTCCGTAACTTCCCTTCATATACTGAATGATAATTGATATTGTCTTATATTTCTTTATATCAAGTGTAAGATATGGAAGAAGGAAATCGTTCCAAATCCACATTGCCTCAAGTATTCCTACAGATATAAGAGTAGGTTTCATCATTGGTACTACAACGCTGAAGAATGTTCTTATAGGACTGCAGCCGTCAATCATAGCTGCCTCCTCAACTTCAATAGGAATTGATTTTACAAATCCGCAGAACATAAATACCGCAAGACCTGCACCAAATCCAAGATATATTATCAAAAGACCCCATGGTGTATTAAGTCCAAGTGAATCTGCCGTTCCTGATAAGGTAAACATTACCATCTGGAATGGAATTACCATTGAGAATACACAAAGAAGATAAATTGCTTTTGTAATCTTTGTCTGTACTCTTGTGATAAACCATGCACACATTGAACAGCACACAAGAATAAGAACTACACCGCCTACCGTAATAAATACAGTCCAACCGACAGCCTTAATAAATTCATATTTTGTTATTGCCTCTTTAAAGTTCTCCAATCCGACAAAATTCTTTGATGTCGGCATTTTAAAAGGCTCAAGATTGATAAATGTCTTTTTCTTGAAAGAGTTCATCAATACAACAATAATTGGTGATACAAATATAATTGAAATAACCGTAAATAATAATGTAGCCAAAATTCCTTTTACTTTTTTCATTACTGCTGCACCTCCTTACTTCTTGTAAGTCTAAGCTGTAACATACTGATAACTATTACTGCAAGGAAGAAGATAACTGCCTTAGCCTGACCTACACCTTCATATCCAACTCTTCCATAGAATGTATCATAAATATTCAATGCAAGCATCTCCGTTTTATGAAGCGGCTCACCACCCGTAAGTGAAAGGTTCTGGTCAAAGAGTTTGAATGAGTTTGTTATTGTTAAGAATGTACATATTGTTATCGATGGCATCATGTTTGGAATAGTTACATGGAAAAGTCTCTTCCAAGCGTTTGCACCATCAATCATAGCAGCTTCTCTTAATGAATCAGGTATTGCCTGCAGACCCGCTATGTAAACTATCATCATATAACCTATCTGCTGCCAGCAGATTAAGATTACAAGACCCCAAAATCCTAATTTTGCATTAAGTTTTAATGCCATATCAAAATGACTGAATATACCATCAAATATAAGCTGCCATATATATCCAAGTACAATACCGCCAATAAGGTTTGGCATAAAGAATATTGTTCTAAAAATATTAGTTCCCTTAATTTTCTGTGTAAGTGCAAGTGCAAGTGCAAATGCAAGAACATTAACAAGTACAAGCGTCACTATCGCAAATACTGCCGTAAATCCAAATGCATGAGGGAAGGTCGTATCCTTAAATGCTTCGATATAATTGCCTATTCCCACAAAATCAGCATCCTTGATAGTGGTAAATTTACAAAATGATAAATAAATTCCTTCGATAAATGGCACGATAAATCCTATCATAAATGCTGCCATAGTAGGAAGCACAAATACCGGCCAGTATTTTCTTATTGCTTTTTCCATAATAATCCTCATTTCTGCACATTCCACTGTGCATAGCACAAAATGCATTGCCGCTCACTGTCCTGTGAACAGTAACCAAAATACAGTTGATTTATTAATATTTGTTCCCTTATTGTCATTACTTACACTACTATTTATGCAAACAATAACTCATTTTTAATAGAGGGGAAACATTTTACCGTTTCCCCGCCTATAATTTCTATCATGTCACTTTACGGTCTATACCGCAATTTAACAAATAAACTATTACCATTCCGGCATTTATTTCTTAGCTGCTGCTGCTTCTTTCTTCCAGCCATCTACAAATGCTTTCTTTACAAGATCCCAGTTTGCATCAGTCTGCTTAGAAGCATATGTTGTAAGTGCAGAGCCAAGGTCGTTCTTCCACTTCTCAGATGGCATAGTTGTAAAGTTCCATGTTACAGGTTTTTTACCCTGTTTTACATAATCATTTGCAATGTTTACAAGCGGATTATCTGAAGTAAGGTTCTTTTTAAACGGAATAACAAATCCCATTCCATCCTGTCCTGATGGCATAGCTCCTGCTGCACCACACATACATTTTACTGCTGTATCATCTGTTACACACCAGTTCATGAAATCAAGTGTTGCCTGAATATCCTCTTTTGATGCTTTCTTATTTACACACCAGTAGTTCTCTGTACCTGTACAAAGTCCCTGGTTTTCCTCTCCGTCTGCACCAATATAGATAGGTAACATTCCAAGATTATCATCTCCAAGGTCTGCTATATCTGAGTATGCCCATGTACCATTCTGATAGAATACTGCTTTCTCTGTAACAAATTCTGCAACTGCATCATCACCAGTCTTTGTGCTAAGCTGTTTAGAGCTTGTTGTGGAATTGTTAATATATAAATTCCAGATATTGCGATAGTTGTCAAGATATGTTCCCTTGATGGCATCTGTATTCTCGATTCCATCCTTCTGATACTCATAGTAAATAGGAAGGTTTGCAAGATGTGTCTTGAATCTCCAATCTGAACTTCCATCCATACCTGCTGATGTAAATGCTGAGAATCCAAGGTCTTTGCTTCTCTTTGTTATGTCTTCTGCAACTTTCTTAAGATCATCAAAGCTCTTTATGTCATCCTGTGTATATCCGGCTTTCTTTAAAAGATTTTTGTTGTAAATGATACCATAAGATTCTATAGCATATCCGATACCATCAACTGCATCACCATCTTTTAACAAGAAATCATCACTTGTAACCTGTTTTGCAATATCAGAATCCTTAAGGTCATAACAATAATCTTTCCAAGATGCAAGTCCAACCGGTCCGTTTACCTGGAACAATGTTGGTGCTTCGCTCTTACCCATCTCACTCTTTAATGTTGTCTCATACTGGTTAGCTGCTGCAGTTACTACATTCACCTTAACACCTGTTTTATCTGTGTAAAGCTTTGCAAGTTCCTGCCACTGTGCATCAGCTTCAGGCTTGAAGTTTAAGTAATAAACTGTTCCTTTAGCTTCTTTCTTACCACTTTCCTTTTTATCACTTGCACCGCCACAGCCCGTAAGTGCTGATGCTGTCATAACTGCTGCAAGTCCAAATGCTACAAGTCCTTTCTTTCTCATAAATATCCTCCTAAATTATAATATTGTTGTTTCCACTGTTTATATTTTAAATAACTTTAAAATACTTTACTTTTTCATGGAAACGGTTTTGGAAATGTTTCTGGAAATGTTTCCATTTCGTTGTAACTAAAATATATAACATTTAGATAAAAATTGCAATATTTTTTTTTTAATTTTGTGCTTTTTGTCACTTTGCACAAATTTGTATTATTATTATGCTCATTTCAGACACTTTTTTATGCACTTTTACTATATTTATTTTTACAGAGTGAACATTTGCCATTTATAAACCATCAAAAAAATGGCATCACACTACTTTACAAGCATTTTCCTATTCAATAAAAAAGCAATACAATCCTTTTTTTCAGATATGTATTGCTTTCTCTAAGCCAATAAAACATTATTTTTCTAATTCTAATGCTATTCCTTATGTGTATTTTAACCAAAATCTTCACATATTATGCAGTATTTTTACATAAATTGCGGTATTCCATAAGTTTATCCCGTGCACTCCTGCTTATGTGTTTTGGCACTTCTATTCCTACCGTGACATACTGGTCACCATAGGTCTTTCCATCCTTTTTAGATACAACACCTTTTCCCTTAAGGCGTATCTTCGTGCCGTACTGTGTTCCCTCTTTTATCTTACACTCTACATCACCATAAAGAGTGTGAACACGCACATTTCCACCAAGAACTGCCGTTGTGTAAGGCACATTTACTTTTGTATATATATCCTGCCCTTTTCTCTCATAACCCGCTTTTTTACCTACTTTAACTCTGAGGAATAAGTCTCCGTCCTCTGCTTTTCCTATACCCGGATGACCTTTCCCTTTAAGTCTTATACTGTTTCCGTCGTCAATTCCAGCCGGTATATGAACTTTTAGCGACTGCTCATTTCCTGTACTGCCATTATGCAAAGTAATCACCTTATCACATCCAAATACAGCCTCATCAAATGTTACTTCTATGTCTGCCTCTGCATCATCGCCTCTCATATCATAACCAAATCCCGATTCCTGACCTCCTGTACTGTAAAAATGTGCTCCTGAAAATCCGTCATATCCTCCAAAATCTCCCCTTTCACGAAAGCTGCCATGACCACCAAAACTTCCACTGCCTCCAAAGTGACCGTCATTAAACAAATCGCCAAATATGTCACCAAATATATCCGATGCATCTCCCGTAAAATGATACTCTCTATGCATTCCGTCTGCGTTATAAGACTGACCGCCTCCCGGTGAAAATCCCTCTTCAAATGCAGCGTGACCAAACTGATCATAAAGTTTCTTTTTTTCAGCATCACTAAGTACATTGTATGCCTCTGTGACTTCCTTAAACTTCTGTTCAGCCGCCGCATTTCCCGGATTCATATCAGGATGATATTTCTTTGCCAGCTTACGATATGCTTTTTTTATCGTCTTATCATCAGCATTTTTGTCTATTCCAAGAACCTTATAATAATCCTGCTTTGCAGCCATAAGAAACTCCTCCTTTCTCATTTTCCGGTAATTGCCAAACTGCTTATATGTTATGTTACTTGTGCATATAAGCAGTTTCGCAATAACCTGTTTCAATTTTAAAAGGAGCGATTCTTTACCGCTCCTTCCATCACCTTTATCTAATATATGATAGTACAATTTTAAAATACGAAGATATATTAAGATATACATTCAGAACCTCTTTTTGACAATCCTGAATATATTATCCAATCTTATATCTATTACAAAATTGAGATATATTTGTCTTCTTCTTTCTGCGGTAATGCTTCTTTCTTTGGTACATTTAATGTAAGCACACCGTTTTCAAATTTTGCTTTTATATCTTCCTGTGTAAGTTCTTTGCCTACATAGAATGTTCTGCTGCAATTTGAATATACTCTCTCTCTGCATATATATCTGCTGTTTTCATCTTCTACTTTATTGTCTTTATCTGATGCGGCAGTGATTGTCATATATCCGTCTTTTAATTCAGCTTTTATCTCGTCTTTCTTAAATCCCGGCAGATCCATGATGACTTCAAAACCATCTTTGCTTTCTTTTATATCTGTTTTCATCAATCCGCTGTTATAATAATTCTTTTTGTAATTTCTTTCAGGTGCATCAAAAAATCCATCCATTAAATCATTTGCAAAAATACTAGGCATTAACATAATCAATCTCTCCTTCCAAAAATCTGTTACCGTCTGCATCTGTGATGCCGTTGGTAACTAAAACCTTATTTATTTTAATATTGTTTGTTTCTCTGTTGCTGATTATGTTATACTACTTTTATTAGCACTCGTCAATATCGAGTGCTAATAATTTTTGTGAACTTTTTGTGAACTCACTTTGTTTATCAAGTCATATTACAACTCTCTTCTTAACTGTAAGTCAAGAAGCCCCCTCGCTTTCAGCTCAGTCAATTACATTCGACTTCGTTTATGACACACTACCAGTATTTCTTTCTTTTAAAAATCACAAGACTCACCACAACTATCAGCACACTTATACCTATCACGGTTGGATAAGCGTATTTCATCTTTAACTCAGGCATATATGAAAAGTTCATTCCGTACCAGCCTGCTATCAGTGTCAGCGGAAGAAAGATAGTCGTTACTATCGTAAGCATCTTCATTACATCATTCTGATGTATCTCTATCTCCGACTGATAAACATCCTGCACCTGCATCGCATATTCCCTTAATATCTGCGTTTCCTGTGCTAGTCTTGTCATTTTTTCCGAATACATCTTAAAAAGTTCCACCGTTTCTTCCGTGAAAAATTCTTCTTCATTGCCCGCAAGTTCATCCCCCGCTTCTGCGAGCTGTGTATAATAATGATAAAACCTCGCTATTATCTTTTTCAATTTCAAAAGACCTATATTAAATTTGTCGGACTGTTCTTTCATTACCTGCTCTTCTATCCCGGTTATTTTATGCTCTATTTTCTGCAAAAAAAGCAGCTCATCTTCTATAAATGACATAAAAAAATCATATATAAATCTTTCCAGTGAATAATCTTTTGCTATGGCACGCCCGGATATTCTTATTATATTTTTATCAATCGAATCATCATCACTTAATATTATTACCCTGTCTTTCAATATATATATTGCAAAAAGTTCATCCTTTTTTCCATATTCTTTTGCAGGCATCTGAAAAGTTCCATACAAAAAATCCCTGTGGCTCTCCATCTTGCAAAAATGAATTTCATCAACAGTATGCCATATTCCACACTTTTCCCACAATATTTTTTCATTGTCCCACTCAGTCATCTTAAATACACCGACACATTCCCCACTGTCCCAGAATGTGCCGAGGTCGATTTTAAATATACCATCCTCTTTTATCTTATAATACATTTGTTTACCTTCTTTATTTTATATTATGTGCTCCCGTTATCTTCTCAAAACAAAGATTTTCTAGAGTACACCATATTATTTCCCTTTAAATTCCTTTTTATGTAACAGTTCAGCCCCAAAAAAGATAAGTCAATAATATATGAGCTTGCTCAATGTATTATTGACTTGTTTTTTGGGGCTGAATAGCCTTTCATTTATGAAATGAAGTAAACACAAGCTGCATAGCAGCGACTGATAGCTTGCTGGCAGGTTTACGAATGTAATAAATGAGGGGCTGAACTGTTACCTTTTTATTTGTTTTTTCTTAAAGTTTATTGTAAAATGCTTAATGGATTTTTTGAATACTATATGAAAGGACGATTTAGATATGAAGAAAAAGATATGTCTCCTGCTCTGTCTCTCGCTGGTGCTTCTATCGGCATGCGGCAGAAAGTCAGACAATATAAGGTTTGGTGCTGCCGATATAGGCGGTATGTACTATGCTTTTGCGAGCAGTTTTTCGGGTGCCGTATCAAAAGACACTTCCGATTACAAATTTGAAGTTAAAAACACTGCCGGATCTGCGGCAAATTTAAGACTTTTATCCGACAAATATATAGACCTCGGTATCGCACAGGCTGACCTTATAAAAGATGCCTATGACGGCACAGGATATTTTAATGGCAATGTCTGCAACGGTTACAAGGCGGTAGCCGCTCTTTACACCGAGGCCTGCCAAATAGTTGTAAAAGCAAATTCTGACATAAAAACGATTGATGACCTTCAGGGTAAAAAAATCTGCATAGGTGCTGAAGAATCCGGTACTGAGATCAATGCAAAGCAGATACTTGAATTAAGCGGTCTAAATTCAAAACTTGTTGAAATGGCAAACCTTGATTATACGGATGCCGCAAAACAGCTTGCAAACGGCAGGATTGATGCTTTTTTCTGTACGGCCGGTGTTCAGACAACAGTTATATCCGAGCTTACAAAAGAATGTCGCATAAAGATTTTAAATATTGATGATAAGTGTATTAAAAAACTTATTACTGCTTATCCTTATTATTGCAAATATGAAATTCCTGCAAACACATATGCGGGTCAGACTGAAAGCGTAAATACAATAGGTGTTAAATCAGTATTGCTTGCATCTGATAATCTTTCTGAAAATGCAGTAAAACAGTTTACCGAAACATTTTTCAAACACAGCAAAGATTTGCAATATGCAACCTCACTTGAGCTTATAACTGATGAAAAGACTGCTGTTTCTGGCATTGATATTCCTTTCCATCCGGGTGCAGCCGCATATTACAAAGAAAAAGACATTACTGTTAAGACAAAATAAATAATGATAATAAATCATAAGCTATTTACTTATGAGCGGGGATAAATTGTTTTTATATATCATTATAATAACCTGCTTAGAAACGAGGAACTTTATGAAAATTCAATTAGATATGTATCAGACTCTCGCAGCAGCCGTTCTGGTACTTTTACTTGGAAATTATTTAAGAAAAAAAATAAACTTTTTGGAAAAATTCTGTATTCCGGCACCTGTTATCGGCGGATTGCTATTTGCTATCTTTACTTGTATATGCTATACCACGGGAATTATCGAATTTTCCTTTGATGATACGCTCAGAGAAGTCTGCATGGTATTTTTCTTTACATCAGTAGGATTTCAGGCAAATCTGAAAGTTTTAAAAAGTGGTGGAAGATCCTTGATAGTCTTTCTTGGTCTTGTCATCACGCTGATATTTTCCCAGAACCTGCTTGCCATAGGACTCTCAAAACTGCTTAATTTAAACCCTCTTATAGGTATGTGTACCGGTTCGATACCTATGGTCGGCGGTCACGGTACTGCCGGTGCATTTGGTCCGGTTCTTGAGGATTTCAACATACATGGAGCAACGACTATCTGTACGGCAGCCGCTACTTTTGGGCTTATAACAGGAAGTCTTGTGGGTGGTCCTATCGGAAAGCGTCTTATTGAGAAAAGAAAACTTATGGACAATGTTCCGACTGAGGATGACAGCCTTCTGGTCGAAGATGAAGAAAAGCACCAGCGTCACACAAATATGTATGCAGCCGCAGTATTTCAGCTTATACTTGCAATAGGACTCGGTACGATATTCTCGTATTTTCTCACAAAGACCGGTCTTACATTTCCTATCTATATAGGTGCAATGCTCGCCGCTGCACTTATGCGTAATATTACCGAATATTCAGGTAAAGGAACAATTCATATGGGTGAGATAAACGACCTCGGTGGTATATGTCTTTCACTCTTTCTCGGAATGGCAATGATAACATTAAAACTCTGGGAACTTGCCACTCTCGCCCTGCCGCTTGTTATCCTGCTCGCAGCACAAACGCTTCTCATATGCGTATTCACATACTTTGTCATATTCAATGTTATGGGAAGAGATTATGATGCAGCCGTGCTTTCTGCCGGAACATGCGGATTTGGTATGGGTGCAACACCAAATGCCATGGCAAATATGCAGGCTATCTGTGACCGCTATGTCCCGTCCGTGAAAGCTTACCTTATAATTCCGCTTATCGGAAGTTTATTTGCGGATTTTATCAACAGTCTTGTTATTACATTTTTCATCAATATACTATAATAATTTTTAAATGGAGGGATTTTTTATGTTTCATTGGAAAAATAAAAAAAAGGAAAAACATGATGAAGAACAACACGATTATGCTCTAACTTTTGACAATGTAGCAATTCCGGAAGTTCATACACACAAAACACACGAGGAAATGACAGAAAATGAAAATGAACAATCTTCCGTAAACTATGACAATCTGGCTATCCCAGAGGTTCATATCAGGAAAAAATAGACCGAGCAAAAAAACGCGGGATACATCTTGGCTGTTAAGACAAAATGCATCCCGCATTTTAATTTACTTTATTTTTGTTTCTATATTTTAACACAATTTATTGGCATGAAAAGTCTTAGTCATTATATAAAAAATCTGGTATTCTCTCATGAGTAGTAATAAGATACCATTTTCCTTCAAATTCTATATAATGGTTATTGTTACCGATATCAATATAAGTGAAATTCAATTGAGCATCGTTGGAAATACGAAAGTTATAAGCATCTTGTGTTATACTTTTATTCATAGCATGAGCCTCCGGAAGTGTGATTGTTTCTAGCAACTCAATTATATTAAAACCAGACGGTTTCATGCTATTTTTATGCCAGTTATTATTGAATTTTCAAGGTATATGGGCACTTATTCAAGTACGAAGTTTGAGTAAATAAAAAAATATTGATTTAGTCTACCAATTAGTATGTTTTTGTTGTATAATAGTTTTGTCGTACAGGGTCACTTTCTTTCTTAATGTTATAGTTCAAATTCATTATACACCAGAAAGCCCTGTATGATTTCTTTTTTTGAAAAAAGTTGTAAAGTGGTGTATATTTACATAAAGATTTCGTACAAAAGGAGGAGTATCTTATGTTTAAAAATTTAAAAATGAAAACTGCATTGACAAGTGCAATAACCGTTCTGACTATAATATGTATAACAATATTATATATATTCACACAGACAGGAATGACAAAATTAATGAAAAAAAGTGCTCAGGACAGCATGAAAACTTCACTCAATTCACAGACTACACTTATAAGCGAATATGTTTCCCATCAGGAAGACCTTTTAAAAAAATTCAGTATAAGTCCCATGATAATTGATTATCTAAAAGACCTTAATAACAAAGACAAACAGCTTAAAGCACAGCAATTTACTGAAAATTATTTTAAAGGACTTGACAACTGGGAAGGTATCTACTCAGGCGAATGGAATACTCATGTAGTTACCCACTCAAATCCAAAAGTTGTCGGTATGACTACGCGAAAAGGTGATTCCTTAAAGGCTCTTCAAAATGCCATGAAAGAAAATAACGGACTTTACAACGCAGGTATTATCGTTTCCCCTGCATCACAGAAGCTTATACTTTCTATGTACTGTCCTGTCTATGACACAGACGGAAGCACTATTGTAGGCTATGTCGGCGGTGGTCCATATATGGAAAAGCTCGAAAGTCTTTTAAATGAAACAAAAAAAAATGACAAAAAATCTATACAATATTCGATGCTAAATGTCTCATCAAAAATGTATATTTTTAATGACGAGGATACCTCTCTTATCACAAAAGAAGCAACAGACAAAGGTATTTTAAATGTTATCAATGACATAGAAAAAAGAAAAAAAAATACTAATGATGCATTTACATACAAAAATTCAAACAATACATCCTATGTAATGTCTTACCAGTATGATAAAGAACATGACTGGGCTGTTATATCAAAAGCAAAAGAAAGCAGTTTATATTCAGATGTCTATAAGACAATGCGCACACTTGCATTATTCTGCATTATATCGTGCATAATGATATCTTCTTTATCATGGTTCTTTATACATATGCATACAAAACCTCTTACTTATGTAACAGACGCATTACTGGAATTAAAAGAACTCAAGATTAAAAAGCACGATAAATTGCGAAAATATATCAATACAAACAGTGAAGTAGGTCAGATAAGCACGGCACTTAACTCTCTGAGTGATTCATTTGAGGACATTATACAAAAACTCGGTTCATGCTCAGATTCACTTACAGATTCAGCGGTAAAGATGTCAGACTCTTCCGATATTCTTATACAGTGTGTTGATGACAATGCCAATGCAACCGAACAATTTGCCGGACATACTGACCAGATAAATGATACTGTTTCACAGGTTGATGATGGTATCAATGATATTTCAGATGTTGTATCACAAGTAGAAACAAAAATACAGCTTGGTGATGCACAGAGTAGCGAGCTTATAGAAAAAATCAGCCAGATGCGAGACATAACAAACGCCTCTCTTGAAACAGCAAATATAAAGATTGACGAAAACAATCATGCGATTCAGGAAGCTATCGTCAATTTGCAATCACTTACACAGATTGACGATATGGCAAAACAGATTCTTGATATCACAAGCCAGACAAACTTACTTGCCTTAAATGCCTCCATTGAAGCTGCACGTGCCGGTGAAGCCGGACGCGGTTTCAGTATTGTGGCAAACGAAATAGGTAATCTTGCAGAAAGTTCACGCCAGACAGCCACATCCATCCAGAATATATGTAATGAAACAAAAGAGCATATATGTATGGTACAAGACTGTTTTGACAACATTATAAACTTCATGGAAGAAGATATAAAATCACAATTTAAAGACTTCCTTGAGGCAACAAATGAATACAACACATCAATAGGACAGATAAAGAATATTATCCATGAAATGCACGATTGCTCAAACGAATTTGTTAAAGCCGTTTCAGATATCAAATCACAGATTGACAATGTACAGAATAATCCTGACGGTATTACAATGCACACTGAAGATGTTATTAAAAAAGTGGAACAGACTAAAAAAATCACGGAAGACCTTACAGATATTGTCCGCAAAAACGAAGAAAATGCTTTGGCTATTAAAGAAATAATGAATCGTTTTTCACTTTGACTTGAATTTTAGCACACTCTCCTCACTCCTTGCATCACAGCCTTCAAAATGATATAATCTTTTTTACAGAACACACATGGCTTTTGCCATGTGTGTTCTATGTTAATAACAATGTACTCCCGTTATCTTACGAACGAAGAATTTTGAGAGTTCATTACTAAAGAATGGAGGCTCCTTATGAATGAAAACAAAGAATTTTTAGGTACTGAACCAGTCGGAAAACTTCTCTTAAAACTGGCAGTTCCATCCGTAATATCACAGATTGTCAATATGCTCTACAATATTGTAGACAGAATTTATATCGGTCATATTCCAAAGACCGGAAGTCTTGCTCTTACAGGACTTGGTGTCTGTATGCCTATCATTATGATAATATCAGCTTTCGCCGCCCTTATCGGTTTCGGCGGTGCTCCGAGAGCTTCAATCTTTATGGGCAAAGGCGAAAATGACTCAGCCGAAAAAACTCTCGGCAACTGTTTTACGACACAGATAATCATTTCGATCATTCTTACTATTGTTCTTCTCTTTGGCAACAAATTTTTCCTTATGGCATTTGGTGCCAGTGACAACACAATAGATTTTGCAACAAGCTATATGAACATCTATGCTTTAGGAACTATCTTTGTGCAGCTTACTCTCGGAATGAACTCTTTCGTAACGGCACAGGGCTTTTCAAAAACTGGAATGCTTACCGTAGTTATCGGAGCCGTATGCAATATCATACTCGACCCGATATTTATTTTTGTGCTTGGTCTTGGTGTAAAAGGTGCTGCCATTGCTACCATCATTTCGCAGGGTGTTTCCTGTATATGGGTAATCTCATTTTTGACAGGCAGAAAAACTTTTTTGAAAATAAAGAAAAAATACCTTATGCCTTCGGCTGATGTTATCCTGCCATGTATGGCTCTCGGTGTTTCAACATTTGTCATGCAGGCAAGCGAGAGTGTTATCTCAGTCTGCTTCAACTCATCACTCTTAAAATACGGCGGTGATGTTGCCGTGGGAGCAATGACAATACTTACAAGCGTTATGCAGTTCGCTATGCTTCCATTACAGGGTATCGGTCAGGGAGCACAGCCTGTCACCAGCTACAATTACGGTGCAAAAAACACAGACCGTGTCAAAAAGACATTCAAAATCCTAATCACTGTATCACTCAGCTATTCTGTTATTTTCTGGGCATTGATACAAATGTTTCCAAGTGTATTTGCAGGCATATTCAGTTCAGATAAATCACTCGTGACATTTACGGCTGATGCACTTAAAATCTATTGCGGAATGTTATTTATGTTTGGAATACAGATAGCGTGCCAGATGACATTTGTGGCAATAGGCAATGCAATATGCTCGGTTATAGTCGCAGTTGTGAGAAAATTTGTACTTCTTCTGCCGCTTATCTACATAGTTCCAAATTTTGTGTCAAATAAAACGAACGGAGTATATATGGCTGAACCGATTGCTGATTTTATTGCAGTATCATTTACCGTAATAATTTTCTCAGTCCAGTTTAAAAAAGTACTTCGCAAATTGAAAGAAATTTAAAAAGAAACTTCGCAAATTGAGTAAAGTTTAACACCTGATATATATATAGGTGAAAATTTGTCAATTATAGCTTTAATTTCCTTCAACTTTTGTTACTTTTTTCTATTGACAAATCAGTTCTAAAAAACTACTATACTTTAGTAAAAGAAAGAATGAATGGAGGAATCATTATGAGATTATGGAAAAAGGCATTAAGCCTTGTACTTGTATCAGCCATGGCATTTTCTATGTGTGCCTGCGGCGGCAAGAAAGACGAAGGAAGTAAAAAAACTGACACTTTTAAGATTGGCGGCATCGGACCCACAACAGGTGACGCAGCCATCTACGGAAAAGCCGTGCAGAATGGTATTCAGCTTGCAGTAGACGAGATAAACGCTGCCGGAGGCATCAACGGCAAAAAGATTGAATATAAATTTCAGGATGACCAGAATGACACAGAGAAATCTGTAAACGCTTACAACAGCTTAAAAGACTGGGGTATGCAGATGCTTGTCGGAACTGTTACATCAAACCCTTGTACAGCAGTTGTTGAGCAGACACACAATGACAATATGTTCCAGCTCACACCATCAGCAACAGCAGTGGAGTCAATCCAGTATGACAACGCATTCCGTATGTGTTTCTCAGATCCTAACCAGGGTATTGCTTCTGCTGATTATATCGCAGACCACAAACTTGCTTCAAAAATTGCAGTAATCTACAACAGTTCTGATCCTTACTCATCAGGTATCTACCAGAAATTTGCTGCAGAGGCAAAGCCAAAAGGACTTAATATCGTAGCTGCCGAAGCATTTACTGCTGACAGCAAGACAGATTTCTCAGTACAGATTCAGAAAGCTAAGAGTGCCGGTGCAGAAATGGTATTTCTTCCTATATATTATCAGGAGGCATCACTTATCCTCGCACAGGCAAAGAAAGCAAACTTCACACCTAAGTATTTCGGATGTGACGGTATGGACGGAATCCTTGCACTTGACGGATTTGACAAGAGTCTTGCAGAAGACCTTATGTTCCTCACACCATTTACACCTGATTCAAAAGACGATAAGACACAGACTTTTGTAAAGGCTTACAAAAAGGCATTTAAAGATACACCTATTCAGTTTGCTGCCGATGCTTATGACTGCATCTACACTATAAAAGCGGCTGCCGAGAAAGCAAAGATCACACCTGATATGAGCATTTCTGATATGTCAGATGCATTAAAGAAATCCATGACAGAAATCGAGCTTAGCTGTCTTACAGCAAAGAGCATCAAATGGTCTGCAGACGGTGAACCAACAAAAGAGCCAACTGTTGTAGTTGTTAAAAATGGTGCATATGATATAGCTGAGTAAAACATAACGGATAATACCATAATTTCCGGTGCAAAGCAGCGACTGACAGTTTGCTGGTAGGTTTACGAATGTAATAAATAGAAAGCTGAACTGTTACTTAATTTCTTTGCATTATATGATGATTTTGTAGATTTTAAAGTAGTTATATGGTAATATATAAGTCTGTATGAGTTTTAAACAATTCTCATACAGACTTTACTTTTAAAGAAACAGGAGGTAAACCATGAGCTTTATATCGTATTTATTTAACGGATTAAGTCTTGGAAGCGTTTATGCAATCATTGCCCTTGGTTATACAATGGTATATGGCATAGCAAAAATGCTTAACTTTGCACATGGAGATGTAATCATGATCGGTGCTTACATATCTCTTCTTTCTATGACAAACGCAGGAATACCGGCATTTCCGGCACTTATAATTTCGATTGTAGCCTGCACGGTTCTTGGTATTGTTATTGAAAGAATTGCTTATAAACCACTAAGAAATGCATCTTCTTCACTAGCAGTTCTTATCACTGCAATAGGTGTCAGCTATTTACTCCAGAATATCGCACTTTTGCTTTTTGGAGCAAATGCACAAACTTTCCCATCAGTTATAAAATGGGAAGGACTTTCACTTGCCGGAGGCAAACTCAATCTTTCCGGTGAGACAATCATTACTATCTTAGTATGCATAGTGATAATGGTTCTGCTTATGCTTTTCGTTCAGAAAACAAAACCGGGACAGGCTATGCGTGCCGTGTCTGAGGACCGTGGAGCAGCACTCCTTATGGGTATCAATGTAAACGGAACTATTGCACTCACATTTGCAATCGGTTCAGGACTTGCCGCAATCGCCGGTGTGCTTTTATGCTCAGCTTATCCAAGTCTTACACCTTACACCGGTGCAATGCCTGGTATCAAAGCCTTTGTCGCTGCCGTATTCGGTGGTATAGGTTCAATCCCCGGTGCATTTATAGGCGGTATCCTCTTAGGTATTATTGAGATATTTGGTAAAGCCTACATTTCATCACAAATGGCAGATGCGATTGTTTTTGCCGTACTTATCATTGTCCTTCTCGTCAAACCGACAGGACTCTTAGGCAAAAAAATTCAGGAAAAAGTATAGGAGGCAGATATATTATGTCAAAGAAATTATCTAAACAAAAATTAAATGATATTATCACTTATGGTATAGTTATAGCTGCTTTTGTCATAATGCAGATTCTTATAAATGCAGGAGAGATTTCCTCTCTCTTTCAGGGACTCATGGTTCCTCTTTGTACTTATATAATACTCGCCATTTCCCTTAATCTCGTTGTAGGTATTCTCGGCGAATTAAGCCTTGGTCATGCAGGTTTTATGTGTGTCGGTGCATTTACAAGTTCATTCTTTTCAAAAGCTATGCAGGACACTATTACAAATTCGACTGTGAGATTTCTTCTTGCACTTCTCATTGGAATAATCACGGCAGCAATCTTTGGAATCATCATTGGTATTCCGGTATTGCGATTAAACGGTGATTACCTTGCCATCGTTACACTTGCGTTTGGTGAGATAATCAAAAACCTTGTAAATGTCCTTTTTATAGGAAAGGATTCAAAAGGATTTCATTTTTCAACAAAAGATGCCGTAAGTTTAAATATGGAACCTGATGGAAAGATTATATTAAATGGACCTCAGGGAATAACCGGTACACCTAATGACTCGACTTTCTTTATCGGTTTTATACTTATTCTCGTAACATTATTTATAGTATTAAACCTCATTCATTCAAGAGACGGTCGTGCGATTATGGCAATAAGAGACAACAGAATTGCCGCTGAGTCTATCGGTATCAATATTACCAAATACAAACTTATGACATTTACAATATCAGCAGCAATGGCAGGTGCAGCAGGTGTTCTTTACGCACACAACCTCTCAAACCTCACAGCCAACACAAACAACTTCGGTTACAATATGTCAATAAACATCCTTGTATTCGTAGTTCTCGGCGGTATCGGAAATATCAGAGGCTCTATCATAGCCGCTGTCGTGCTTACACTTCTTCCTGAGCTTTTGCGTGGAATGTCAGACTACCGTATGCTCATATATGCTATCGTGCTTATAGTCATGATGCTCTTTAACTGGGCACCAAAAGCTATCGAATGGCGCGAAAAACACCTTTCATTTAAAAAGAATAAAAAGGAGGCGGCATAGTATGGAAACTTTATTAGATGTTCAAAATCTTGGTATTTCTTTTGGTGGTCTCCGTGCCGTAAACAACTTCAGCATAAATATTGGCAAAGAGCAGCTTTACGGACTTATCGGACCTAACGGTGCAGGAAAAACAACTATATTCAACCTCTTGACAGGTGTTTACAAACCCGACAGCGGAAAGATAATCTTAGACGGTAATGACCTTACGGGAAAATCCACAATAGAGATAAACAAATCCGGAATAGCAAGAACATTCCAGAATATAAGACTTTTTTCACAGCTTACCGTGCTTGACAATGTTAAAACAGGACTTCACAACAACCACCATTATTCAACGCTTGACAGCATACTTCGTCTTCCACGCTATCACAAAGTCGAAAAGGAAATGAATGATACTGCAATGGAACTGCTTGAAGTGTTCGGACTTAAGGATGATGCAAATGTCCAGGCTCAAAATCTCCCTTACGGACAGCAGAGAAAACTTGAGATTGCAAGAGCACTTGCCACAAACCCAAAACTGCTTCTGCTCGATGAACCGGCTGCCGGCATGAATCCAAATGAAACAGAAGAACTTATGGATATGATAAAATTCGTAAGAGACCATTTCCATATGACTATTCTTCTTATTGAACACGATATGAAACTCGTAAGCGGCATCTGTGAACAGCTTACCGTACTTAACTTCGGCGAGGTGCTTGCACAGGGCGACACATCAGATGTGTTAAATAACCCGCAGGTTATTAAAGCTTATCTGGGTGAATAAATAGAGAAACTCCATAGGAGACATTCTCCATAGGAGTTTCTTGTGTAAACCACTATGTTGTTGAGTTTGGATTGCAGCATCTTTTTAATTTTAGAAATGAGGGATAAATTATGGCAATGCTTGAAGTTAAAGATTTGGAAGTTTATTATGGAATGATACAGGCGATTAAAGGTATCTCTTTTGAAGTGAATAAAGGTGAGGTTATCGCTCTTATCGGTGCCAACGGTGCAGGTAAGACTACTACCCTACACACGATAACAGGACTTCTCTCTCCTAAAAAAGGAAGTGTTATGTTTGAGGGAAAAGACATAACAAAGATACCTGCACATAAAATAGTATCAATGGGAATGGCTCATGTCCCTGAGGGGCGACGCGTTTTTGCAGACTTAAGCGTATATGAAAACCTTAAATTAGGAGCATACACTAGAAAAGACAAAGAAAACTTAAACAAAGACCTTGAAAGCATATATGAAAGATTTCCAAGACTTGCCGAGAGAAAGAACCAGTCGGCAGGAACATTGAGCGGTGGTGAACAGCAGATGCTCGCCATGGGACGCGCACTCATGTCAAAACCATCAATCATCCTTATGGATGAGCCGTCAATGGGACTTTCACCAATCCTTGTAAATGAGATATTTGATATTATCGAGTCTATAAGCAAATCCGGTACAACTGTTCTTCTTGTAGAACAGAACGCAAAAAAAGCTCTCTCAATCGCAGACAGGGCATATGTACTTGAAACAGGAAAAATCGTAACAAGCGGCAAAGCAAGTGAATTACTTGAAGATGACTCGATAAAGAAAGCTTATCTGGGAGAATAAATAGATAAGCTCCATAGGAGCTTATCATTAGAAGAATGCACAGGCATTAAAAAATGCCTTTATGCATTCTTCTACACCCCACTACTTTTTATCTTTAATCAAAATATATATTTGCGAAACAAAAGGAGGTATCACTATGGGAAATATGGTTATTACGGTTTCTCGCCAGTACGGCAGCGGCGGTAAAACTATCGCTGCCATGCTTGCCCAGAAACTTGGTATCAACTGCTACAGCCGTGAAATTTTGAAGATGGCTTCTGAGGACAGTGGCATTAATGAAAGGCTTTTCGGTATGTCCGATGAAAAAATCCGTCATGCAGGCTGGTTCAAGACTTTAAGCCGCCCTTACACGGGCGAACTTCTTCCACCTGAGGATAAGGGCTTTGTCTCCGATGACAATCTTTTTAATTATCAGGCTAAGACAATCAAAGAACTTGCCGAAAAAGAATCCTGCATCATTGTCGGAAGATGTGCAAATTACATATTAAGAGACAATCCTGATGTACTCAGTGTTTTTGTTCATGCTGATGATGATTTCTGTCTTGCAAGGGCTATGGAGCGTAACAGTTTCAGCGAAAAAGAAACTAAAAAATTTATTGAACGCACTGACAAATACCGTTCGGACTTTTATCACTATCACACGGGACATCACTGGACGGATGCGAGATATTATGACCTCTGTCTTGACAGTTCAAAACTCGGTTTTGAGAAATGTGTCGAGGAGATCGAGGCTTACGCTAAAATAAGATTTGGAAAATAAAGGATTTTTCTATTGTTTTAAAAACCTAGTGTACTGACCTGATGACTTTTAGTTAAATAACTTAGGATAAATTTTCAGTCTGCAAGACGGAAGAATGAGCCGTAGCAAGCTACGGCGATTGGTGACAACGAAGCAGATGGAAATTTATACAAGTTATTTGGCAAAATATCAACAGGTCAGTACACTAGGAGCATACCGCCGATTTTCACGGCTGGTATGCTCCTGACTGTTTTTGATTATATTTACAAACACTCCTACAACAGAAGCTTTGCCTCTCTCAATACAAGACTCTCATTTTTTCTCCATATCGAAGAAAATTGCGAAATCGGCAACGGACAGCCTGCTACACCTATCTCAAGTGTTATACACGGTGATTTAATCTTTTCCATCACATAATCACGCATACTTCCGACACTAGGACCGCTTGAAGAACCATAACTGTCCCCGCTTGCATATCCTGTTATCTTTCTTGCAAACCGGTACATTTTCTGTGTTTCTTTTTTAACTTTTCCGCTTCCGCCGCTTCCAAATACTATAGAGCCCATAGCATGATAATTTACGACACCTTTTAATGTCTTGTTATTTTTTAACTGTTTTAACAATCCTGCGATTGCCTTTGTTTCCGGCTCACTTGCTGCCGATGGTCCTGAAAATCCCTCACTTCCACGCTTTCCACCATGATTTGCCTTAAAATGCGAATTTGAATTTCTGTTAAGGTCAACTCCTCTGGCATTTGCTTTCCATGTTGCCGTATGTGATGCACCAGACATTTTATACAGAGCCTTACGAAGCTTTTTGTCTCTTATCTTTGAAATTCCAAACTGAGAAATTGTTGTACCGTCAGGATTTGCCATCGGAATATAATGTACCGCCATCTTATTTAAAACACTTTTTACTTTTACTCCCTTGACACTTCCATTGTAATTTTTAAGGTAACTTTCTATCTGTGCCATACAAAGCTGTGCCGTCATATATTCCCTTGCATGAATATTTCCAATAACAAGCAATGTCTTTTTGGCTTTCTTGTTTCCTATGACAACATCATATATATTTCTTTTATCATTTGATTTTCCCACAACTTTTACACTGACATAATCAGAATAAGTATTTTTAAATGACTTTATATCACCGCACATCTCACTGTAACTGTACTTCTGATGTTTTGTGTTCACAAAATTTGCAATCCTGAAACTTTTAGCATTTGAATTACTTGCATATGTCTTTCCATCGTATGTCCTTGCTGACTTAACATAATACTTATATCTTTTTCCTGCCACAACCTTTTTATCCGTAAATTTTAATTTGGTTGTTTTTGCGACTATTTTATACCCATTGTTATTTGTCTTTTTATATAAAATATACTTTTCTGCACCGGTCGACCTGCTCCAGCTTATCTTTACTTTTTTACTGCCCAGTCTTGTAAAACTTATCTTGCTCTTTGCAGGGATTTCAGGCTCCTCGATGACGGGACCCGATGAAACCTTTGTCTCGTTCTTTCTTATAATATCTTTCTTTGCCACAGTCAAAACCTCATTGTCAGTTTTTGCTGCTGCTGATACCTTTCTGTCCGCATTTGCCGCATATGAAATACTGCTCACTGCCATAGTCATCGCAAGTGATAATGCTATTAACTTGTACTGTTTTTTATTCATTTGTTTTTCCTCTCTTTTTTAATAAATTTTATTTGTATATCTCTTAATCAAGCTGATATTCACAATCTGCATTTTGATAAATTTTGGTTGTATATTTCTTAATCAAACTGATATTTTCCATACGCTCTGCCGCCTGTTTGATAGTTTTAAATTTTATGTGCAATCACCTTGCACTTTTTCTTACAAAAGGCAATTCCATAAATCATAATATCATGTCTGTCATCGTTTTTCAGATATTCATCATATCTTTTTTCTTTAATCTGGGTAATTGCTTTTTCACAGGCTTTATCCATTCCCGAAAATGTCTTTGAATATTTAAGTTCAATAATGATACCTGCGTCAAAGTCTTCTGTCTCAACTATTATGTCGGCGAAACCGTCTCCTGCTTCAACATTTGATTTTACGAGCCAGTCTGCATTTCCTACCAAAAGTCCAACCAAAATCGTATGATAAGAACTTTCTTTTTCCTCGTCCCTTGCCTTTGTGTCGAAAACACTTATCGAATTGCTTAGTGTCCTGTTCAGATAATTCTCAACCGCCTTTGTGTCTCCCCCGTCAAATGCTTTCCAAAAGTTTTTTAACTGTTCTGTGTTGCTCATTACTGTTCTCTTAAACCATTCTTGTATCTGAAGTTTATAAACCTCCCTGACCTCTTTATTCGGAATAACAAGCTTATACGCACCACTTTCAGTCATACCAGTCTGAGTCAGATACCCCGTTGTAAATAATACACTCCAAAGATTGTCGATAGTAGTATCGATTTCATCATATGTCAGTTCAAGACTGACCTGCTTCTCGATTGTCTCACCTGAAACCAGCCGCTCGATTTCATCCCTTGTAGTCTTATTTGCCTTGCCGATAAAGCGTTTGACAAGTCCGTTTCCGCTTGTATTTATCCAGTATGACTGCGGCTTTGCATCCGGTTCACCGCACAGTCTGTCTACATGATTTATAATATCCCACGGGCAGTAAACATCAGCATCACCAAAGTGATAACCATCATACCATTCTTTTGTCTCTGAAATATGCTCCAAAAGACCGTATGACTCCAAAAGTGTTTGCACTTCTTCATCCGTAAACCCAAACTGCTCGTCAAAGCGTGTATCTGCGATTGAAAGCACTTTAAAATTATTTAATCCTGTAAAAATACTTTCTTTTGAAACGCGGAGACACCCTGTCAAAACGGCAAACTGTAAAAAATCATTGGTTTTAAGTGCGTCCCCAAACATTGCTCGTATAAGTGATACCATTTCTCTGTAGTAGCCATTCTGAAATGCTTTATCTAAAGGAACATCATATTCATCTATAATTATTATTGTCTTTTTGCCATAATGTTTATAAAGGAGTTCAGATAATAATCTCAATGCTGACGCAAGAATATTTACATCCATTGAATATCTGCCATTATCTAAACGGATAAGTGTCTTATATCTCTCTTTTTCATTTACCGTTAATTTTTCACTATGCAATAAAAAATAAAATCTTTCGGCTTCTCTGCCAATAATCTCAACAAATCTGTATAATGCTGTCTCAAAGTCAAGCCCCTCAACATTTTTAAGTGAGATAAATATAACCGGAAATTTTCCCATATATTCCTCACAGATTTTTTTATTGTTTTTAATATATAATCCATCAAACAGTGATTCATCTGTTCCGATTTCAAAAAAATAACGCAGCATACTCATATTTAAAGTTTTCCCAAATCGCCTTGGTCTGGTAAAAAGATTTACCTTTCCCCACTTTTCAAGAAGCTGCTCCAACAATTTTGTCTTATCAATATAGTAAAATTCTTCCTGTCGTATTTCCTTAAAATCCTCAATCCCCACCGGCAATTTAATTTTTCTTCCCATAATTTATCAATCCTCCATAAATCAATAAGTCAATGACATTCGTCATACACTTTGCTACTTGCTCATATAAAGTTTGTGCTATGCACAATCTGCTTCCAGTTCCATCACAATCACCTGATTGAAGAGTCCCCCATCACCCAAAGGTAATTAATTTCTATCAGACATTAATTCCTATTTAACGGCTTTTAGACATTATATAAACTCACTAAACATACCCCCATTTTAACATTACATATAATAAATAGCAAACAGGAGTATGTCATCATTTCAACATACTCCTGTCATAATTTATATATTTAATTTAACGCCTTAACATACTTTATATTAAAATGCAACCATAGTACAAAAACCTGCTTTTATGTTTGTAACAGTTCAGCCTTGCATTACTTATGTTTTTCATACTATCTCGCACATTTATACTGAAGGTCTTCCCATCTTCTGTCTACTTCTGCCTGGAACTGGGCTATCAGGTCCTCGTTTCCTTTTTTGAAAAGATGTTTAAATCTTCCCTGCTCTCTTAAGAAGTCTTCGATAGGAAGTTTCTTCTTTGGCTCATATGAGAGTATCCATTTTCCATGGTCTACCTCAAAGAGCGGCCAATAGCAGGTTTCTACGGCAAGTTTGCATATTTTCATTATCTCTGATGCATCATATCTCCATCCTCTTGGACATGGTGTCATGATGTTTAAGAAACTTGCTCCCTCTGTGTAGATTGCTTTTTCTGATTTTCTGTGAATGTCTTTAAAATCCTGTAAAAGTGTTGTCTGTGCAACATATGGTACATCATGGTCTGCAATGATGCTTGCAAGGTCTTTGCGGTTCTGCATCTTACCATTAGACTGTGTTCCTACAGGTGTTGTTGTCGTATCTGCATACATTGGTGTTGCTGATGAACGCTGAATACCTGTGTTCATGTATGCACCGTTGTCGTAACACACATATACCATGTCATGTCCTCTCTCCATTGCTCCTGAGAGTGACTGAAATCCTATATCATATGTTCCACCGTCACCACCAAATGTGATAAATTTGAATGTTTCGTCCTTTGGAAGTTTCCCTCTCTTTTTGAGTGCCTTGTATGCCGTTTCAACACCACTGAGTGTTGCTCCTGCATTTTCAAATGCGTTGTGTATATAACTGTCCTCCCATGCCGTATATGGGTACATGAATGAAGATACCTCCAGACAACCTGTTGCATTTCCTATAACTGCCCTATCTCCCTCATGAAGTCCTCGAAGCACGGCACGAACTGCTATCGTCGCACCACAGCCTGCACACATACGGTGTCCCGGTGCAAGACGCTCTGGTTTATTCATCATTGTTTTTAAACTGTAATCGCTCATTATGGCCTCCTATTATTTGCGTAATCCGATATACTGATACTGCTCTACTTTCTTTCCGTTCTCTACTGCTTCTTCAAGCTCAGCAAATATATCATATACTTCATTTACCGTGAAATCCCTGCCTGCAAGACCATAAATATAATTTACGGCTTCTATCATAACTTTACTTCTGTAAAGTCCTGCTGTAACTTCACTTCCAAGAGGTCCGCCGTTTCCATTGTAACTTTCACAACGGTCCATAATTGCGACTGCCTTACAGTCTTTGAGTGCTTTTGCTATCTCCTCTGCCGGGAACGGACGGAATACTCTGAGTTTTAATACTCCGACTTTCTTTCCCTGCTCACGAAGATTATCAACTGCCTCTTTTGCCGTTCCTGCTGCCGAACCCATAATAAGCATGATATAATCGGCATCTTCTGTCTTATATTCTTCAAAAAGTCCATACTCCCTGCCTGAAATCTCTTTAAATTTCTTTGCCACTTCAAGTATAACTTCTTTTGCGTTTTCTAATGCTGTCTCCTGATTTTTCTTTGCTTCCATAGCATAATTTGTCACTGAATAAGGACCTACTGCTATAGGCTTACCCGGATTTAAAAGATACTCTTCAGGCTCATATTCACCGACGAAATCTTTTACAAGCTCATCCTCCATAAGCTCAATATTTTCAACAGCATGGCTTGTGATAAATCCGTCCTGACATATCATAATAGGAAGATGCACCCTCTTATCCTCTGCGATAGGATATGCCTGAATGAAATTGTCATATGCCTCCTGATTGTTCTCTGCATATATCTGAATCCATCCTGTATCTCTCGCACCCATACCGTCTGAATGGTCGCAGTTAATATTTATAGGACCTGAAAGTGTACGGTTTACAAGTGTGAGTGCAAGCGGAAGTCTGTTTGATGCTGCAAGAAGAAGTTCCTCCCACATAAGTGCAAGTCCTGCCGATGATGTTGCAGTAAGACTTCTTGCTCCTGCTGCCTCTGCTCCGATTGCAGCACTCATTGATGAATGTTCACTCTCTACCGGGATAAACTCTGTATCCATCTCACCGTTTGCAATATATGTAGATACCATCTGCGGTATTTCTGTTGAAGGTGTTATAGGAAATGCCGGCATAACATCCGGATTTACCTGACGGATAGCATATGATACTGCCTCGTTTCCTGACATACGTTCTTTAATAGCCATTATTCTACGCCCTCCTTCATCTCAATCGCCCCAAATGGACAGACTTTTGCACATATTCCACAGCCCTTGCAATGGTCATAATCAAAATCAAGTCTCTTTCCGTCAACAACCGGAATACTCACATCCGGACAGACAGGTGCACAGAGTAAACACTGTTTGCATAAATCTGCTTTAAATACCGGTGTATTTGTTCTCCACTCTCCTGTATTAAAAAGCTTTGAAGTTCCTCCGGCAAATACCATAAGCCCCTCTGTAAGCTCACCGACAGGAGTTTGTTCATTTATTTTTGTAATATCGGTTCTCATTTTTTTCTCCAATCAATTTATTTGTTTATCAGGTGATTGCATGATTTTGAAACTAAAATTATATTGCAAAAATTTGTGCAACATATACATTACTGAGAGTATCGCAATTACCTATAGCTATTTATGATTAAAGGGAACTGTAAACCTGTCCCTCATATCATTTTTAATTTTAAATATATTTTAATGAAATAAATCTGCCTTTTTTAAGTTTGTGATATTTACATTTTTTCATATCAGGAAAAATTTGTGCCCTGCATTCCTGATGCAGAGCACATTGTGTATTTTCATACACTTAGGACAACTTATTTTTGGCATTTATTTCTTGTCAGCTATTTATTATGTACTTTTATCTATGCAATAATGCTATGCAGTCATGCTATGCAGTCATGCTATGCAGTCATGCTCATATCTTTGTCGATATCTTCTGCAAGTGTATCAAATGTCATCTCAAGAGCTTCCATATTTCCGTCAATGACCTCAGGCTTCTTTGCAAATTTGTGCTGGTATGAAGCTCTCATTTCTCTGATAAATGTATCTCTCGGCATTACATTACTTACTGCAACTACTGCTGCGAGCATCGGTGAGTTAGGGAAATTCTTTCCAAGTGTCTTTACTGAGATGTGTCTTGCATCTACAGTGTAAACCTTTCCCTCATAGCCATTGAGCTTATCCTTAATCTCGTCTCTTGACTTTGGTGTGTTGATAATGATAGCACCGTCTTTCTTAAGACCTGCCGTAACATCAACTGAGTCAAGGAGTGTCTCATCTACAACAACCACATAATCAGGTGTGTATATATTAGAATGAATACGGATCTTGTCTTCACTAATTCTATTGTAAGCCGTAATAGGTGCACCCATACGCTCCGGACCATACTCAGGAAATCCCTGAACATACTGTCCTGTCTTAAATGCTACATCTGCAAGAAGTAAAGCTGCTGTCTTTGCTCCCTGACCGCCACGACCATGCCATCTGATTTCAATTCCGTTATTCATGATTATTTCTCCTCATATAATATCTTTCAGATACATAAATAACATGTATCTCAGTTAAAAAGTTACCAAATCACTATTGCATTAAGATGAATCAAATTCATCTTAATAATGTTTTTTTCTCAAGTGCAAGTACCATTATATACGCAATAAAAAAAAAGTAAATACCTTTCATTCAATTTTTTTCATTTTATCGATGAAAGATATTCACTTAAAATCATTTTAGTTTTTCTTATTTTAAAACATATTCAAAAGCAGCATAACAACTTAACTTATCCACTTAAATCAATCATTTTCCTTCAATATCATCTCATATATAACCTGTGCGACACCATCCTCATCATTGGAAGCCGTTATATAATCTGCTACCGCCTTTACTTCCTCCTGTGCATTTGCCATAGCAACACCGACACCCGCATACTTTATCATAGAAATATCATTAAAGCCGTCACCACAGGCTATCATATTTTCCCTTGAACTTCCGATTATCTCACAGAGATGTTCTAAAGAAGCCGCCTTATCAATGCCCTTCGGTGTAATCTCAATAAAAAACGGCTCTGAGCGTGACACATTTATCCTGTCACCAAATCTTTCCTTAAAAGCCTGCTCTTTTTCAGGAGCAACCTCCGGCTCTGCTGTTCCAAGACACTTATTGAGAGGAAAATCAATATATTCTATAATATTCTTTTTATATGAAACCGGCAGATGATTTATCCTCGCTTCAAGGTCGATATACTTGTCAGGTCTGTCCGCAGCGATTATCCCTGTCCTGTCATATGAAACAAGTCCGATATTAAGCTCCTCAGCCAGTTTAAAAAGTTTGGGAACTATATCCTCCGGAAGTGTCTGCTGATAAATAACCTCACCCGTACCACAGTCAGTAATCTGACCGCCGTTAAACGCTGCGATAAAACCACCAAACTTATCAAGTTTAAGTTTCTTCGCAACAGGTTCCGCCCCCGGCGTAGGTCTGCCCGTCGCAATCACAATCTTGTGCCCCTGCTCCTGCATTTTCATAATAGCATCCAATGTTCTGTCCGTAATCTCCTTCTGCGAATTGGTAAGCGTACCATCCAAATCAAGAACAAGAACCTTTTTATCTTTACCTATTTTTGTACTCATTATTTTTACTCCTTTAAAACCTACAAAATATTTTTCACTTTATAAACATTTTCATTTATAATTTTTCAACTCATTTTATTAACATTAGAAAATAATCCTAATTATTTATCATGAAAAAATACTGGTATAAACTCCATTTTATCATATTTACCTTTCAAAAACTCGTATGTTTTTTTATCAATTATATATTTTGGTGTTAATAAAACAGGATTAGAACTTTGATTTTCATACTCTTCAGGAACAGAACCAAACAACTCTTTAGTTCTATTAATTCCTTTCAATTTATTTATGCATGACTCACCTATAAAATATGGTTCATTTCCCATAAAAAATCTCTTAACTCCACAATTACTACAAAAATTTATATATTGTTTCATAACTATCGTCCACACCTTTTGCAATTCACACCTGAGTTAAACAACATTCCTAAGCATTTTCGCCAAAGCGAAAACCGCAGTTTTTCAAACTGCTTAAAGCTTAGTCATGTCGTTTGGGTCAGGCTATTCGCCTTGATACAAGATACAGATATTGTTTTCTGCAAACAAGTTTGCAAAACTATATCTGTATCTTGTATTCTGTGTGAATTGTGACTTTTTTACGCAAACTGACTATTATATAGATTGCAGTAAAATCCTTTTTTCTTAAGCAGTTCATCATGGTTGCCCTGCTCTATTATATTTCCATCCTTCATTACAAGAATGATGTCCGCATTCTGGATTGTTGATAACCTGTGTGCTACTATAAAGCTCGTTCTTCCCTCCATCAGTTTTCCAAATGCATTCTGTATCTTTATCTCAGTTCTCGTGTCTATTGATGATGTTGCCTCGTCAAGTATGAGCATTGGCGGTTTTAAGAGCATTACTCTTGTGATACAGAGAAGCTGCTTCTGCCCCTGTGACAATGTGTCTCCGTCCTCTTTTATCACCGTGTCATAACCGTTTGCAAGTCTTTTTATAAAGCTGTGTGCGTGGGTTGCTTTTGCCGCCGCGATTACTTCTTCTTTTGTCGCATCCGGTTTTCCCATAACGATATTTTCAAATATAGTACCGTCTTTAAGCCAAGTCTCCTGAAGCACCATTCCTATGTTTTTCCTGAGACTTGCCCTTGTGAGATGTCTTATGTCTGTTCCGTCTACTTTTATGCTTCCCTCATTTACATCATAAAATCTCATCAAAAGATTTATAAGCGTTGTTTTTCCGCAGCCGGTAGGTCCTACTATTGCAACTCTCTGTCCCGGTTTTACATCAAGGTTAAAGTCGGTGATAAGTTTTTTGTCCTCGACATATGAGAAGTAAACTCCTGAAAGTTCCACCTCTCCTTTTACTCCGGTAAGCTCAACGGCATCATCGTCCTCCGGTATCTGAGGTTCTTCGTCGATAAGTTCAAGAACTCTCGACGCACACGCAATGGCATTCTGAAGTTCCGTTACTACGCCTGAAATTTCATTGAACGGCTTTGTGTACTGGTTAGCATAACCTAAAAAGCATGATAACATTCCCACTGAAAGATACCCGTTTAATGCGAAAAATGCTCCAGTCACTCCTACTCCTGCATACACGATATTGTTGACAAATCTTGTTGCCGGATTTGTTATTGATGAGAAGAATGTTGCCTGAAGTGAATATTTTTGAAGTCTCTTGTTTATATCGTCAAACTTATCAAGTGCTTCTTTCTCGTGTCCGTATGCCTGCACAACTTTCTGGTTTCCTACCATCTCATCTATAAGTGCTGTCTGCTCTCCTCTTGTTGCCGATTGCAATTTAAACATAGTGTATGTCTTTCTCGCAATAAAACTCGCAACAAAAAATGACAACGGCGTTACAATTACAACGACAAGTGTTATCCATACATTGAGGCTTAACATAAAGATAAGCGTTCCAAGTATCGTAAGCACTCCCGTAAATGCCTGTGTAAATCCCATAAGAAGTCCGTCTGCAAACTGGTCGGCATCTGCGATAACCCTGCTCACAACATCACCTGACGGATGTCCGTCAATATATTTTAATGGAAGTATCTGAATTTTTTCAAACGCATCTTTTCTTATATCCCTTACAACATTGTAAGTTATCTTGTTGTTGCAAATGTTCATAAGCCACTGTGCAAGTGCCGTAAACGCTATTATAACTGCCATCTTCTTTAAAATAGCCATAAGTCCGGTAAATTTGACAACATCTTTTCCGAGCATCAGGTCAACTGCATTACCCGTAAGTATAGGAAGATAAAGTGTAAGCACTACCGTTACCGCTGCGAGTATCAGTGAAAAAGCTATATAAATATTGTATTTTTTTGTATATTTCAAAACACGCTTTATTGTTTCCCACTGTGATTTTTTCTTTTCCATTATGCTGACACCTCCTCATCTGCTTTTTTATCTTTAAACTGTGACATATAAATTTCATGGTAAACTTCACAATTTTCAAGAAGTTCGTCATGAGTTCCTTTTCCAACGACTTTTCCGTCGTCGAGTACAAGTATCATATCGGCGTGCTTTATTGATGATGTTCTCTGCGATACGATAAATGTTGTCGGCTCATAACCAAGCTGTTTAAGTGATTTTCTGAGTTTCGCATCAGTTGCAAAATCAAGTGCTGACGCACTGTCATCTAATATAAGGACTTTTGGTCGTCTTACAAGTGCTCTTGCAATCGTAAATCTCTGTTTTTGTCCACCTGAAAGATTGCGTCCGCTCTGCTCTATCATATAATCAAGACCGCCCTCTTTGCCTGCGACTATCTCTGCCGCCTGTGCATTTTCAAGTGCAAAATTTATCTCGTCATCGGTTGCCTTATCATTTCCCCACTTCATGTTTTCTCTTATGCTGCCTTTAAATAACACGGCTTTCTGCATAACGATACCGACAATACTTCTTACTTCCGATACTTTATAATCTTTTACATTTTTTCCGTCAATAAGAACTTTTCCTGCGGTCGCATCATAAAATCTCGGTATAAGGTTTACAAGTGAAGATTTTCCTGAACCTGTTCCTCCTATGATACCTATAGTCGAGCCGGCAGGAGCCGTAAATGATATGTTTTCAAGTGACTTATCCCCTGCACCTTTATATGTCAGGTCTACATTTTCAAATACAACCTCTGCACCTTTTGAAATACTGTCTGCTGATTTATTTATTAACTCTTTTTCAGAACCTAAAACATTTTCTTCGTCAGTCAGCTTGCTGCTTTCGGCATTATCTGATTTTTTCATACTACCGAATTCTTCATCGTCTGATACAAAATCATCCATAATCGACGGTTTCATCTCAAATACAGACTGTATTCTGTTTCCGCAGGCAACAGCCTTTGTAGAAAGCACAATGGTATTTGCAAGTTTTATAAGTTCAACAAGAATCTGTGACATATAATTAACGAGTGCAATAACTTTTCCCTGTGTGAGAAATCCTCCGTCAACTCTTATCGCACCGACATACAAAAGTACGACAAGTGCTACATTCAAAAAGATATATGTCACCGGATTTGTAAGTGCTGATATTTTTCCTACAAGAAGCTGTAGATTTGTAAGTATCTGATTTTCATTGTTGAAATCTTCTTTTTCCGCTTCCTCTTTGTCAAATGCCCTGATAACACGCACACCCGTAAGATTTTGTCTTGTCCTGCCTAGAATACCATCAAGTCCTGCCTGAACTTTTCTGTAAAGCGGCATACTGACAGCCATTATTCCAAGTACGACAACGGCAAGGATGGGGATAACAACCGCAAACACTATTGCAGCTTTTACATCAACCGTAAATGCCATGACTTCTGCACCAAACACAATAAATGGCGAGCGCAGGAACAGTCTGAGTGCCATATTTACACCTGACTGCATCTGGTTTATATCACTTGTCATTCTTGTAATAAGAGTTGAGATACCGACCGTATCCATCTCCGTAAATGAAAGTGACTCAATATGTTTAAAAAGTCCGTGTCTCAAATTTGTGGCAAATCCGACTGCTGCCTTAGCCGCAAAATATTGTGCCGTTATCGAACTTAAAAGTCCGACCGCTGCTAAAAGTATCAGGACACCTCCGTAGACAAGTATAAAATGAGAATCACTTTTTGCGATTCCTTCATCAATTATCTTTGCCATCACGATAGGCACTGTAAGATCAAAACAGGCCTCTAACAGCTTGAATAAAGGACCGAGGACACATTCCTTTTTGTAATCCTTTATATACTTTAATAACTCCTTCATGTTTTCCTCCATCTCTAAAGTCTTGTGGATTGCTGTATTGCTACGCAATTTATTTATTGTCGCACAGGCTGACAGCTAATGTCAAGCTGTGCAGCGATAAGAGCAGTATGTCTTGCCGCATCTGAAAAGCAACAATTCTGCCACATCTAAAAACAATATTTTAGGGAACTCTATTATAAAATAAAGTTCCCCTGTTCAGATTATTTCTATTCGCCCCAAAAATCAGCAGACTCCTGTGTTCTGCCTGATATTCCAAATAATATTAACATTATTATACTATATACACCTTTTTTTGCAACATAATTAACACGCGAATTTTACAGCACTATCTTCTCGGCGGCTTTGGTCCCATATACTGATAAAAATATGTTTTCATCATGCCGTTATATATCTTGCGGTTTTTGTCCGCTTTCCTGCCGATGTACTTTTCAGCCTGCTCATAAGCTGTTATAAGATACATTGACCATGAGTCAAGACTTCTATAGACATTTCCTATCTCTTTATAAAGTGAAGGCATTTCGTCAGGTTCATCGAGTCGTCTTCCGTATGGTGGATTTGTTATGATAAAACCATATTTCTTTCGGTGGCTCGTCTGGTTTAACGGTCGTCTCTGGAAATGAACAAGATGGTCCACCTCCGCATTTCTCGCATTTTCCATTGCTGCTTTTATCGCATTTTCACTTATATCGTAGCCCTGTATATCCATCTCTATGTCTCTGATTATCATATCCTCGGCTTCATCAATGGCATCATACCACTCTTTTTTAGGAATGATATGTGTCCATTCCTCGGAAATAAACGAACGGTTCATGCCCGGTGCGATATTTGCTCCTATCATTGCCGCTTCAATAGGAAATGTACCGCTTCCGCAGAACGGGTCGAGCAGTATGCGTTCTTTATTCCACGGTGTGAGCATGATAAGCGCCGCTGCAAGCGTCTCCGTAATCGGTGCTTTTACGGTGGCAAGACGATAACCTCTCTTGTGAAGCGACTCTCCCGATGTGTCAAGCCCCACCACTACTTCATCTTTCATTATAGTTACCCTCACCGGATAACTTGCTCCATCCTCCTGAAACCAACTTACATTATATTTGGATTTAAGTCTGTCAACCATTGCCTTTTTCATAATGGACTGTATGTCTGACGGACTGAATAACTTACTTTTTATGGATGTAGCTTTCGTAACCCAGAACTTTCCGTTTTCAGGAATGTAATTTTCCCACGGCAGTGCTTTTGTCCCCTCAAAGAGTTCATCAAATGTAGTTGCCTTAAAGCTGCCTATCTTAAGCAGTATTCTTTCTGTTGTTCTAAGAAATATATTTGCACGGCAGATTGCATCTGAATCCCCCGTAAATGTCACTTTTCCATCTTCCACTTTTACTATCTCGTATCCGAGTCGTATTATCTCTTTCTTTAAAACCGCTTCCAGTCCAAAATGACATGGTGCGATAAATTCATATTTTCCCACGATTATCTCCATTCCTATAATATCTTTTACAAGTATCACATTTTAATAAAATATATATTTAATATAAAAATCAAAACATTCCGTCACCGGATATGGCATACAGATAATCAACTATCTGCCTGATAGAATCTACAGTTTCTCTCTGATATACAGTTTCTTTTTCCAATTCATGAGATACATTGTTTACTTCAAATGAAGTCTCCAAAAGTTGATTAAAAATGCTTTCAACTCCCTGTAATGCTTCTTCTTTATCTTTTTCATCACCTGTCTTGAAAGCTGCAAACAGTTCTCTGGCATCACTAAGTAATGTAACTATACGGTCAGTTATATTTATTGAATCAAATGACATTTGTTCAAGATTCATCATTGTATTTTCCATTCTCTCCAATACAACTTCCGTAGTTTTTTCTGTTTCCTTCAACTCCATTTATATTTCCTCCAGCAATTCATATATACTCTTAACTCCTACAAGTTTCATCCCTTTTAACTGTGAACTGTCAATACTTAAACTTTCACAATTTACTTTAGGCATAATACATCTGTCAAAACCAAGTTTTGCAGCTTCGAGAACTCTCTGCTCTGCCTGGTTTACTGCTCTTACCTCGCCTACAAGTCCAACCTCGCCAAAACATATCGTCTTACTGTCAATAGCTATATTTTTATAACTTGAAAGAACAGCAAGAACTATGCCCATGTCAAGTGCAGGCTCATTTATCCTCATACCTCCTGCGACATTTATATATGCGTCGCAGTCGCCCAGATGCAGCCCTATCCTTTTTTCCATTACTGCCAATAGAAGATTTACCCTGTTATAATCAGTACCCGCTGATGTTCTTCTAGGCATATTAAAATTAGTGCGGCACACAAGTGCCTGTACCTCAACAAGTATCGGTCTTGTCCCCTCTATAGAACACGCAACAACCGACCCGGCTTCATTTTCAGGCTTTCCCTGAAGCATATATTCAGATGGATTTAAAACTTCCCTAAGCCCATCTGCACGCATCTCAAATACACCGATCTCATTTGTCGAACCAAATCTGTTCTTTACTCCTCTTAAAAATCTGAACGATGCACCACCGTCTCCCTCAAAATAAAGCACCGTATCTACCATATGTTCGAGAACCCTCGGACCTGCCACCACACCTTCTTTTGTAACATGGCCGACGATAAATACCGTTATATGAAGCCCCTTTGCTATCCTCATAAGAATACTTGTAGCTTCCCTTACCTGGCTTACGCTTCCTGGTGCAGAGCCTACATCTTCCCTATACATAGTTTGTATCGAGTCTATTATGACAACATCAGGCATCATGTCAGTTATGCTGTTTGATATTATATCAAGATCCGTCTCACACAATATGGAAATGTCTCTAGAAAATGTTCCAAGTCTCTCTGCTCTCATTTTTATCTGGCGAAGTGATTCCTCACCTGATACATAGAGAACTTTTTTACCCTCATCCGAAAGATTTCTGCACATCTGAAGCAAAAGTGTTGATTTTCCTATGCCGGGATCACCTCCCACGAGCACAAGCGAACCGACAACAATACCTCCTCCGAGAACTCTGTCCATCTCTGATATTTTTGTACTTATTCTGTTTTCATCATCTGTGGTAACATTAGAAAGCAGCGTCGGAACTGCATCCTTTTTAGTCGCAGAAACGGTACCCGAAACTCCCGGTACCGCTTTTGCAACTGGTTCTTCAACAAATGAATCCCACTCATGACATCCGGGACACTGTCCAAGCCACTTAGATGATTCATATCCGCACTGCTTACAGAAAAAAACCGTCTTTTTTTTAGATTTTGCCATACTTATCCTCATTATCGGCTGCTGTCCACACTTATGCGTGAACAGCTATGATTATTGTGTCATATTACACTACTTGGCAAGTTTATAAATATTACAACTTAACAACCTGAATCTTATACTGCTTTTCAGGCTCTACCTCTATGCTTATACTAATCTTTCCAGCAAGATTTGACTTCATTTTACCGATATTTGTACCATCTACAAATACTTTATATTCTGTATCAGGCTCAAGCTCAACCGTAATAGAACTGTCCTCCCAGCCCTCTACCATGAAACTCATTTCACTATCAGTATTCTTCATCTCAGTTACAACAGTTCCCGGTACTGATTCATAAACGAACAATCCGTTTTTCTCAAGTTTTGTTATCTCTTTAAAGGTCTTTACCTTATATAAATCTCCCTCATACTCAAAATCAGATTTCTTCTGTTTTGTGTCAAACTCAAAGTTTCCAAAACTTAATGTTCCGTCGTTCTCCTTGCGAATCAATTCCTTTATAACAGCCATAATCTTTCCTCCTATGTCCTTTTATTTTGACGAAATAATTATGCGGAATGAATAAGCGTTTCACTCATATTTTCTTTCCGCTTATTGTATTTTGCTTTAAGTAACAATTCATCATTTCTTTTATGACTGAACTGTTACTGATTTACTCTTAGAATATCACATTTTGTTGCAATTTGCAAAAAAATATATCGGATTTTAGTCACTTTTTTGTAACAAGTTCAGCCATAAAAATATAATCGTAATATCTGAGCTTGCTCATTGTATTGCTGATTATATTTTTATGGTAGAATAGCCTTTCATTTATTACATGAGGTAAACATAAGCTGCGTAGCAGCGACTGACATTTTACCGGCAGATTTATGAATGTAATAAATGGAAGGCTGAACTGTTATCACTTTTTTATAATTTTGATTTCCGTTGTCAAGTTGTCTAAAACAAATCGATTTGTTTGAAGCTGCAGCTATTTTCTACTGTTCCACTGATATGATTATCTTTTTCTCAGTTTCATCATAATCAACATTTACTTTCTCTCCCGCCTTAACTTCTCCTGCAAGAAGTTTATCTGCAAGAAGATCTTCTATCTCTGTCTGTATTGCTCTTCTTATAGGTCTTGCACCATAATTTTTGTCAAATCCTTTGTCTGCAATATATTCTACTGCTTTCTCTGATACAGCAAGATTTATACGCATCTGTGCATTGGTTCTGCTGCTAAGGTTTCTGAGCAGTATTCTTACTATCTCTTTGAGATTTTCTTTTGTGAGCATATGGAATACAAGTACTTCATCAATTCTGTTTATAAACTCAGGCTTGAAGATTTTCTTTACTTCATCCATAACGCCCTCTTTCATCTTTTTGTAATCGGCTTCCTCACTGTCGTCAGTACCAAAACCAAGGCGGCTAGGCGATACTATACGCTGTGCACCTGCATTTGAAGTCATAATGATGATAGTATTCTTAAAACTTACCTTTCTTCCCTGTGCATCCGTAACATGACCATCTTCAAGTATTTGAAGAAGAATGTTAAATACATCAGGATGAGCCTTTTCGATTTCGTCAAAGAGTACGACTGAATAAGGATGTCTCCTCACTTTTTCGCTTAACTGACCACCCTCTTCATATCCTACATATCCCGGAGGTGAACCAATCATTTTTGAAACACTGTGTTTCTCCATATATTCGGACATATCAACTCTTATTATCTCATTTTCTTTTCCAAATACAGCTTCAGCAAGTGCCTTTGAAAGTTCCGTTTTTCCTACACCTGTTGGTCCTAAGAAAAGGAATGAGCCTATCGGTCTGTTCGGATCTTTAAGCCCTACCCTTCCTCGTCTCACAGCTTTTGATACTGCTTCGATAGCTTCTTCCTGTCCGACTACTCTCTCATGAAGTATGCTCTCAAGTTTTTTTAGACGCTCTGTCTCTTCCTCCTGAAGCTTTTGAACCGGTATTTTTGTCCAGTCGGCGATAACCGCTGCCACATCATTTTCATCCACACATACTTCTTTTCTGTTTTTCTCTTTCTCTATGTCAGTGCGAAGTTTTTCAAGTCTTTTTTCTGCATCAGACTGCATTTTCTTTAGCTCTCCGGCATGGGCATAATCTTCATTTCTAATGGCATCCTCTTTTTCTTTTTCCCACCTTAATATATCTTCTTCAAGCTCACGGAGTTCAGGTGTTGAAAGGTATCTGCTAAGACTGACTCTAGCCCCCGCCTCGTCAATAACATCTATCGCCTTGTCAGGAAGAAATCTGTCATTTACATATCTCTCAGACATTTTTACTGCCGATACTATGGCACTGTCACTTATCTTTACTCCGTGGTGCTCCTCATATCTTTCTTTAAGACCTGCAAGTATCGCAATAGTCTCCTCCGTGTCCGGCTCACTTACATCTACCGGCTGAAAACGGCGTTCTAAAGCTGCATCTTTTTCTATATACTTGCGGTACTCGTCTAGCGTTGTTGCTCCGATAAGCTGAAGTTCACCTCTTGCAAGTGACGGCTTTAATATGTTTGCCGCATCAAGTGCACCCTCTGCACCACCTGCTCCGATAATAGTGTGTATCTCATCTATAAATAAAAGAATATTTCCCGACTGTGTAACTTCTCTTACAGCCCTTTTTATCCTCTCCTCAAACTCTCCTCTGTATTTTGAACCTGCGACCATTCCTGAAAGATCAAGTGTGAGCACCTTTTTGTCCTTAATAATATCAGGCACATCACCTACCGCAATCTTTTGTGCAAGTCCCTCAACCACTGCCGTCTTTCCGACACCCGGTTCTCCGACAAGACACGGATTGTTCTTTGTTCTTCTGCTAAGTATCTCTATAAGTCTTGTAATCTCTCTGTCCCTGCCTATGACCGGATCAAGTTTTCCGTCTTTTGCATACTCGGTAAGATTTCTGCTGTACTGGTCAAGCATCGGTGTTGCAGATTTATTCCTTCTGCTTTTCTGCATCATATACTCATTTTTGGCACTGTTTACATCCTGCCCCGTCGCCGTAAGAAGATCCACATAGAGTTTCTGGACATTTATCCCTCTCGTATTGAGAAGTCTTACTCCAAGACACTCCGTCTCTTTAAGCATTGCAATAAGGATATGCTCTGTTCCCGCCTGAGCTGAGCCTAATCTCTCCGCCTCGGTTATGCTGTTTTCAATAATCTTTCTGGCTCTTGGTGTATATTGCGGTCTTTCTGCCACCGCTACTCCCTCGCCTGTTTCAATCATTTCCTCTATAAGAACCCTGAGTTTTTCTTCTTCCACTCCGTTCTCACGCATAACCTCTGCTGCAACACCCTTAGTTTTTACAAGTGCTATAAGCAGATGTTCAGTTCCAATATAACCGTGTCCAAATGATTTTGCGACACCCAACGAATTATCAAGTGCTTTTTGTGCACTTTTGGTAAATTTATTTCGCATACGCTCAAAACTCCTTCATTTTATTAGTCTGCCTGCAACAGCTAAGTCTTTAATTTCTTATATCCATAAATCTGTAACCAGGCTGTCAACCGCTGCTATACGGCTTTCTTATTTCATAATTTTTACTCTCATTCTCTATGCCAATAATGCGTAATGTTGTTACTTTTTTCCTCAAACGAATCCAAATCTGTTTTTTCGTTATTATCTCCCAACATCTCTTTTTCTGATATATCTGTTCCTGATACATCTTTTTTTGACATACCATCTTTTAGACTGTCAAATTTCGGCATATTTTCACCATATGTGTGTTTTATCTTTCCCATATATTCTATTGTATCTGTGCTGTCAACAGTTCCGGCATTATCAATACCACCGGCACTGCCGTCTGAAATACCACCATATGCACTTATAATATTATTATTCTGCCGATAATGCAAATATATTGTTATCATTCCTATAAACATCAACAGACATATGATAACCATTATTCCCACAATATATTTCATCGTCTTTAATTTTGTTTCACTGACAGAATCTGAACCTACAACAGTATTTCCGATACTTTCTTTGTACCATGCTTTTACTTTATCATAGGGCATAAAGCTGTCATTTTCCGTATCATACAGATAAAACTCCGGCTCCTGTCTTCCGCATTTACAATATATAAGTACAAATTTATGCTCAAGATTATCTTCGGTGGCATATGCCGTTATGACATGACCACTTAGAACTATCTCTGTTTTTCCAAACCCTGTCGGAATATCCTTGTCATTCTCTAGCGGAACAACCTTATATTCTTCATTATAATGAATGGTTATAACGCTGTTCTGATATGTTGCGGTCACACTCTTAACCGCATTTTTTGTAGTATTTTTTTTATCATCAGCGTTTATTTTTTTCTTTTTCGTTTTAGGTTTCGGACTTTCACTCGGCTTTATATCATCTTTCGCAGACTCATCATTATTTTTTTTGCCATCGTAAGGTTTTTCTGTCCCTGCCGGTTCTTTACCGTCAGGCTCTTTATTGTCATTTTTTTGGGGTGCATCCGCTTTTTTAGCACTCTTACTCTTAACCATTATATTAAGTGTGTCGGAAGATACTGACATCTTTGAAGAATCTTCTGAATTATATACTGCATATGGCTGTTTTAATTCTATTGATGTACTGCCCTCTTTTCTCGCGACAAACTTAATGGAATATTTAAGACTGTTCACCCCGGTCTCCCTGCCTGTATCTTCTATTTGAAACCGGTTGTCATTGCCACTTGCAACACTCCCGCCTGTCATATACTGAAGGACCCTGCTGTCATAAGAAAAACTGCCCTCAAAGCCACTCATGGCATCAGATGAATTTATCGTGATTATCACATAAACTATATCCCCTTTTGAAACCTGACCGGATGATGCCCTTATCGACACCTCAGCACTTGCCGCACTCACATTTACAGCTTTGGTATTTATGCATACCATTAAAAAAAATAATGCAAATGCAAACTTATAAAATATATTAGTTTTTCTTTCTTTTTTCAATCAAATCACCCCTGCCACCACTAATACAATATCATCTATTTTCGTGTCACAACAATTTTGTATTTTCTTGTATTTCCGCTTTCAGATTTCACTTTTACATAGAAAGTATTTGTCCCGACTTCAAGGCTCTTTATTCCTGTGCCTGTCATCGTCGAATGTTTGCTTACCTTTGAAGCACATATCTTTACACTTGAAACACTGTTGTTCACCGTAAGTGTATATGTCTTTGTTCCGTTATCTCCAAGCACAAACTTACTGTCAAACGCATGATCTTTAATATAAAGCGTACTCAGATAATTGTTTGGATTCTTGCCACCGGACGGAACATCACATGCTTCCTCAGGCATATTATCATACACCGGTATTGAAAATACCATCGACATATTTTTGTCTATCACACCATAAGCCGCAACTGTTTTTGTCGCCTCATTGTTTGGTGCTTCTATATTTCCCATATACTGATGATTATACCTGTTTTTAGCTGTGACATTAAATTTTTCAAGGTACAGAGTATTCTGTCCCATATTTATATAATTTTTTCCTATATACTGTGCACCGCCGACTAATGACTTGTATCTGTTATTCCACGGGCGAAGATAGGTCTTTCCCGTTTTCGCCCATTTCAATCCGTTTGCCACTGCACCTCCGGCAACAACACTGTTATTTGCACCGATATTATAAAAATTGTATATTCCTTTATATCCGGATACAGTTCCAGATACCGAGCTGCTCATTTTATTCGCATTTATTACAACCTCCTGCTTCACTCGTGACGCAAGATGATAAGGACTTACCTTAGATTTTTTTGCAGCCGTCATAAATGTTTTTGAATATTTGACACTCACATTTTTGCCGCTGCTCTTATATGTATATTTTTTATTATACATAGGTGTATTTTTTAAGATATTTTCAACACCCGACTGTGTCTGACTTCCCCTCTGATACTCAAGACTCTCAAACTGGAAAATTCCTCTTTCATCAAGGAAATTTCGCGGATCCATATAATATTTTACCGCTTTTTTTGATGCCGTAACCCAGGTACTTCCATCGTATGGTATATACCTGTCCTTTGTCCAGTCATAAGCCTTTGCTTCTGTCGATTTCCACGCATATGACTTATTTATACTCAAAAGATTAAGCCCTACCTTTGACTCATTATTTATGACCGTAGACCATTTTAAACCGGTCTTATAAGGCTTAAACTCCCAACATGGATATTTCTCATGAAGTTTTACAAGTTCCGTTATATAATCATCCGGAAATCCTGCCTTTTTCAGATTTTTCTTAAATTCAGCATTAGTTTCAGGTGCAGCTGTCGGCTTTTCCGTCACTTTAGGTGCTGCCGTTGCATCAGGTTTCTTTGAAGGTTTAGCTGTCACTGTCGGTTTCTTTGTCACTGCAGGTTTTTTTGTTGCACTTGCACTTTTCCCTTTGATTATCTGAAAATATACATTGTCAGCCAAAATATACCCTGTATGTGTTATCTTTGCCGATATGAATTTCACCTTAAAATATCTTTTTGATGCGACCGTCCTTTCCCCTAAAATAACAAACTGGTCACCATTTTTTACAACTATTTCTCTGCCTGATGAATTGGTAATAACAATAGCCTTTCCCGGTGTTTTTAACATATTAAGATTTCTACTGCTCTTTGATATTCCCGGAAGTCCTGTCCCATATGAAACATTCACATTTTCTGCTGCTATATATCCCTTATAAGATGTTCCCTCATATACAAATAAAGCATAATACCATCTTTTCACTCCGGATTTTTTTTCAATGTATATTCTTACTTTTCTTTTTGAAGGAAGTGTGATTTTTTTGCCATCTTTTGTAAGATATTCCTTTTTTGCATTAAGATTTTTTCTTACATTTGTCTCAGAAGACACATATCCTACTATTGAAGTATATGTTTTACCTGTTTTAAATTTTAAATATTTTTTATTTACATAACCGTTGAGATTTCTACTGTTTTGCGTAAATTTAATATGATACCAGTCTCCATTTTTTTCAATAACGATAACCTTCTGTCCATTTGACAGCACAACTGATGTTCCGCCTGCCTGTAATTTAGCATAAGCTATCCCCGGTCCTTTTCGTACATTTAAATACCCGTTCACATTTACGACACCTATCGCATCTGCCTTAAGCTCTTTGTGACTCTTACCCAGATTCAAAAAAAGTAAAAAGCAAATAAATGTAACTGTAAAAAGTATATATTTTTTCTTTTTTAAAGGCTTTAAAGACATCTGAACATTATCTCCTTAATCTACGCTGTATATCTCTCAGTCGTTTCATGTATCTCATAATCATTATCTGCTTGATTATCACAATACTTTTAATATATTTTTTCTGCCTGTTTGCTTAATCTAAAACAGTTATTTTATAAACTCTTTCAACTGCTCCGTATCAAATTTATAATGTGAGCCGCAGAACTGACAATTAACTTCTACCGGCTTACCGTCATCTATCATTTCCTGCAGTTCTTTTTTTCCCAGACTTGCTATAACCTTTGATACCCGCTCGAACGAACAGTCACATTTATACTGCGTAGGTACAGTTTCAAGTATCTCCACATCCATTCCCTCAAGTACATAATTCAAAATATCCTCAGGAGTCATGCCCTTATCAAGCATCTCTGTAACAGAATGAACTTCGCCAAGTCTTGCCTCCAGCTTGTCAATAACCTCATCATCTGTGTCCGGCATAACCTGAATTATAAAACCTCCTGCCTGACGCACATGATTATCCTTATCCATAAGAACTCCAAGACCCACCGAAGACGGAACCTGCTCAGATGTTGCAAAATAATATGTCAGGTCTTCTGCTATCTCACCTGATACAAGATGTGTCTGTCCATTGTAAGGCTCTCTAAGACCTATATCTTTTATAACATTTAAAAATCCCGGTCCGAGTGCACCCGAAACATCAAGCTTTCCCTGTGCATTTGGAGGAAGTATAACATTCGGATTGTTTACATATCCCTTTACATCTGCGTTTGAGTCAGCCGTAACAGTTATGCCGCCGATAGGACCACCACATTCTATCTGAAGTGTGAGCACATCTTTTTCACCTTTCATCATACTTCCCATCATTGAAGCTGCCGTAAGAAGTCTGCCGATAGCCGCTGTTGCAACCGGGCTTGTGTTATGTATTTCCCTTGCTTTCTCAACAATATCCTTACTCGTAACCGCAAACGCTCTAAGCTGATGGTCTGCCGCTGTTGCCCTAACTATATAATCTTTATATTCACTCATTTTTAATCTCCGTTTCTGATGATATTTTTGAACTTTTTAATCAGTAGTATCCATTTATATTTATCTGTAACTGGTGAACAATAAAATGATATTTGTCAATACAATAAGCTTATTCATTGTATTATTAGTGTAACAGTTCAGCCTTTCATTTCTTACATTCATAAACCAGCCAGCAAGCTGTCAGTCGCTGCTTTGCAGCTTTTGTTTATTTCATGGCTGAACTGTTACTTATTAGTTCTCATTTTACGCTAAAATAGTCTTTTTTTCAGGTCGCTGTGCCACGAAATAAATCCTCTCGCTGTCCTCTTTCGCCGCATTTTCCGTGAAAGCGTCATAAACTTCAAGACATGAAAGCCCCGCCTTTTCAAGACAATCTCTTACAAACTTAATATCATATGCCCTCTGGTGATGAATTTCTTCCGACCTTTCAAAAAGGTCGTTCTCATCATCAACAAGACTATATATCGTAAGCAGATATTCATTGACGCCTGTATCCTTATGAAATTCATTTTCCCATATAAAACTTGCATCCTCTCTGTTCTCTGCAATCGTCCTGCTGCCAAGTATATTCTCATAAAAATGTCCCGTTTTCATGTCAAAAATAAAAATTCCTCCAAAATCAAGAAAAATCTTTACTTTTTTAAAAACCTTAAGCAGATCATTTTCATCCGTTATATAATTCATGCCGTCACAGACACACACCATAGCGGCGGCAGTACCGTAAAGGTCAAGTTCACGCATATCCTGATTTAAAAACAGTATCTCATTTTTACTCTCGCCTGTTTCCTGTCCCTGTGCGTTATACTCCATAGCATCCTTCAAACTATCAGACTTACTTTCACTTTCATATGGAATTTCATCAAAATCCTGACAGCAATACTTCTGCCTTGCAACCTCAAGCATCTCATATGACATATCGACACCTATCATATCATACCCGTCATCTGCAAGCAACTTTGTCATTGTACCTGTACCACAGGCAAGATCTGCCACTATTCCGTCTGTAACACCATATTTTATCAATAAACCATGAAGATAATCATGCCACTGTTCATAGGGAATGTTATCCATGAACTCATCATAGACATAGGCAAATTCTCCATATATCTCGTCCTGTTCCATAATATACCTCATTTTCTGTGTTTTTCATAGAGTTTTTCTTACTTAATCATTAATCAAACGGCATTTCTTTTCATATTCTTCCAAAAATCCCTGCCAATGACAGTTATTCCATCCAGTTCAATATCGGCACGATTTATCAGACCTATGTTACTTACAGATATTTTCATAATTCACTCCTATCCTATATTATGTACTCTCGGAATCTTCTGAACGAAGAATTTCGAGATGGATTTTTGATATACAATGACATTTTCGCAGTGCGTACACGGTGTGTACGACGAGAAAATGGAAACAGTATATCGGAAATGCAGCCGAAATGACTCGTTTTGAGAAGATACCGAGAGTACATTATTAGTTCACATAATCAGATATATTATAATTGACTCAAATATAATCGTCAATCACCTTTACTTTTCCTACCGCTTAGTATTCTACGCACTGGAAGTGTGGAAATACTCATTCTCAGTTCAACTCATCCAGCGTCTTTTCATACTCCGGCACAAACTCCTCACAGAATATCTCAGCTTCTTTGCACTCTAATTCTCTTATCGCCTTAAAAGTTGACTCTCTCGCATGATTAAACTCTCTGTTTCCTGTTTTTTCTTCCTCTATGCACTTGATAAGAGCCGATATTTTATCTGCCGCTTTTATAAGTCTCATAACTGATGCATCCTCTTTTGGCAAAAGATATTTTTCATACTCCAAAGCCATATCCTCAGGAAGTCTTGAAAGAAGATTTTTCGCCGCATTTACCTCAATCTCCTTATAGGCATCTTTTATTTCAGTGTTGTAATATTTAACTGGTGTCGGCATATCTCCGGTAATAATCTCCGTACAGTCATGATACATTGCAAGCAACGCTATATGCTCAATATCATAGTCCATACCGAGCCTGCAATTTCCTATAATGGCTAGAGCATGAGCAACCATCGCTGTTTCGAGAGAATGTTCACTGACATTCTCCCTAAGCGAATTACGCATCAATGCCCATCTTTCAATATATTTCATCCTCGACAGCATGGCAAAAAATGAGTTGTCATTTTTCTTATCCATAAGCATATCTCCTCTCCACTTTTTATCTCCCACTAAGCATTTGCAAAACCATCATAATCTGTCAGGTAAGCTGATATTCGCAATCACCTCTCAAGCATCTTCTTTATAAATGCCCCTGTATAAGACTTCTTGCTTTTTGCCACCTTTTCAGGTGTGCCCTTTGCTATGACTGTTCCACCTTTTGCTCCTCCCTCAGGACCTAAGTCAATTATATAATCTGCTGTTTTTATAACATCAAGATTATGCTCTATCACAATAACGGTATTGCCATTCTCTGTAAGTCTCCTCAATATGTCAACGAGTTTGTGCACATCTGCAAAATGAAGTCCTGTTGTCGGCTCATCAAGTACATATACCGTTTTTCCCGTACTTCTCCTGCTAAGTTCTGTGGCAAGTTTGATTCTTTGTGCTTCACCACCTGAAAGCGTTGTTGACGGCTGACCGAGTTTTATATATGAAAGTCCCACTTCATAAAGTGTTTCTATCTTTCTTCTGATAGTCGGTACTGCTTCAAAGAATGTGAGTGCTTCTTCCACTGTCATGTCCAGCACATCATATATGCTCTTGCCTTTATATTTTACATCGAGCGTTTCCCTGTTGTATCTCTTTCCGCCGCATACCTCGCAAGGAACATATACATCCGGCAGAAAGTTCATCTCTATCTTTATAATTCCATCACCGTGGCAGTTTTCACATCTTCCTCCCTTTACATTGAAGCTGAAACGGCCTTTTTTATATCCTTTCGCTTTTGCATCAGGTGTTGCGGCAAACAAATCTCTTATCATATCAAATACCCCTGTATAAGTTGCAGGATTTGAGCGTGGTGTTCTTCCTATCGGAGACTGGTCTATATTGATAACCTTGTCAAGCTGTTCAAGACCCTCAACACTATTGCAAAGTCCCGGTATAGTTCTCGCCCTATTCAACTGTTTTGCCATATACTTGTAAAGTATCTCATTTACAAGCGAACTTTTTCCCGAACCTGAAACTCCCGTAACACAGGTCATAACTCCCGTCGGAAACTCTACATTTATATTTTTGAGATTATTTTCTTTTGCACCTTTTACCTTTATCCAGCCTGTAGGCTCTTTTCTCACCTCAGGAACAGGTATCTTTTTTCTGCCGCTTAAATAATCACCTGTTATCGACTCCTTGCAAGCCATGATGTCTTTTGCCGTTCCAGTCGCAATCACTTTGCCGCCATGTGAACCGGCTCCAGGTCCTATGTCTACTATATAGTCAGCCGCAAGCATCGTATCTTCGTCATGTTCTACAACGATAAGTGTATTTCCGAGGTCTTTTAACTTCATCAACGCACCGAGCAGCTTATCATTGTCCCTCTGGTGAAGTCCTATGCTCGGCTCATCAAGTATATAGGCAACTCCTACAAGCCCCGAACCTATCTGCGTTGCAAGTCTGATACGCTGTGCTTCACCACCTGAAAGACTCGCCGTGTATCTTGAAAGTGAGAGATACTCAAGACCTACCTCAACGAGAAATCCAACTCTTGCTTTTATCTCTTTAAGTACAACCCTGCCTATATTTAACTGATTTTTTGTAAGTTCAAGGTTATCAAGGTAATTTTTAAGTTCTATTATTGAAAGTTCAGTTATCTGGGCGATATTTTTGTCCCCAACTGTTACTGCAAGTGCTTCCGGGCGGAGTCTTTTTCCTTTACAAGCCTTACAAGGTGTTATTCTCATAAAACTCTCATACTCTTTCTTGGTGCTCTCTGACGCTGTCTCCCTGTATCTTCTCTCGACATTTTTGATAATTCCCTCAAAAACAACATCATAGACACCAACGCCACGCTGACCTCTGTAGTGTACCTGTACACTCCTGCCATCCGTTCCGTGCATAAGCATATGCCTGATATTTTCAGGAAGGTCCTGATAAGGGGTATCAAGATCAAAACCATACTCCTTAGCAAGTGCATCAAGGACACATCTGGCATAGCTTGTCTTGTTTGTAACAGACTGCCATCCGTTTACGACAAGTGCCCCATCTGTGATACTCAACGAAGGATCAGGTATCATAAGTTCCTCGGCAAACTCCATCTTATAACCGATACCGTGGCATACCTCACACGCACCAAAAGGATTGTTAAAAGAGAATGTCCTCGGCTCTATCTCATCAATGCTCACACCACAGTCAGCACACGAAAAACTCTGGCTGAATCTAATCTGTTCTTTACCCGGAATATCTACTATAAGAAGCCCGTCAGAAAGTCTCATAACATTTTCAATAGAATCGGTAAGTCTCTTTTCTATTCCCTCTCTTACAACAAGCCTGTCAACCATTATCTCTATATCATGCTTTTTATTTTTCTCTAACTTTATATCCTCTGACAGTTCATAGATGTGACCGTCAACGACAACTCTTACATAACCGCTCTTTCTGGCACTTTCCAAAACTTTGATATGTTCACCCTTTCTACCTCTGACAACAGGTGCAAGGAGCTGTAATCTCGTGCCTTTTTCAAGCTTCATAATCTCATCACATATCTGGTCTACCGTCTGTCTCTTTATCTCTTTTCCACACTTAGGACAATGTGGTATTCCAACTCTCGCATAGAGAAGTCTGAAGTAATCATAAATCTCCGTAACAGTACCTACAGTCGAACGCGGATTTCTGTTTGTAGACTTCTGATCAATAGAAATAGCCGGCGGAAGTCCTTCTATCTTCTCGACATCAGGTTTTTCCATAAGCCCCAAAAACTGTCTGGCATAAGAAGACAGAGACTCCATATATCTTCTCTGTCCCTCCGCATAGATTGTATCAAATGCAAGAGATGACTTTCCCGAACCGCTAAGTCCCGTAAGAACCACAAACTCATCCCTTGGAATATCAATATCAATACCTTTAAGATTATGCTCAGATGCCTTTCTTATCTTTATATACTTCTTAACTTCCTCATGTTTTGCCATAAAAACCTCATTTCTAAATCATCTTATCAACATTGCAACATAAATATTTCTTTTATCTTAACACCAAATATTTATGTTTTCAAGCACATATGTTCGTTTCATTTTAACTGTTAAATAAAAACTCATATATTATTCGCTGCATCAAATCATCCACAGCGGTAACAGTTCAGCCTTTCATTTATTACATTCATAAAACTGCCAGCGAGCTGTCAGTCGCTGCTTTGCAGCTTATGTTTATCTCATATAATAAATGAAAGGCTATTCTACCATAAAAAGGTACTTAACAATACAATGAACAAGCTCATTGTATTGCCAATTATCTTTTTATGGCTGAACTGTTACCCACAACGAAAATAATTCCAAATATATTGTTGCAGTTCTTTCTTTTTTTTATTATAATAAAAGAATGTAAATCGGCAAATTATTTTTATATAACTGATATTATGATGTCATGGACAAAATGTGCTTTGTCCCAAAACGGACACCACGGATTGCTTCATTGCATCATATTATTTTATTTAGGAAAGGTCGTGAAAAATGTTAAGTATTAAAAATCGCATTATAGCTGTCTGTTGTGCTGCAATTGATTCAGACTCCATCAAATACTATATGAATTATTTTACTGAATATGCCAAAAAAAACAACTACAAAATACTATTTTTCCGTTCCTTTAGTGATTTGTACAGAGCAGCTTCACAGGGTAAACACGATATAGGTGAGAGTTGTATATTCAGCCTTATAAATTATAAACTCATAGATGCCATGATAATATTGCCGGAAACGATAAAATGTCCTGCCGTCCGTGATGATCTTATTCGTCACGCAAAACTTAATAATATACCGGTAATTTCAATAGACCACTATATTGAGGGCTGCTACAATATAAATTTTGATTATAAGACTGCACTTGAAAAAATATTATGTCATCTTATAGAAGATCACCATTATACCTGCATCAATTTTATTGCCGGTATAAAGGGAAACGCCTATTCAGATGAACGCATCGACATTTATAAAAAAGTTCTTAAAGAACATAATATTCCTATTGAGGAAGAACGTATAGGATATGGTGGATTTTGGAGTATTCCTACCAAAAAAGTCATAAAAGATTTTATAAACAGTGAGCTTCCGATGCCACAGGCAATAGCTTGTGCCAATGATACGATGGCTATCACGGCATACAATTCACTTATCAATGCAGGATATGACCTTCCACAGGAAATAGCCATTACCGGATTTGATGGTCTGATACAGGCTATCGAGCACTATCCTGCTATCACTACCGCACAGCATGATTATGAAAATGCAGTTATAAAAGCATTTGATATTTTAAATGATATTTTTAATCATAAGGAAGTTCCTGCCGCCAACTATATAAATTCCAATGTTATAATAGGCGGTTCATGCGGATGTCATTATGACAGCATTAAAAAATACAATAACCTTTCATATAACCTAAACAACAGGTATGACGCTCAGATTCAATTTAATAAAGACCAGATAAACATGACTGCCGACCTTAACGACAACACCTCATTTCAAGGTATGTTTGACAAACTAACACGGTATGCAAAAAATTTTTTCAGCCATCGTTTCTGGCTTTGCGTTGTTGATAATTTCCTGACAGAAGATGAAGAATTGTCCGACATTTTGGACGATAATGCATCACTTCATTTCGGATATTCAAATCATATGGATGTTGTATTATCAAAACACGATACCATATGGCAGGGAATGACTGACTTTGAAACTTCAAATCTTCTGCCAAATATTGAATCCGTGCTTGAAGAGGAAGATAATATACTATTTCTTCCATTGCATGTACTGGATCATACGATTGGATATGCGGCTTTAGTGTATGAACCTGACAAAATGAATATGGAACAGCTCTACCAGTTTCTTATGAATGTAAGTACTGCACTTGAAACCATGAAAGTACACCAGAGACAGCAAAATATTATATCCAGTCTTGAAAATAAATATATACATGATCCTCTTACCGGTCTTTTAAACAGACGCGGTTTTTATCAAAAAGTTTTGCCTGATTTTAACCGGTGCATAAATGAAGAAAAACATTTTATCGCAATCTCTGTTGATTTGAACGGATTAAAAAAGATAAATGACACATATGGTCATTCAGATGGTGATATTGCTATCTCTGCAATAGGAAACATACTTATAAATTCAAGCTTTCAGGATGAGACTTGTGCAAGATTTGGCGGTGATGAATTTGTCATGGCAGGTCCCCTCGCCGATGGTCTTGATGCCAATGATTTTTGGGATAAAATTCATCAAAATATCAATATTTATAATAAAATGCATAACCATCCTTATGATGTAAGTGCAAGTATCGGCATAATAACCGGGATTCCTACTCCGGAGATTTCACTTGATGACTTTATAAAAGCTGCTGACGAAGAAATGTATAAAGATAAAGTTCTTCACCATCAACTAAGAGAACAATAAATCTTGTCAGTATCTATCCTGCATCGTAACAGTCAGATATTGCATTTCTTATATTATGAAACCTGCTATCCATTGCAATGCAGCTTTTGTCTACTTCATCTTAGAATAAAATAACAATATGCCAAAAACTATCACGAACCAAAAGATTCTGAGAGTTTTTGGCATATTGCTTAAATACTGTTATTAACATATTCTCTTATTTCATTGTCGTCCTCCGGCATCTGGCATCCCACTATGAACACACCTTCATTCTCAGAGCACCTGATGACTTTACCTTCGAGAACATTATGCTTTGGAAGATCAAAATCTTCTATGGTTATCTTAATCTTTGCTCCTTTGTTTTCCTTAAAATAAGACTCTTTCGTGAGCAATGCAAAACCATTTGCACTTATATTGTCAAGTTGTCCATCAATCTCTTTTCCGGTCTCTTCAACAAATATCTTACACTTATTGCTTATATCCATACGAGGATACTTTCTGCGGTTCTTTATCTTCGGTCTTGATGTCACGAGTATCTCAAATAAATGTGAATTTTGTGAAGCTGACGAAACAACTTTCGCATCTTTCCATATATATAATACATTTCCAACCGTAATCTGCATCCTGCATAATCTATCCTTTGCCAAATCGCTATTTAATTTAGGAAGATTTACTTCTATCCTGTCGTCTTTCTGCTTTTCAACTTCACCATGATATACTTCTGCCGATGCACCATCCATCGTTATCTGGACTTTCATTCCCGGCATAATATCTTCAACTCCCATAAAACCACCAATACCAAGTTCACACATAAGAGCTTCAACTGTTTTTTCAATATCATTAATATTTGTCATGGACTCTTCATATTTACTAAGCATACGGCTGCTCATCTCGTTTGAATATGATATACATCCCGTCATATCGGAAACAATTCCGGATACACTATCCATGTTATCCACAAGCTGATGATTTGAGTTTTCAACCTCTTTCATTGCAATATCAATTTCCTGAATATGACTTTCAAGCTGTTTTGAATCATTATTTATCTTGCCAACATTTTTCCCGGTCTTTGTAACTTTCTTGTATGTTTCCTGAACAAGATTTATCGTCTCCTCCATAGAAGCCGTCATCTTGTCTGATGTTTCCTGAAGCCTTATAAGTGCATCCTCTATCATTCCTGATGATGACTGTGTTTCTGTACTTAATGAACTTATCTGCTGTGCAACTACTCCAAAACCTCTTCCTGCTTCACCTGCTCTTGCTGCTTCTATAGAAGCGTTTAATGCAAGCAATGTTGTCTGTTCAGTTATTTCTTCAATTTTGCCTGTTTCAGCCTTAACTCTTTCAAACTCTTCCCTGAAATTTTCAAGAATCTGTCCCATATCAGATGCCAGATCTGTCATAGCATGAGTAGTCTCCACAAGACTCTCAAGATCTGTCGAACTTGTCTTTGCGTGTTCTGTTGACTCTGCTGTCAGGCTGACCATCTGCTCTATCATTTCTGCCACGCGTTCTACCTGCGAACTTATGTCAGTTGTCATTTCCACCGATGAATCGGTTGTATTTTCAAGCTTTGTGTTATTATCTGTCAATGTAACCATTCCATCGGCAACAACACCTGCACTATGTGTATTTTCAACTGAAATCTCTCTTACAACGGAAACCCCGCTCATAATAGAGTTACTTGCCTTTTTAACTTTCTCTACAGTAGTTATAACTCGTTTAAGGTCAGCCTTTATACTGTTTGTCATTGCACCATCTGATTCGTTAAGATGATGTATCGACATGACATAACATATATAACAAAGCACTGTAGCTGAAAATTCAAGCTGGTAATTTTTCATATCTGCTGCCGAATTGTAACCACCCATTACATGATATACAGAACTTATAATGATTATTATAGAATTGACAATTCCACAATATATCATAAATTTACGGTTCTTATACAATACCAAAAGACTTGTCACCGGCAATACATATGTAAATGCTATAGGTGACTCAGTCGTACTTATGACAAAAGTATAAAAAATCCCATATCCGACAACAAGGTCATATTTATACAAATCCGTTTCCCAGCCTTTTTTTCTAAGCAATATCTCGCCAGCTATTATCGGAATCCAGCAAAGTGCCAGAAATACAAAATAATATGATGCGGTATTTAATCCTTTAGATACATCCGAACCATAATTTGCTGAAAGAAGTATCGCAAAAACAAACCATATACGCCTTGCTTTTCTGTTTGCTTTTTCTTTAAATTCATTTTCATTATAATCCATAACAGCTTTACCTCCGTATATTATAACTGTTCGGATAATTGCAAAATCAATGTTAAATTTTATTCACTCTATAAGAACAACAAATAATTAGTTTTCAATTTTATCCTCAAACTATACAATGATTCGTGCAAAATAATCCGACATTCTTTTCATCGTTTCATAACTTTCCGCCAAATCAGGTTCAAAAACACTGAATGCGTGTGTTAGTTTTTTATCTTTTTTAAAATATAACAATTCACTTTTTGTATTTACCGGTTTCAGTGCTTTATAAAAATTGAGTGTATATTTTCTAAGATTGTCACCTCTGCTTGATACAAGAAAACATGGCGGCAAGGCTTTAAGCAGCTCTTTATTTTCCGGATTTACATACTTAGCAAATGCACTCTTTTTATAATCTTTTCCATAAAGATATTTCGGAAGAAACAATCCTAATTTATCAAATTTATTTGTATAAAACATTCCACTTATAAGTCCCATTGCCTTTATGTCTATTTGAGCCGGTTTTACTTTTGCCCCATTTGCCATACCGGCACATTTCATCATCGCAGCAGTGTATGTGAGCAGACACGCCCCTCCACTGTCTCCTGCTGCAAATATCCTTTCTGCATCTCCATTATAATTTGAAAGATTATCGTTTATAAAATCTAATGCTCTTGACAAATCTTCACACTGGTCATAAAACATACAGTCAGGCACAAGTCTGTATTCCACACTGAATACAATATATCCGAGTTTACACAGTTTGGCACAAAAATATCTGTTAAACTCCTTATTTCCAAGAATAAGTCCACCTCCATGTACATTTATTATGACTGGAAGCTTTCTATGCTCCTGCTCCGGTGTTATAATTTTAGACTTGTAGACATCAAGATGGTGTGCTTTTAATCCATCTTTAAGATATGGAATATCTCTGATTTCTTCAACATCATCCGGAAATTTAAGCCTTTTGTCTCTTTCTTTTTGTTCTTCTAAGAAGTCTGCTCTTTGCTTATAAAATACATTTGCAATAGTCTGACCCATTTTTTCCTCATTTCCTTTTTTAATTATGTAAATATAAAACTTTTATGTATATTATTAAGAGGGTGTCACTCTTTCGTGACATCCCTCTGTTGAAACCTATCCTAACAACGCCTTGTCATTTGAAAACTCCTCACCGCTCACTTCCTCAAATTTCTGAAGAAGATCTTCGACAGTAAGTTTTTTCTTCTCCTCGCCTTTTATATCAAGAATAACCTTTCCTTCATTCATCATAATAAGGCGGTTTCCGTGTATTATCGCATCTCTCATATTATGTGTTACCATCATAGCAGTAAGATGATTGTCAGCGATAATCTTATCTGATAATTCCAGCACTTTTGCTGCGGTCTTTGGATCGAGTGCCGCCGTATGCTCATCTAAAAGAAGAAGCTTAGGCTTTTTAATCGTTGCCATAAGAAGTGTAAGTGCCTGTCTCTGACCGCCCGAAAGAAGTCCGACTTTTGATGTCATTCTATCTTCAAGACCAAGATCAAGTTTTGCAAGCATTTCTCTGTATTTTTTCTTCTCAGACTTAGTAACGCCCCACTTAAGACCTCTGCGCTGTCCTCTTCTTGCCGCAAGAGCAAGATTTTCTATAATTTCCATTGTCGCCGCTGTCCCGTTCATCGGATCCTGGAATACCCTGCCAAGATAAGGTGCTCTCTTATGCTCTGAAAGACCTGTCATATCAACTCCGTCAATAATAATACTTCCCGAATCTATAGGCCATACACCTGCAACAGCATTTAGAGTGGTAGATTTTCCTGCTCCGTTTCCACCGATAACGGTAACAAAATCTCCATCCTCAAGTTTTAAATTGACACCATTTAATGCCTTCTTTTCGTTTATAGTACCAAGATTAAATGTTTTATACACATTGTTTAACTCTAACATTTTCCGGCACCTCCTTTTGCGGCTTTTCTGTATGAATTTTTAGCCTTTCCCCTGAGGTAAGGAACTGCAAGGAATATCGCAACTACCATAGCTGAGAACATCTTCATATCTATTGTAGGAAGACCGAGCCACAATACAAACTGGATAACTATGTAGTAAATTATACTTCCGACAGCAACAAATGCAAGTCTTCCGCTGAAATTGAGTTTCTTTCCGAATATAGCTTCTCCAAGTACCTCACCGATGATAACAGAAGCAAGTCCGATAACGATAGAACCCCTGCCCATGTTTACATCGAAGTTACCCTGATACTGTGAGAGAAGTCCGCCTGCAAATCCAACAAGACCATTTGAAAATACAAGTGCAAGTACCTTTGCAACATTTGTGTTGATTCCCTGTGCCCTTGACATATTTGGATTGCATCCTGTTGCCCTGATAGTGAAACCAAGCTCTGTTCCAAAGAACCAGTACATAAGTGCGATAACGACCAAAAGTATGATAACGACCGTAACTATCGCGGCAGGATTGTCTCTGCCTGAAACAACGAGTTTATACATATCTACATTTACAGCCTGATTTGCTTTTCCTTCAGATATGTTCAGATTTATCGAATATAATGAAAGCTGTGTAAGAATACCTGCCAAAATATCCGGAATACCGAGTACCGTATGTAAGATACCCGTTATAAGTCCGGCAAGCATACCCGCAACAAATGCAACTGCAACTGCTGCAAGCGGATTCCATCCTTTCAATATAAGCATTACCGTAACAACACCACCGGTTGCCATAGTACCATCAACCGTAAGATCGGCAAAATCAAGTATTTTAAATGTTAAAAACACTCCTATCGCCATAATTCCCCAGATAAGACCCTGGGCTACAGAACCAGGCAGTGCACGAACAAGTGCTGTGATATCCTGTGCACATACCACTGGAATTAAACTGTACATTTTTTCCTCCGTTCCGCCGTTTTTACATCCGGCACTTTATTCCGTCCGGGGTATTTTTATAACCCCACAAACACCTCCAATGTTATTGTCAGTGTTTGTTGTGTCAAGCAATTTGTATGTAAACATACATTGCTATATATTTTTAATCCTTTCATCACATTATATTATAATTATAATTATAAAAGCAATGAAAATATATAAATAACGGACAACTTTTTTGCTGTGTAGTTATTGCTATCCTATTTTGCGGCAGCAATACAATATAATTATTGTGAGAAACTACCGCACACTCTCTACTCATCAGTCTTTTTTATGGTATCACCCGTAGATATTTTCGTATTTTTGTCAACTCCGCCTATACTGCTGCCGCCGACATAATAATCTTTCTGTGGCTTTGGTGATACCGTTTCATTGACGCCTGCACTGTAGGCACTCTCAAGTCCCCATTTGCCATGCCTTTCCACCACAAAATAATGTATGACTATTGCAGCCGCAATAACTGTCACAACTGCTATGACGGTTTTTCTTCCACTGCCGTGCATCCAGTCTCTTATCTTTCCCATATCTCATCTATCCCATGCTTTCTATATCTTTTATTATCATTCCCGACATCGGAGGACATTCAACATGGATAAGTCCATTTACGACCGGATATACCTTTGCTTCATCTGAATAACCTTCCCTGTCACTAAGCATCAGTCTTGCCATTCGTGTCTCCTGTATAATTCCCATTCGCCATACCGGTATGTCAGCTTCACGAACCTCATCGCTGCTGTTTATCATAACAACTATCTTATCATTTTCATCAAATCGTCCATAACCTATAAGTTTATACTGACCTTTTAAGAACATTATCGAGCCGGTCTTAAACACCTGATAATCCTTGTGTATCCTTATAAGCTGTCTGTGGAACTCTATAAGTTCATTGTCCTCTCTGCCCCATGGATAAGTTCTTCTGTTATCCGGGTCAGTCCAACCGCAAAGTCCTGCCTCATCGCCATAATATATAGTCGGTGCTCCCGGCCATGTCATCTGTATCATGACACCAAGCCTGAAAAGAGCCTTATCTATGCCCTCATCTGCCGCCTGAGGTCCTACACTTGCCGTTCTTCCGACTTTGTGATTTGTTCTCGTCATAAATCTTGAATGATCGTGATTTGAAAGTTCATTCATGGCAACCTGAAGCGACTGTGTATTAAATCTTGTCATATAATTTCGCATAGAACCGAAAAACGCATCAGCATTACCAAGAAGATCTTCCCTGTACTCATCACTGTGCTTTTCTACACCTGTCAAAAACCATGTGATAGGTTCCATAAACGCATCGTAGTTCATAACGGTATCCCACTGGTCACCTTGAAGCCAGCTTGTCGGATCACCATAATGCTCTGCAAGAACGATAGCTTCAGGATTTGCTTCCTTGACATTTCTTCTAAACTCTTTCCAGAAATAGTGATTGTACTCCTGTGACTGACCAAGATCTGCCGCCACATCAAGTCTCCAGCCGTCAACATTGTACGGCGGTGAAACCCATTTTCTCGCTATATGCATGATATAGTCAAATAAAAGCGGTGAATCTTCATAATTTAACTTAGGTAGTGTATCGTGTCCCCACCAGCCATCATAGTGATAATTGTACGGCCACATATCTTCATTAAACCTGAAGAAAGTCCTGTAAGGACTGTCTGCGGATATATAAGCTCCTTTTTCATAACCCTCGGCATCCTCATAAATGCACTCTCTGTCAAGCCATTTATTGAAAGAACCACAGTGATTGAAAACTCCGTCGAGAATAACTTTCATGCCCCTTTTGTGAACTTCCTCGACAAACTCAGCAAAAAAACGGTTGCTCGCCTCAAGGTTTTCTTTGTCTGTAACCCTGCACACATATTTTGTTGCATATTTGTTTGGGTAAGTACCGTCACACATGAGATTTCCATTTTCGTCCCTGTGAAGCACTTCACCCTCATCTTTAACTATCTTTCCGAAATGAGGATCTATATAATCATAATCCTGAATATCATATTTGTGATTTGACGGTGATACAAAAATCGGATTAAAATATATCGCATCTACACCAAGTTCCTGCAGATAATCAAGTTTCTGCCATACTCCTGCTATATCTCCGCCGTAAAATTCCCTTACCCCCATTGCTGCCGGATACTTAAACCAGTCAGTAACCTTGTCTGTACCCTCACCTATATAGACATACTCATCTTTTTCAACATCATTTGACCTGTCACCGTTATAAAAACGGTCAACATATATCTGATAAAATATTGCACCCTTTGCCCAGTCAGGAGTGTGAAATGATGGTGTTATCGTAAAATTATAATACGGCTCAACTCCGCTGCACACACCTACGCTGTTGTAATAGACAGTGACCGTTCCGCTCGTCACCTCAAAATAATAATCTATCATCTTGTCAGAAAGTTCGACCATACTCTCATAATAATCAAACAGTCTGTCATTATATACTTTCTTCATCTCGATGCGCGTATCAGTACACACAACAAGAACCACTCTGTCAATATTTTCCCTGCCGGTTCTGAATCTGAGCTTTACACTCTCATTTGCTTTTGGTTCAGGCGGAATACGATACTGTGCCGTACCATCACTAAAAAGAGCCTGTGGGTTAAATATCGTTGTAAGATTGTCGATAAAAAGCTGTGTCTTCATAGCTTTTGTCATCTTCGCAAGCCTTACATTTAAATCCATAATAATCCCCATTTCCGAGCAATTTATTTATAATACTATTTATCTTTGCTCCAAAATAAATAGAAGTAGTGAAACTAACTTAATACTTATGCCACATCATAAGTTATCATTATCCCTTACAATGTAACAGGTGCTAAACACATTTACAGTTATTTTACTATAAATCTTCGTTCTCCTCAACATTTTTATTGCCGTTCTCACATTTTAGAGTAACAGTTCAGCCTTTCATTTCTTACATTCATAAACCTGCCAGCGAGCTGTCAGTCGCTGCTTTGCAGCTTTTGTTTATTTCATTTCAGAAATGAAAGGCTATTCTACCATAAAAAGGTACTTAACAATACAATGAACAAGCTCATTGTATTGCCAATTATCTTTTTATGGCTGAACTGTTACATTTTAGATAATTTAACAGACCATCTTTCGTGTTCAGTTCAGGTTCATCAAGTACCTTGTCGAGCATTGCCTTAAGTATCTCTCCCATCTTTGGTCCCGGTTTTACTCCGGCGGCTATAAGGTCTGAACCTGTCACCGCAAGGTCTTTTATCGACAAAGGCTGTGCATTTGCCATAATATATTCAAATCTCTTAACACCTGCGTCTATCTTTGCAAGTTTTTCATCACGCTGCATATCGCTCTGTGCCAGAACATCGGCATACTCAACAAGAAAAAGCATATCCATAATGTCAGCACCTATCTTTGACACGGCACGCCTGAAAGCCCTGCTCTTATCTTCCATACGGTAATCATGAAATCTTATGAGCCTGCACGCTTTTGATATAGAGTCATTGTCAAAAGTAAGCCTTCTCATTATCTTCTTTGCCATTTTCTCACTCTGTGCCGGATGACCGATAAAGTGACCGATTCCTTTTTCATCGACTGTCATGACTGCTGGTTTTGCTATATCGTGAAGAAGCATCGTCATGCACAAAACCGTCTGCTGTTTTTTATCCATTTTAGCGGCAAGTTTTTTTGCCGTTTCAAGTACATTCTCAGGTATCTTATCATAAATCTTTTCATCAGAAGTAATCCCAAAGAAACAGTTCATAAGCTCTATACCGCATATGCTGTGTTCTCCGACCGTGTAGATATGATGCGGATTTTTCTGTTCAGTTTGCATCGCAGCATCAAGTTCAGGCAGAAAATATTTTGTCATGCCTGTTTTATATGCATCCCTTATCCGCCCTGCTTCTTTAGAAACAAGCAGTTTCGTAAGTTCAACTCTTATCCTCTCGGCACTTATATTTTTAAGATGGTCTGCTCTCTCAACGATAGCTTCTCTTGTCTTTTCCTCGATGGCAAAACCAAGCTGTCCTGCAAACCTCACTGCCCTTAACATCCTGAGTGCGTCCTCGTCAAATCTCTGACCCGCATCACCAACACATCTTATTATACCATCTTTGAGGTCTTTAATACCCCCAAATTCGTCGACAAGCCCTCTATTATCGTTATAAGCCATGGCATTTATCGTAAAATCGCGTCTTTCAAGGTCAAGTTTGAGATTGTCTGTAAACTCTACTTTTTTAGGATGCCTGTTATCCTCATATTCACCGTCTATCCTGTAAGTTGTCACCTCATAACCGACATGGTCAAGCATGACAGTGACCGTGCCATGCTGTATCCCCGTGTCGATAGTCTTTTTAAAAAGCTCCTTTATCTGTAAAGGTTTTGCGGAGGTCGTAATATCCCAGTCCTGCGGTTTTCTGTCAAGCAGAGTGTCCCTCACACAGCCGCCTACCGCATAGGCTTCAAATCCTGCCTGTTCAAGTTTACTAATAATATATGAAACATTTTTAGGTAATATCATCTTCAAATTTATTTCACCTCATTTTCAGACAGCCTGCCGCAAAAAATATCCTAAAAATCTCAGGTTAAGGGCAATCCGCCAGATAATAATCTGTATGTAAATGCACATTACCATCTGCATTTGCCACAATAAATTATTTAATTGCTGCTGTCTTTTATTGTAATAGTAACATTGGCATTAAAAGCTACTGCGTTAGAACCTTTATCAACCATGCCAATATATATATTATCATAACCCGAAAGCCCGTCTTTTGACAAATCAATCTTTAACATTTCTCCTGTACTCAGCTTAAATGTTCCACTTGCCTTTGCATCAGAGGTATTTATATATTTATAGTATGGATTATCTTCATTTACTTTATTAGCCACTTTGTAGTCTACACTACCGCCGCTGCCCGCTGTAAGCGAATTTATCTTTATCTCAAGATACGGATTTGTAAATTTTGTCCAGTCTATGCCACTAATCTGATATGCAGCTCCAACAGAACTAACAGGCAGATTCCAGTCATCATCAGTAGCAACCGGTGCCACTGCATTCCAGCCTGATGCACCTATATTTCCAGTCCATACATATTCATTTTTTGTCTCATCAGGCACATATGCTGTTCCACTCTCAGCTTTCTTATAAAGTCCCTCAAACAATTCCTTATCAATGTCATTTGACATTCTGCACTGTGAACGGTTGTAACCCATACCCGTATCCCACAAAACAGGACACATTCCATTTGCAAGTGCATATTCGCATACATTTCTTATAAACACTTCCCTGCCTGTTTTTCTTGTATATGTTCCGTCGGAATTTTTAGTATCGCAGACATTGTATTCACCTATAATCACAGGATAACCTTTATCGACAAACTGAAGTTTCATTTTCTTAAAGTCACTTTTAAGCGTGCTTATCTCATCATTACTTCCCCACGATGCAATATACCCTTCTTTTGAAGGTTTTGCTATATCACAGTAACCATATGGTGAATAGTAGTGAACTGAAACCATAAGATGACTTTCTATAGTATCGGTCGGCATCTTGTATCTTGTGTCACAGGTTTTTGATATATCGGTATCATATCCTGCTATAAGAAGAAATCTGTTTGCATTATTTCCGCCTGATGCACGCACTATATCGACAAATTTCTGATTTATCTGATTGACAAGAGCGTATTTTTCATCTTCTGTCAGATTTCCTGAAATAATATCATCGCTGCTCATGTCTTCTGTAAATCCGTAACCGTTTGAGTTAAGTGCATCATTTAATCTTGTACCAAGTTCCTCGTTTGCACTCTCAAAAATAACATGACCTGAATATTTTTTAAATCTTTCAGAAATCTGTTTCCAATAACTCTCATATCGTTTCCATGCAGCGGCACGCCTTGTCTCATCGGCAACTGTATTTCCGGCAGAGTCCTTTTTGCACGCACCAAACTGTCCCCACCATCCACCGTCATAGTGGATATTTACTATAACATACATATCATTGTCGAGGGCATAACCCATGATTTCTTCAACTCTGTTAAAATAACCATCACTTATCGTATAATTTCCATCATCTGAAACCATATTTGACCATGCCACAGGTATTCTTATCGTCTTAAAACCTGCATTTTTCATACCGTCAATCATTGCCTTAGTCGTGGTCGGTGCTCCCCAGCAAGTTTCATAGGCATTAACACTGCCAAGTTTGTAACGTGACACACTCTCCATTGTGTTTCCGAGATTTATGCCAAGTCCGAGGTCGTGAACCATCTGATATGCCTCGGAAGCTGTTTCCGTGGCAGGTCTTCTTGTCGGAGTGGCTGTCGGTGTCGGGCTTGCCGTTGCTGTCGGTGTCGGACTTGCTGTTGCTATCGGGGGAACTGTCTGTGTCGGGCTTACTGCTGCCGTTGGAGCAGCCCCAGGTATCTGGCTCGCTGCCGCTGTCGGCTTATCCGTTGTATTCTGACCTGCTGTTGCCGTCGGCTTAGCTGTCGTGGTCTGACCCACTGTCGCTGTTGGCTTAGCTGTCGTATCCTGACCCGCTGTTGCTGTTGGCTTAGCTGTCGTATTCTGACCTGCTGTTGCTGTCGGCTCTGTTGTTGTATTCTGACCTGCTGTTGCTGTTGGCTTAGCTGTCGTGGTCTGACCCGCTGTCGCTGTTGGCTTAGCTGTCACCATCGGATTTTCGCTCACCTTCGGCGTATTTGTCGGTGTTACCTTCTTTGCCACAACTCTTACATTACATTTTAGTGTTTTGCTAAAGGATTTCCACTTTGTCTTTCCTTTAATCTTCTTTTTTTCCTTATAGGAAACCTTACACCAGATAACGGATTTTCCAACCTTATTTCCTTTTACCTTGCCCTTTGCCGTAACTGAAGCAACACTCTTTTTGCTACTCGTAAATTTAATCTTCTTTGATTTGATATTTTTGGGAACATTTTTGACTTTCAATGTAAAAGTCTTTCCCTTTTGAAGCTTTTTTGATATTGCATTTAAAGTAACTTTTTGTTTACCAGTTTTGGCATATGTTGAAAAATCACCATAATAACTTCCTGTAATCGTCATTCCTGCTATCAAAACTGCCGCTGTCAGTCTCTTACAATATTTTTTTAATCTTCTGTTGTACCTCATACTTTTCTCCTTTTATCTTTTTTAATATTGGGCGTTTGCGAAACTGTCATAAATCTTGATTAAATTGTGCAGATATAACAAATAGTGTTCGTCGGCATTTTTGTCGTCGTCAGCACTTTGCACTCTAAATGAAAATTATATGAGTGAAACGAACAGCGAGAAAATTTTATTTTCGAGCTGTAGCATTCATTTCTATGGCAGCGTTTTTTGCTGATTTATGTACTGCTACGAACGACAACATAGCGAAAGCGTGCCGACGATATTATTTGTTATAGCTGTGCAATTGACACAACATATAGTTAGTTTCGCAATCACTTTAATTTTTTATGTAATGAGTATCAAAATAATTTTATCATATAAAGATTAAATACAATACTTAAAATATTAGTAACAGTTGCTTTAATAAATAGAAATCAATATGCATATTTCCATTATAAATAAATATTAATTTATAATAATTATATTGCAAATTCTTCACTCAGGATACTTTTCTCTTTCATAAAGCATTTATGAAATATACCGTTATCTTTTTCAATTTACAATTTTATTTTCAGAGATTTAAAAAGCTGATAAACCTATGGCTACGCTATATTCCTATACAACATAGTCCATAACTCTATCAGCTTTTTGTTTCTAAAAAATCATCAACTTATTCTTTTTTATAAATATTTCTTAAGTATCTCCACTTTATCAAGCTGCTCCCATGGAAGATTTAGCTCATTGCGTCCAAAGTGACCGTAAGCTGCCGTCTGTTTGTAGATAGGTCTTCTAAGGTCAAGCATCTTGATTATTCCTGCCGGACGAAGGTCAAAGTTTTCTCTTATTATCTCAACAAGTTTCTCATCTGAGAGTTTTCCTGTTCCAAATGTGTCAACCATTATTGATGTAGGCTGTGCGACACCGATGGCATATGAAAGCTGTATCTCGCACTTGTCGGCAAGTCCTGCTGCCACAATATTTTTCGCAACATAACGCGCTGCATATGCTGCCGAACGGTCAACCTTTGTGCAGTCCTTTCCTGAGAATGCACCGCCGCCGTGACGGGCATATCCGCCGTATGTGTCTACGATTATCTTACGGCCTGTAAGTCCGCTGTCTCCGTTTGGTCCACCTATAACAAAACGACCTGTTGGATTTATAAAATACTTTGTATTTTCATCTGTGAGTTCCTGTGGAACTACAGGGTCAATAACATATTTACGGATGTCCTCATGTATCTGTTCCTGCGAAACCTCAGCAGCGTGCTGTGATGAGATAACTACCGCATTTACATGAACAGGTCTGCCATTCTCGTCATATTCAACAGTAACCTGACTCTTACCGTCAGCACGAAGATAAGGAAGTGTTCCGTCTTTGCGGACCTCCGTAAGTTTCTTTGTAAGTTTGTGTGCAAGTGCGATAGGATAAGGCATATATTCGTCTGTTTCGTTTGTTGCATAACCAAACATCATACCCTGGTCGCCTGCACCGATTGCCTCAAGTTCCTCGTCCGTCATCTGATTTTCTTTTGCTTCAAGTGCCTTGTCAACACCCATTGCAATATCTGCTGACTGTGAGTCGAGAAGAACATTTACCTTACAGGTATCACAGTTAAAACCTTTCTCGTCAGAGTCATATCCGATTTCTCTTATTGTCTCTCTTGCAATCTTTTCATAGTCAACTTTTGCCTTAGTCGTAATCTCACCCATGATAAGCACATAATCTGTCGTGATAGCTGTCTCGCAAGCAACACGGCTCATGGGATCCTGCTCCATAAGTGCGTCAAGTATCGCATCCGAAATATTGTCGCTTATCTTGTCAGGATGTCCTTCTGTTACTGATTCAGATGTAAATAATCTTTTCTCCATCGTATCCTCTTTTCTGCACTGCTCTGTACCTTTCAGTCCGTATCAGGCAGTGCAAAGATACGGCTGTACTCTTATCTTGAGGAAAAAGCGACATATCACTGTGTAGGGTAAAAATGGCAAAACCAGCGTTTTGCCCTGGCATCACACTACATTAAGAGCATTTTCCTATGCATCAAAAAAAGTCCACCGATACAACTCGATGGACTTGATATATCTCAACTCCTCTTATTGTTCGATTTCTCGCTTAGATTGGCACCTTCCTGTATGGGGTTGCCGTGGTTTCACAGAGCCTTCACTCTCCGCCACTCGGAATAAGAGTATTTATTATTTTATACAAACATGGTTATCATACATCATTTATCAGATAAAATCAAGTAATAAAATTGTACATAAATAAAGAAATTATTTGTATTATTTTTGTATATCTTTTTGATTTTTTCTTTGAAATGTGTTATAATCAATAAATATAATTTTTACTTATAAATGAATACATATTTAGTTTTTAGGAGGTTTTTATGCGAAAAAAACTATTTTCAAGAAACAACTTAGTTAAAATTTCAGCCATAAGTCTTACTTGTGCTTTGGTATTCATCCCGGTTAGCAGCCACATAAACTCATTGTCTACCGTTCATGCAGATAACAGCGTTTCTATAAGTTCTGTTGATACATCGGACAGTAATGAGCAGACATCAGATAACGATGAACAATCTGATGAAAAAACTGCTGACACTGACAACAGTTCAGATAATACAGTTTCAAACACAACAGGCAATAAGGCAGACAGTGAGCAGCCGGTTTCAGGCAAAAATACTTCACAGTCTAAGAAAACAACCATAAAAAAGACTAATACTTCAACCGCTTCCACTAAAAAAGGAAGCAGTAAAAAAAATACCCAATCAAAAAAGAATAAAAACAAAAATCAGGAGCCAAAACATTACAAACCAATAATAGGCAAGACTGTAACTGTCACAATGAAACATCTTCAGAAAAAATTAAATAAAATTTCTTCTGAGCTTCAGACTGCACAGAGCAAGGCTTCACGCACGAAACGCGTAATATTATCAAAGAAAAAACAGTTATCTTCAATAAACACACTTAAAGACAATGCCATTGAAGAAACCAACTGTGTAACTGTTTCAGATGTTTTTGAACCATCACAGTCGTTAAAATCATATGCTAAACAATATGACTCATCACTTAGCATATATCTCAACCAGAATGTTTCATCAAAAACGGCAAAAACATCTTCCGATGATAATACCGTATTACCTGATTTTGAAAAAATTTCTGGACTTATGGATACTGTATCTATAAAGAAGAATATTAAACATTCAAAAAAAGCTATTAAGTCATCAATAAACAAAAATACTACAAAAGTAAAAAATATGCAGAAAAAAATCAAAGATACGAAAAAAGTCAAAAATACAGTTTCAAAATATGTTGTTGTTTCAATAAACTCTAATAACATATTTGAACCATCAAATGTAAGTACAAAAACCTTAAAGAATGCACTTGAGGGAACTAAGCTTGAAGAACTTGCACCTGCATTTGTCAAGGCAGAAAAAAAATATGGCATAAATGCCATTGCCATGACTTCAATAGCAGCCCTTGAATCAGGCTGGGGCAAAAGCAAGCGTGCCGTAAAAGACAACAATCTCACCGGTCTCGGTGTCTACAGCGATTCTGCAAAAGGAATAAATGCCGACACCAAAGAAAAAAATATCCTTATGACAGCCGAAAGACTTGCCACACATTACAGTAAACCCGGTCAGACATTTTATCATGGAACAGGTTTTGACGGAGTAAATAAAAAATACTCGGCATCAAAGACATGGGGATGGAAATGCGAAAATATTGCATTCCGTATTATGAACAAGATAGCAAATCCGGGAATTGAGTCACTCGGATGATTCTATTTATGGTAAATAAAAAGAACGAAACAGGCATAAAAAGAAGCAAAAAAAGATATACTTGTAATAGCTGATTTAATGTGTTATAATTGAGTCAGATATTAAAAGATGATAGTGCTATATACTGGCACAAAAAACAAAACCTCATAAGGTGCGAACTTATGAGGTTTTTTCTTGTTTTGTTAAAGCAGTTAAGTGTTAAAAGTATATATTTCACATTTTCCTAAAACTTTTCGGCAATTTCACCTTTTTACAACTCTTGAAAGCATTCTTTCCTATCTTCTTCACGGCTTTTCCGCCGCTTACTTTCTTAAGTTTGGTACAGTTCCTGAAAGCATCCTTTCCAATAGTCTTTACATACTTTCCTATCTTTACAGAAGTTGTCTTCTTATTGTTTTAAAAGCCTTATCTCCGATTGCCGTTACTTTAAGTGTATATCCGTTTATCTTAATGCTGTCTGCTATCACAAGGCTTTTCTTACTGCCCTTTACTCCTGCAGCCTTAACAGTCCCTTTCTTTGCATCAGATTTAGTTACCGTGTATTTACAGGTGCCGGGATAGCTGATGGAACAATCACCTGCTAATTTCCCATTATCAATAAGAACCGGAGATTTATCCGCCACTTTATCATCATCAGATGTTTCTAAATGCCCGCTATGCTCGCTGGTATCTGTAATAATATTGGCATTGCTTTCTCCCGTGCGTAACTGCTCGCCTGATAGCAAAGGCTAAGATACTTCGGAAATGGCATATTCTCCGTCTTGTGTTCGTTCGTGTACAAATCCTCCAGTTTGAACATTTCCGTCAGAAATTCCTCTACCCTCTGATGCACGAAGCCTTTCATTTTGTTCAATCCCATAAGCATCGTGTACATTTCTATATCGTTCTCGTATATGTACTCCATCAGTATCTTTGCATACTGACCTTCCTCGCTTATTATCTCCGCTTCCGTCGGAAATCCCAGAACTTCCTCTTCGGACGGCATTTCCCCCAGATACTCTTCCTCTGTCATGTTGTCCGCTAACATTATTAGTTCTTTCCTTTCCTCTTCCGTTATTTGTTCCTTCTCCAACTTGTCCAACAGTTGATTTAACCTTATCACTCTTCCTGTCATAAATATTGCTCCTTTCCTTTTTAATTCTTCAAAATAATTTCTTAATCGAAAAATAACATTATTTGATAATAGGCTTATTGCTGCTCCTACATCTGCCAAAAATTGAGCATAATCTTTGACAATAATACTATAATAGATTTTTTCCGGAAGTATGTAAGAATCATTATATCTGTTCATTATAACAAACATACTACACTCAAAAACAAACTCAGCCATATCATCATTTTTAAATAAATTTACTTTCCTACCTAAAATCATATCACAAACATATGTTCGAGTCAAGTTTTTTATGCTTTCCCATCAATTCAACTTATCCTTATATTCCTTATTATAATAAGACAGTATCTGTTTTATAAGCAAATGCTGATAGATAAAAGCAGGCATAAAAATAATTAAGCAAACATATATTTCTATGTTGCCTGCCAAGAAAGCACCCAAAGAATAGATTATGCCACTGCGAAAATAATTCGGCACCACAACCACCTTGCCTTATATCCCCATTTTGTGTATATTATTACTAACAATAGCTTATGTATCATTGCTATTTAGCTAAAAATCAGTAATACACTACATAGTTAATTGCGAAACTCTAGGTAGGCTATATTTTTTTGTGCAACTTTACATATCATAAGCAAGGTGCTTCTGACACCGTCGGTACTTAAGCTGCGTTTTTTACAGCTTTATGTACCGCTACGAGTGTCGGGCAGCGAGAGCGTGCCTTGTGTTGATATTGTATATGTTACACAAAAATTCACAACCTATAACGAGTTTCGCAATCACCTAAATACACTACATTATGTAAGGAGAACTATGAAAATACTAAAAAAACTTATATGGGTCGCTCTTGCGATAGAGATAATCGTGCTTTTAGTCGTGGTTATCAATTCAAATGTTGACAATATGACCCTGTCAAAAGGCGAGATTTATGATTTTAATACCGGATGGATCATCACCAGACAAGACGGTTCTTCCCAAAAGATTAAGTCACTTCCATACAGTGAAAAGTCAAAAGCCGGTGAGAAAATAATACTCAGCAATACCATTCCCAAAAAATACAGTGGTATGACTATGTCCTTTTTGTCCGCTGATAAACAGTTCCGTGTTACGATAGACGGCAGACAGGTTTATGAATTTGGTGTCAACGACTCAAGACCTTTCGGCAAGACTCCGGGTAGTGTCACAAATTTTATCGACATTCCCGAAAATCTTACAGAAGGAAAAATTGAGATTGAAATGATCTCGCCGTACGACAACTATGCCTCTAACATTACAGGCATTACTATCTCGAAGCGAGATACTTCTATATTAAATCTCCTTAAATCAAACCTTGGCAATTTTGCTATGTGCATCATAATACTTGCCTGCGGCATTACGCTTTTTATGCTCGCTTTTATTCAGGCATTTTCAAGACAGACAAGAGACGGTATAAGTTACCTTGGCTTTATGTGTATTTTCGGTACGATTTACTTCTCAATAGAAACAAAATCACTGAATGTTTTCTATGGAAACCAGACGCTTTACTCAAATCTTGTGTTCCTCGTACTTATGCTCTGGCCTGTCTTTATGCAGATGTACTACATTAACAATCTTGAGGAAAAATTCCAGAAAATTTTCTATATATTACTTTTTCTTACTCTGACAAATGTAGCATGCCAGCTTACATTACAGATTCTTGGAGTATTTGATTTTATGAATATGGCTTTTGTATCACATATTCTTATATTTATATCAGGTATGGCAATACTCTTTTCACTTATCTGCACGATACGAAAAGGTAAAGATAAATTATTCGCATTGGAATTTCTCGGAATTTTAGCCTTTATAGGTGGCAGTGCTGCAGACCTTATCCGTACATATACTATCCATATCGGTGATTTTGGCAAATACAGCCGCTTTGGAATGACTATCTTCTCTCTCCTTATGGTATTTGTACATATATTAAAAGTAATCCGAGGTTACAGTGCGAGCATTGCCGAAAATGCCCGTCATATGCAGATGGAAGTTCAGGTAATCGAGGAGAAAAATCAGGAACTTACTATCGCAAATGAGGAAGCCGAAAAAGCTAAGGCTGAGGCAATAGCCGCCGCAAAAGCAAAAAGCGTATTTCTTGCCAATATGTCGCATGAAATACGAACTCCTATCAATGCTATTCTCGGAATGGACACGATGATACTTCGTGAAAGCGATGATAAAGATATTCTCGAATATGCTGGAAATATCCAGTCTGCAAGCCAGACACTTTTATCACTTATAAACGATATTCTTGATTTTTCAAAAATAGAAACAGGCAAACTTGAACTTGTTCAAGGTGACTATGCACTTTCCTCTCTTATAAATGATGTTTATCATATGCTTCTCGGCAAGGCGAAAGAAAAAGGACTTGCACTTAATGTCGATAGTGACAAAAACCTCCCTGCCAAACTGTACGGTGACGAGGTACGCATACGACAAATACTCGTAAACATATTAAACAATGCAATAAAATATACTGAGAAAGGCTCTGTCACATTAAAAGTCGGTATGTCTGAGCAACAAAATGCCGATGCCATAAACAATAATAAGAAAACGAAAACAAATGACTGTACAGAAAACAATAATACTTCTGATATTGAAAATAAAACTATGCCTTATTATGATAATATTAGTGATACAGATAATAAAACTATACATAACAATAATAATGTTACCAGATTACAGCCTGCAAAAAATATAATAATAACTTTCACTATATCAGATACAGGCATTGGCATTAAGCCTGAAAACATCTCACACCTTTTCGACTCATTTTCACGATTTGATGAGAACAAAAACAAACATATAGAGGGGACGGGGCTTGGTCTTGCCATCACAAAACAGCTAACAAAACTTATGAACGGCAAGATAAATGTCACAAGCAAATACGGTGAGGGTTCTGTTTTTGAAGTAAGTATTCCTCAGAAAATTGTTTCTGATTTAAAGATAGGCGATATTTCCGAAAAATACAATGCAACACCTGATAAAAAGAAGAAAAAAGCTTCATTTACCGCACCTGATGCTAAAGTTCTTGTCGTTGACGATGTAAAAATGAATATCAATGTGTTTAAGGCACTCCTTAAACGAACTAAAATATCGGTTGACTCTGCAATGTCAGGTCCTGAGGCACTTGAAATGATTAAGGACAATAAATATGATATTATTTTCTTAGACCACATGATGCCTGATATGGATGGTATCGAAACTTACAAACATATGAAAGAATTTGAAGAAAGTCCTAACAAAGATACAACAGTTATCATGCTCACCGCCAATGCCATAATGGGAGCAAAAGAAGAATATCTCGGCATCGGATTTAGTGACTATCTGAGTAAGCCGGTGCAGGCGGCAAAACTCGAAGCGATGATACTCAAATATCTTCCTGAGGAACTTGTCACAAAGCCTGATATTTCATAATGTAACATAAAACAATGATAGTGTGATAAATACTGCATCGACAATATTTTGTCACAAGGCTCGTACATTAAGCAGCCACTACAAAACAGAAAATAACAATTTGTTTCCGAGCAAAATAAGTTGATTTTATGTGGTTAAAAACTTGATATGCACAAATGTGTACAGAAATGGAGATAGCATGAAACAAAACAGCAGATTTGAAAAAAAACTTTATACAACATGGGGACGAAATATTGATAAGAACAATGTTTTAACAGAGTACCCAAGACCTCTTTTAAAGCGTGACGCTGACAGCTATGTAAATTTAAACGGTATATGGAAGTATGCTTTCACAGCTTCTAATAAAAGACCGGTGCGTTTTGACGGTGATATTCTCGTTCCTTTTTCACCCGAAGCACCTCTTTCAGGTGTCAACAGACAGCTTAAACCTAACGAATATCTCTGGTACGAACGAATAGTTACATTTGATATAAACAGGTTGTCAGACAATTCACGATTTATAATCCATTTTGGAGCAGTAGACCAAATATGCAGCGTATATGTAAACGGAATAAAAGTCTGTTCCCACTCAGGCGGCTATCTCCCATTTGATGCTGATATAACCGATATTTTAAAAAGCACTGCCACAAAAACTTCATTCAGACTGACCGTGCGTGTGAAAGATTTCTCTGACACTTCATATCACGCAAGAGGTAAGCAGTCACTTAACCCAAAGGGAATATTTTATACTGCACAGAGCGGTATATGGCAGACTGTATGGCTTGAATATGTACCGGAAATATATATCAAAAAGATTATTGCAAAACCAGATCTTGATACAAAGGTACTGCGTATTAAAGTTGTCACAAACTCCGACAATACAGTAAAAAATCTTTATTATATATCAGAAACAGAAAAAAAACATGATAACTGTCAGATTAACAAAAATGATACTAAAATTTCAAGTGACAAGACACACCTTCACAGACACAAATCAACAAAAACAAATGAAATCAAAGTCTGTATCAACAATCCGGGTATTTATATAGACATACCTGACAATAAAACACAAGCTGACAGCAACAAAAAAAACGACAGTTACGATGAATTATATAAAGACAGCCCTTACGCTCCATTTACATATTACGGCATAAGTGACACTTTTATTGAAATCCCACTTGACGAGCTCGATATTAAAGCATGGACTCCCGACACCCCATACCTTTACACTTTTTCAGTAAATTTGGGAAAAGATTATGTACAAAGCTATTTCGCACTCCGTACTTTTACGATAGAAAAAGATTCAAATGATATTCCCCGCATCTGTCTTAACCACAGACCAATCTTTCAAAAAGGTGTTTTAGATCAGGGTTACTGGCCTGACGGACTTTATACTTCTCCATGTGACAACGCACTTATATATGATATTAAGACCATGAAATCTCTCGGTTTCAATATGCTCAGAAAACATATCAAGATAGAAAATAACCGCTGGTACTACCACTGTGACCGTCTCGGCATGATAGTCTGGCAGGATATGGTTAATAGCGGCAGCAGGTACAAATCATGGTTTGTGACCTATCTCGCCACTTTTATGAGCCTTTTTGATATTTCCTGCAGCGATAATTTTAATCATCTTTTTGCAAGAACTTCCAAAAAAGGCAGAAAAGAATTTATAAAAGAAACTATGCAGACGATTGACACGCTCTCAAATCATCCTTCAATCGCAGCATGGGTGATATTCAATGAGGGCTGGGGACAGTTTGAGACAAACAAAATCACAAAACTTGTAAGAAAAGCCGACAATTCAAGGCTTATAGACCAGGCAAGCGGATGGTTTGACCAGGGCGGCGGTGACATCAAAAGCATACACAATTACTTTTTCCCTCTCCGTCTTTTTAAGAAAAAAAACCGTGCTTATGCACTTACCGAGTACGGCGGCTATACGCAGATAATAAAGCACCATAATACCGCCAATAAATGTTACGGTTATGGTGACTGTAAAAATTCAAAAGAATTAAAAAGACGCTATAAGAAAAGAGAGAAAGAAATCTCCTCTCTTATCCCACATGGGCTTTGTGCAAGTATATACACACAGCTTTCTGATATTGAAAATGAATTAAACGGAATCCTTACTTATGACAGGAAGTTCAATAAAATGACATAACATAATATAAAATGTCAATAAACCGACAGACCCATTTTACTGATATTTTAAGCCAAAGCATCACTTTATCAGCTTTGGCTTAAAATCAAGATAATCTGACGAAACAAGTGTATAATTTATACCGTCATGTTCTCCTATTATACTGTAATCAAATCTTTCTTTTCCATGAAGATGCGAGTACACCACCTGCTCTGCACCAAACTCCCGTGCAAGCTCAGTAAACATCCCCTCTTTTTCATGCACATTTGTCGGTGGATAATGAAGAAACATAAGAAAGTCATCATATCCTGCACACCTTGCGGCTTCATATGACTTTATAAGTCTTTTTCTCTCATTCTTAAACCTTTTTTCTATCTTATCCTCTGCCAGAAAACAATACTCATCCGTCGAAAAACCTTTAGAACCGATAAGTGCATACTTCTTCCCGCTCTTATCATCCTCATACTCATAAAAATTGTCCTGTAGAAATAAAAGTTTCCCTACAAAAAGTTCATTTAGGCTGTCAGTCTTACTTGTCTTGTTCCAAAATCTGTCATGATTTCCACGAAGCAAAATCTTTCTACCGGGAAGACCTGCTATAAACTCAAGGTCTTTCATACTATCCTCAAGCCTTTTACCCCACGAATGGTCACCTGTAATAACTACTGTATCAGTTTCCTTTACAATATCATGCCAGTTATCCTTTATTTTCTTAGGATGGTCTTTCCACTCGTCACCAAACCTTTCCATAGATTTATCCGACTCAAAGCTAAGATGTAAATCCCCTATTGCATACAGTGACATAATCAAAACTCCATATATACATTATTTCTTATTTGCTGGTTCTACATTTACATTTCTGCCTTTTATCTTTGCGTGCTTCATCGCCTCAATTACATCTGCTGCATACTCTCTCGGCACTTCGACAAATGTATATTTATCATACATATCTATTGCTCCGACAAGGTTTCCCTGCATTCCGGATTCGCCTGCGATTGCACCTAAAATATCACCTATCCTGACACGGTCTTTCTTTCCTATATTTACGAAAAGTCGTACCATTCCAGGCTCTGCTCCGGTATCTCCAAATTCTTCACCTGAATTATTGTCAAGCACTGCATCTCCCATTTCCATAGAAAGGAGTGCTGCTGCCACCTCGATTGCCGAGTAATCACTGTCCTCAAGATGCTCCTCAAGAATATCTATCATCTTTCCGAGATTGTCCTGCTCGATTATTCCGCTTATCTTTTCAAGCACCTTTTCGACCTTTATATCCGTAATGTCATTTACTGACGGTATCGGCTGGCGTTTTATCTTTGTCTTGCAATATCTCTGAATATCCTTAAGTTTGTATATCTCTTTTCCGACAACAAGCGTAAATGCACGACCTGTTCTTCCTGCACGGCCTGTTCTTCCGATACGGTGCACATAATATTCATCATCCTGTGGCACATCATAGTTAAAGACCGCTTCAACATCGTCAACATCTATTCCTCTTGCCGCCACATCCGTTGCCACGAGTATATCTGTTCTTCCGTTTCTAAAACCATTCATAACCCTGTCACGCTGGCTCTGTTTGAGGTCACCGTGAAGTCCTGCCGCAAAATATCCACGACCTTTTAAGTCCTCAACAAGTTCATCTACTTTTCTCTTTGTATTACAGAATACAAGTGAAAGTTCCGGATCATACATATCAAGAAGTCTTGAAAGTACTTCCGCTTTCTTTCTCGGATTTACTTCATAATAATACTGCTCTATCTTCGGAACAGTAAGCTCTTTCTTTACAACCTTGATTATCTCAGGTTCTTTAAGATATGTCTTTGCTATCTCCATAATAGGCTTTGGCATTGTTGCTGAGAAAAGGAGTGTCTGGTGCTCCTCAGGAAGTGTCTGAAGCACTGTTTCTATATCCTCCCTGAATCCCATATTTAACATTTCGTCAGCCTCGTCAAGAACTATCGTCCCTACTGTTGCCATTTTCAATGTATGTCTTCTTATATGGTCGATAACTCGTCCCGGTGTTCCAATAACAACCTGTGTTCCACCTTTAAGCGAGCGTATCTGCTTTGTGATATCCTGCCCTCCATATATCGGAAGTACCTTTATTCCGTGCATAAATTTAGCAAATTTACGCATCTCATTTGCACACTGTATCGCAAGTTCTCTTGTCGGACAAAGTACAACTGCCTGCAGCTTCTTGTTGTGAGGATCTACTCTCTGCAAAAGCGGTATTCCAAACGCTGCTGTTTTTCCCGTTCCCGTCTGAGCCTGCCCTATCATATCCTTTCCTTCAATGGCAACCGGTATCGCCTGTGCCTGAATAGGACTCGCCTGCTCAAAACCCATCTCCGTAACTGCTCTCAATATACGCGTATCCAAACATAATTCTTCAAAATTCATCTTTTATTTTCCAATCTCTGTACGACGCACACATATGCAAATCTACCGTACAGTTATAGATTTGCAAAAAACGACATTACTGCCCACTCACATACCTGACACTGCCGTCAAGCTATGCAAGTGAGCAGTAACCCAAATAAACTCGTCGATTATATCACAAATTCGCAATGCGGGAGAGCTTGTTCTCCTGCACCGAATTTGTGAACGACAAAATCTTATAGCACGAAGTGCGACAGATGCAACGCATCTGGATTTTGGAGTTTATTATATCACAAATTCAACCGGAAATAATGAATAAACAGTAAATTTTTTACACTAATCTCCATTTTTGAACAGCTTGCTTTAAAACTATACAGTCAACGCTGTTTGCTTTCGTTAAGAAACAAACTTCATTCAACACAAACACCCCCTTATAAAACATATTATAAGAGGGTGTTTGCAAATTTTTATAAATAAATTACTCTTTTTATTTTTTGATTACAGCCTTTTTACTCTGACCTTTTCCTTTGAATATCTTCTTATATGAAGAAAGTTTTGCCGAAGGAACTTTTATCACAAGCTTTGAAGCTGTTTTCTTAAATGTATTTGCTCCTACTTTTGTTATGACTTTAGAGTTTACTTTAACACTCTTTAGTTTTGTGCAGCCGTTAAATACATCTTTTCCTATTTGTTTTACATTTGAACCGATAGTAACCGTAGTAAGTTTCTTTGCATTTTTAAATACAGAATTTGAAATCTTTACTACTTTGTATTTTGTCTTTCCTACTGTTATAGTTGCAGGTATGCTTACTGTCTTAAGTGATGCTTTCTTTGAGTTTGATGCGTACTCAACACCTGTTATCTTGTTTGATGACTTGATATATTTGTATGTAACATTTCCAATCTTAACATTCTTTGCTTCACTTGTGTTTGTATTGTCATTCTTATTATCATTACTTCCGTTATTGCTGTTGTCATTTTTGTTTGGATTGTCATCATCTTCATCAAGTTTGCTGTCAGGCTGTTCATCATCTTTGGATGCCGCCATACTTGAAAGTCCTGATAATGTAAATGTTACACTTATCTTTTTTACACTTCCTAAGTCACTTGCAAAGTCAAGATACTGTGCACCCTCGCTGCTTGTCTTTGACTCTATTCCTGACGAAATCACTGAACCATCCCATACATTTAAAGGATTTCCGGTATCAAATGTTGTCCCACTCATTACTGACTTAGCTTCTTTGTTTGTTATCTCAATTTCTTTAGTGTCATTAACAACAAATTTTTTGTATATGATATTACCACTCTGAACCTGTGATTTTGTAAGTTTCTGTGACGCCACATCTGCATCCATTATATAAAGTGATGCTATGTGATTAATGCAGGCATTTCCGTTTGCATCTGCAAGTGCTTTTTTAGCTATATCGTTTAAATCCTTATCTGCATCTATCGTCAATGTGTATTCACCGTCTGCTTTAACAGCTACTCTGTCCGTGGCAACATCCGTGTAGTTGTATGAATTTGCAGCCTCATCAAAGTAGTACAGACGAAGTCCGAGGTTTGTCTCATAAGCACTCTCCGTAACTGAACCTACAGTCACATTTATGCTCTTTTCAAAGCCATCTGCTGTTATTACTGAGATTACTGCAACACCTGTACCTGTTGCTGCTATCTTTCCATTGCGTGATACAGTTGCAATCTTTTCATTTGATGAAGAATATCTTATTGCTGCACCATTTGCACTTCCGTCTGCCGCTTTCGCAATGGCATTTATAAATGCAGACTGTTTTTCCTCAAGTTTATATGAGTCAAAATCCGTAGTAATAGCTGTTGTTGCTTTTGCAAGGTCTGTCTTTTCAACAGTTACTTTTATTGTCTTTTCAACTTTTGTCGTTGTACTGCTGTCATATGCATCTGCCTGTGAATATGCATGGATTGTTGTTGTTCCGACACCAGTAGCCGTAATCTTTCCATTGTAAACTGAAGCTACACTGGAATCATCAGATTTCCAGAGAACTACATCATTGTTCCCGGCAGGTTCTGTTGTTGCTGTTATCTGCTTTTTCTCTCCAACTTTAAGAGTCACATCATCTGTATCTGTTTTGACAGATGTCATTTTTATAATCGCAAGTTCTCCGTCAGAAGCATCAAATCTGTACTGAGGAGCCTCTGTATCTACAAAGTATCCTCTCATAATAGCGGATACCGTCTTTACGGAATATGGCTTATTAAAGTATCTGTTTAAAATTCTGAACGACTCTCCTGAGCCTGCTCCGTTGTTGTCCCATGCAACAACAACCATTCCGTACTTCTTTGCAAGGTAGTTTACACCCTCAAATTTGCACGCTCTTGCATCCGGAATAATCTTTGTCTGGAAACCATACTCATCTACAAGCACCGGCACACCTTTGTCTACAAATTTACTCTTAAGCTGTTTAAACTGATTTGCATACGATGCATCTGTTGCTTCATTTACCGAATTTTTGTTATATGCATCATAATCATGAACAGTTACCATAATTTTTCCTGCCGCACTGTCCTTTGGAATTTCAAAGCTTGTTGAATAATTTCCTAATGCATATTTGATATTTGTATTTAATGAACACACCGTAAGCCATCTTTTGGCATTGTTAGAGCCTGTTGCTCTCACAGTGTCAACAAATATCTGGTTGAGTTCATTTATCTTTTTGTTCTGTTTAGATATTGACTCCGCATCTGCCGTCCAGCCCTGACCATGAATATATACCTCGTTCATTGATTCAAGTATAAGATGCTCATCATAATTTTTAAATCTTTCTGCAATCGTCTTCCACACTCCTGCAAACTTTGTCTTAACTCCACTCCATACTGTCTCATCATCAGATGTAATGTCAAGCCAGCCATGACTATATTTTTCATCACCATAAGTACCCTTATAATCTGAATTATTGTCTGTACCGTCATGATGAATATTTAATACAACATACATATTTTCTGCTGTAGCATAATCAACTACATCCTGAACCCTGTTCATCCACTCTTCATTGATTGAATAGTCAGCATTTATCATATTTCCCCATGTGACCGGAATACGGATTGTATTAAAGCCTGCATCATGTACATATTTTACAAATGCCTTTGTAGTTTTTGCACCCTGCCATACAGTTTCCCCAACCGCATAATTTTGGTGTCCTTCTAATGTATTTCCAAGATTCCATCCTGTTCCCATTTCTGATATTATCTCACCTGCTGAAAGGTCTGTATATGGTGATGGATTGTCAGGCGTCTCAACCTCGTTTGTTGATGAAGCCATAACTGCTCCGCCTTCATTTGTCTTTGTTGCAGCAGATGCAAAGCTTGTACCTGACATACCGGTAACTGCCATTGCTGCCGAAAGAGCAAATGTCATTATCTTTTTTAATGATTTCTTCATAAATGCCTCCTATTTTGTCATATTTTATTGTTTTGCCCAAATATTGTTTTTTCTACCTTCGATACGACATGTCACCCGACCTGCGTGTGATGTCAGTCCACGTATCATCCTAATTTATATTAACATTTTTTATTTAACAATTCATTTTGATAATCAGTTGTGTTTTACATTAAAAAACTAACAAATCTGCCGTTTTGCGGCAAACAGGATACTTTTTGCTGACTATACTAAAAGTCATCTTTATTTACCGTTCACATACGCAATGAAGCTGCCACATAATAATGTAACAGCTCCATCACTATTGCTGCTTACAATATGGTTGTAATCAGCAATTTAATATTTAAGACTGTTTTGAATTCCCTGACTATATTAAAGTAAATTTTCAAGTCATAACAATGTCATAAATAGTATATTTTTATGTCTTTTTACGGCTTAATCTTTTATTATGATATATATGCTTTTGTAAACCACCAGGTATCTCAAAACTTTTACTGATATCGTTAAACTAATTTTTAGTAATCAACCTTAAATCTTCCTGTCATATCCTTAAGTGCCGCCGCCTGCTCTGAAAGAACCTCCGTTGAGGCTGCCGTCTGCTGTGCCGTAGCCGTATTGGATTGAACTACTTGAGATATATTTTCTATCTCATTTCTTATATCGTTGGCATTTTTTGCCTGTATCTCATTTGCCTTAGACATTTCATCAAATGCATTTGCAATATTGTTTGAATCTGACACAATCTTTGCAAGTGAATCTGATGTTATATCTGCATACTCTTTTGCACTTTCTATTCCTTTTATACATTTTTCTATAAGCTCTGCCGTCTTTTTAGAAGCATCACTGCTCTTTGTGGCAAGTGTACCAATCTCCTGTGCTACAACAGCAAAACCTTTTCCACTTTCTCCTGCTCTTGCTGCTTCTACAGAAGCATTTAATGCAAGGATATTGGTCTGGAAAGCAATACCGTCTATCGTATTTACTATCTTTTTGATGTCCTCGGACATTTCCTCAACTGTTCTTACGACATTGGAAAGTTCCTGCATTTTCTGATCTCCGTCTTTTATCTCGCTGTCAAGATTACCAAGACTTTCATTAACAAAAATAGTCTTATCGGAATTTGCATTTATATTCTGTGCTACATTTTCCACATCCGTAACAAGTTTCTGTAATGAAGATGCCTGTGCCATAGTACCCTCCGACAGCATTGAAGCCGCCTCTGCAAGCTGCTTTGAACCACCGTCAACATTGACAGATGAATTTTGTATATTTAATATCATATTGCTTAAAATAGCCTTGATTGAATTTATCGAAGCTGCAAGCTCATTAAACTTACCCGGATATTCTCTCATATCCTCGGATGTAAGGTCATATGCTGCCATCTTTGAAAGAACATCCCCCGACTGTGTAAGCATATCCGAAAGCATCCTGTTAAGCGATACCGCCGAATTTTGAAGTATGCCAAGCTCATCTTTATTTTTGGTATCGTTAAGCTGCACTGACAAATCTCCCTGTGCCAATGCTGACAATAGATTTTTCACCCTTACTATTGGTCTGCTTATCACTCTTGCTATTATAAGTGCTACTATTATGGCTACTATAAGTGCTATAATATCACTTATAACAAGTTTTTTGACAAATCTGAGTATATCCGAATTATATGCTGATTCCGGTGATGCTATAACAACACGACAATTTGCCGTTTTATCTATCTTTGAATAGCCGCATATATATTTATCACCGCCATAAGAACAGGTCATGCTGCCATTCTGTGAAGATATACAGTTTTTAATATCTTTAGGAATCATCTCCTTATACTTATCGTTCATTATATATTTTTCATTTTTATGTGCAATGACATTGTTATTTTCATCAAGTATATAAGCATAACTTCCTTGACCTACAGAAATGTGTTTTACAATATCATTCATAAAATCAACATCAGCTCTATAATAAACCACACCTATAATCCTGCCAGATGATATAAGTGGTGCTGCTATGCTTATCCCATATGTATTTGTATATTTACTTAATGTGACATCTGAAATATTGGTTTTTCCATTAAGTGCTGCTTTTACATAATCTCTATCACTAAAGTCTGTGCCATCCTTAATACTCACACCTTTTTTATTTAACAGATTTCCGCTCGTAAAGCCATATTGTTTTGCAAGCTGTTCAACCTTTTTCACTCTTACTTCATTAGGAACATTTCCAATCAATGTAATATCGGAACCTGAAGCTTTAGCAATGTTTTTGTAATTTTGCAAAAGTGCTTCTATATCCCTTGCTGTTGTCTTTGCCGATGACCTTGAATTTTTTTCCACAAGAGAAATAGTTGAACTATAACTATATAAACATGCCTCTGTACCGATAATATAAACCAGTATAATAATTGTCAAACTGAATACAATACTTATTTTAGTGCTTAATTTCATGTATTTTCCCCCTTTATTATTTAATGTACTCTAGATATCTGCCGATAGGAATACACCTGTCTTTTTTATTATACTATATATCTTTAAATATTTCCATTTAAATTCATATTTTAACAGCAGTGAAGAATAAATTTTTGTAATCATCTACAATATCTCATTTTTTTACAATATTTTTCTATTTCAACATTTCCACATTGATTTCATGTCTTTATCCACAGTCACAAGGCATAGTTTCCCAAATTTTATATGGATTTTTTTATTTATTTTGTGTATAATATATTTATTCCAAATGTATCGTTATATATTTGGTGATTTGTTTTACATCTTCATCTATTATTGGGTCTCTTCGAAAACTTTCCAATAACCTTAAAGATGTATTTTTTATGCTCTGTTTTATTTCTTTTATGTATTTATTCCACGACAGATAAAGCTGCATTATTATATCTGATATCTGCGTTAGCAGATAGTGATTTTTCATTGCCCTACTGTTTCGGCTATTTATATGGGATATCTTGTATATTCCATTTTTCTGATTATTAAATCCTTCATTTTCTATTTTCCATCTCCCTCTTCCTGCTGTTATCAGTTTTTCTAAATTTCTCCTTGTTATCTCTATATTCGTTACCCATTCCATTCTCTTCCTCTTTAATCCATTCTTTTCTTTTGTTTCAAAACTATACTCTAATATATTCATTTGTTCTGTTTTTCCGGCCAGTTTTCCTACATTGTTTGCAAATTTTCCTTCTCCTTTTTCTTGGCATACATTGGCAATGATATATTTGTCTTTTCCCTCTTCTAACAGCTCATAGTTTTCTTGTAACAATCTCTGTCTTGTTCCTTTATGAGTAAATATATACACCCATTTGTTTTCTCTGCATATCTTCATTATCGGCTCTGTTGCATATAATGCATCACCTTGTATACAAATTGGCAGTCTTGGATATTCTTTTTTTATTCTGCTTAAAATTCTTTTTCCTGCATTCTGCTCACAATCTTGTTTGCTTATATTTTCCTGTTCACCCTCTATAAATTCTGTATCAAGACTTAAGACAACCTTATTACTCATTACTATTTTTGCCTCTAGAACTTTTTGATAATAAAATATTCTCGTACTACCATCTGATACCTTTCTTTTCACACACAGACAGTTTTCACAATGCCTTTCTTTAAAATAAAACTGTCCTGTCCCATCAAGTATTATTCTCCAATATTTATCTAATAAACGATGTTTATAAAAACTTTTTCTCCGTATCAGACTATAAATCATCTTTTTCCTTAAACCTCTTAAACATTCTGGAGATAATTTTTCAAGATAATAATTTATTGTATCGTAATGTGGCATTTCTGATAATTCTTTGTCCCCAGATATCATTTTCAATGTTTTTATGCAGTTTTCTTTATTAAATTTTTCATCCATTTGCCTCATTGTTTCCACACCGCATATATTTTTCAGAATACCAAGTATAATAAAATCTGACTGTTCGTATTTAATATACCCCCGTTGCCTAGGATCGTTCATTTCATTTATCCATTTTAGAAGGTCTTTAAAAAAATGATTTGCTATAACAGCAATATCTACAATACCTCTGTCTTTTTCTTTGATTTTTCTTTTTTCCTTTTTGTTCATATCAAAATACCTCCCAATGCGTAAACTTTTTATAACTATTTTACATCATCAGAAGATATTTTGTTAAATACTAGCGATTTTTAATGCGAAAAAAATTTATTCTTCATCGCTGATATTTTAATTTTTTATGGCTGAGCTGTTACTTTTTAAGTTCATTTTAACTTTGCATTGTATTATACGGATATAACCAAACAACATATTACCCTGCTGCTCAGACTTACAGTGTAAACAACAGATAATTTTAATGCACATGAAATATCAAAAAACAAAAGCATAGACAGTTTAGCCTTACATTTTTAAACTGTCACCAAAATTTAGAAAGGTTGTGATTTTTATGAGAAATTGGAAAGGTATATTAGCAATGGGATTATCGTCTGCTCTTGTCATAGGTACAATACAGCTTGTTCCTGAACAGACCGCCAAAAATGCAAATGCAGAGACCGTAAACACAAGCGATAACATGACTCCACCAAGTGGGATGCCGCAGGGCACTCCTCCTGCAAAGCCTGATGGAGACACAAACGGAGGTCCCGGTGGTTCTGCCCCGGGTGGCTCAGGAATCGGTCTTTCTGTCGCAAAAAGCATTGTCACACTGCATGGCGGAACGATTCATGCTAAAAGCGATGATGGAAAAAAAATACAGATTATTATTTTTATGTAGTACTATTTAATTTTTTATCTATATACCATATTGCAACACCCGCATATTCTTTTTTATAACCGTTTTCATCTGCATTTATGTATTTGTTTTTTACTTTTTCCAACACACTTCTGCCCCATATTCCTCTTTTTTGCATTTTACACAATTCTTCTCTAACCTGCTTTAGCATACTTTTTCTATTTAGCTTAAGCAGGTGCTTTTCAGAATTCAGATTCAATACAACATCAATGTCTTTCTCAATAATCTCATTATCTGAATAAATTTCTCCATCAGAATTATACTTTATAGAACACAATGTACTTCTATCCAATGGATTTACTGTTATTTTATCCCCTGATTTATGCGAATCACATGTATCATCTTTTTTTCCGTTTGTTCCATCAATATGCCCTTCACATGATCCAAGCATATTTCTATAGTCTAATCTTTCTATATCACTCAGCTCATTTTCAGGAAACCAATGTTCTATTTTCATGTGCTCTATATCAATTCTCCTCATACAATAAGCACACAGATACCCCTGCTCTTTTAAAAGCATTTTTCGTAAATCATCTTTTTCTTTATACCCATCATAATAAGCAAATTTTTGTTTTTTATATTTAGTTAAGGATGCAGGTTCTTTCCCTTTCTTTATATATATCATTACTTCTCCCAATCTGTACTTTCAAATTCAAATCTTGTACGCAGTTCTACTAACAACGGATGAGCCGGAGCTGTTTCTATTTCAAGTTGTTTTAAAATAACTTCAGCTTCTTCATATTTTTCATCATCCATTTTTTCATTAAATAATTCAACTTTTTGTCTTACTTTTTCCGGGATTTCCCTTGTATTCTGATAATACTGCATAGAAGTATTAACATCCATACCATAATGCGACTCTGAATACCTTACTTCCTCCTCATCCACATCTATAATCCATATATTTTTGTGTGATGCAAATAATATTGGTGCATGAGTTGCCGCAATAAATTGAACATTTGGAAATGTGCTGATCAATGCCCCAACAACATTCCATTGCCATCTGGGATGTAAATGCATATCAATTTCATCAATCAGAACAACGCCTGCTGTTTCTGCAATCTTGTCAAGCTTTGATGGATTTAGTACTGCCATTCTATATGCAATATCAAATACTGTCCAAATTAAAGACTGATAACCTGCACTGAGATGTTCTATCGGCTGTATCAGTTCATCCGACTTATACATCATCTGTTCTTCCTGTTTATCATAAAATACAATATGCCCCTCTTTTTCCTCCATAAAATCCATAAATTTAGCTACTGCGGCTTTAACAGCTTCGTACTCTGCTATTTTTTTCTCTTTTTGCCATGATATTTGCTCCATCTTGACACACCAGCTCATCAACAATTTTTCATTAGATGCCTCAATAAGTGCATCTGTATATCCCACTGTTCTGAAATAATGTTTTCTAAATGGATTCTCCCATTTCTGTCTCATCTGATTCCATACTCTGCCCGCCCCTATATACGCAAGAATAGGAAGTTCTACATTATCATCCTCAGCCATTTCTTCCGCTTTACGGCATATGTCTCTTGGCTGTGTTGTACTTCTCGATGCCTTAATACTGCTCTTTCCTCTCGTCCACTGATATTTTTCACCGTATAACTGTGCTGCTATCGTAACTTCCGTAGGTACATGATATTTTTTGCTGTAAGAACCGTCACCTATCTTTAAATATTCAGTTCTTACCTCATCAATATTGAAATGCCTTGTGGAAACATCTGCTATTCCACCTATAAAACCTCCAAGACCGACAGCTATCGCCTCTAAAACAGATGTTTTTCCTTTTCCATTTTTCCCCTTAATCAAGTTAAATCCGGGTTTAAATTTAATGTCCAGTTCTTCAATATTACGAAAATTTTTTATTTTAACATTAGATAAGTTCATACATCTTCTCCTTAAATCACCGTCAATACAAAAATAATATCATATGTTATCATGTCAGGCAAATATCAAACACCACTCTAATCATTCTTCTTTATAACAATCTTATTCATCGTTATGCCATGCGGTCTGTAAGCCACTCTGACATAATGTTCTCCTTCTCCAAGTTTTCCAATGGAAATTTCATTCTCATCTTCTTTTCCATTCGTTCCCTGGAATGTGATAGTTCCACGATAATCATTGTCTATAAATACGGATATAGGTATCTGCGTGTACTCGTTATGCTGTGAAGTTATATTTATAACTGCACTGTAATCTCCTGCCATTGTATCTGCTATATTAAAGTAAATTCCATCATCATAAAGCACCTTTTCTGCAAGTTCGGCTGATACCTCGATATGGCTGCCTTTTGCTATGATTATTTCAAGTTCTCCGTCAGGTCTGAAACTTGTATCCCATTCAGGTGCGTACTCCGCAAGGTCAATTTTTCCAAGCTTTATCTGCATTGCAAGACTTCTAAGTGCAAATTTAAGTACATTCCTTGCATTTCTCTGAAGCTGCCCTCTTGTTATATTACCTATCGTGTACTGTGCTTTTATATTGTCGATGGCATTTTCATTTTCAGTATCAGGGCATACCATAAATATATCATTCTGAGCCTGAACCATTGCAGCCCTGTTCTTTCTGTCCTGCTTTTCTCCTTCCCAGTTTGCAACCGCCCACCAGTCAGTCATAACAATACCGTCAAATCCCCATTCTTTTCTGAGAACCGTTGTGCAAAGGTCATAATTCCCTGATGTCCAGAGTCCGTTAAATGGTCCGTATGTAGTCATTACCGAGCTGCATCCAGTCTCTTTTATCGCTATCTCGAAACATTTTAAATAAATTTCCCTGAGTGCTCTCTCTGAAATCACACCCATTGCATCAGCACGGCGAAATTCCTGATTATTTGCACAGAAATGTTTTATCGTTCCCTCCACACCCGCTCTGTGAAGTCCTTTAAGCTCTGCCGCACATATCTTTCCGGTAAGAATCGTGTCCTCCGAAATATACTCATAATTTCTTCCATTTAAAGGGTGTCTGTGTATGTTCATGCCCGGTCCTAAAATAGTATCAATGCGGTTATATTTCATCTCGGCACCGAAATATTCAAAAAGTTCCCCGATAAGTTCATCATTGAAAGTTGCCCCAAGTAATGTTCCTATAGGAAGTAAAAATGCCTTAGTTCCGCAGTCCATTCTTATTCCCGACGGTCCGTCAGCACAACAGAGTGCAGGTATTCCAAATCTTTCAAGCGACGGTGTAAGACCACCAAATGCGGCAGCAGTTCCAGGGGTTACTTTCATACTGCACATTCCCTCACCTCTCATAAGGCACATGAGGTCTTCATCCGAAAGCTGTCCGATAAATGTATCAATATCTATCTTTCCATTTGCAACATCCTTAAGCGAATACCCCTCATCACCTGTAAATAATATCTCCTCAGGCATCTCACTCTCAATCCTATCCGAAAGGCTTATGGTTCTTAAAGGAACTTTCTCAAATCCCATACTGTATTCACATGAATTTTTCTGATTTTTTTCTGCAGACTGTATTTCAATATTCTCATTACTATTTTCTACTGTCTGTTCTTCAATGTTTTCTGAAACCGGATGCATCCTTTCAAATTCCTCAATCGGTGCAAGTGCTTCCTCAAGCTGTTCTATCACCTGAAATTCCTGCGAAAAACTTCCGATACATTGAGCCTTAGCAACACTGTTTCCCACATAAACTTTATATTCACCGGCTTCAAGCACAAACGCAGACTTATGTCCTGTAATACCTGCGTCATCATACGATGCAAAATATGATTTAGGGCATGAGATACTTATATTTTCACTTTCATTTGCAGCTAACTCTTTAGTCTTTGCATATCCGGCAAATGTACGCACCGGTTTTCCAAGTTTTCCCTGAGGAGCTTCGATATAAACCTGTACAACCTCTTTTCCTTCACAATCACCGGTATTTTTCACGGCTGTATCCACAACAACGCTGTTTTCATCAACATTTTTTACACTGCCGCTTATCTCAAAATCCGTATATGACATACCGAAACCAAACGGATACATCACTTTATCGGCGGCAACAGTCTGAAAATATTTATAACCTACATAAATATCTTCCACATAATAATTCTTGTCAGCATCTCCAAAATATGATGCTGACGGATAATCTTCTATATTATAAGCAATGGTATCAGTCAGCTTTCCGCTCGGACTAACCGTTCCGTCAAGAACATCGAGGACACCGTTGCCGCCCTCCTGACCGCCCTGCCAGACATACATAACAGCAGACGGCTTATACTCGTCCACCCATTTCATGTCGATTATATTTCCGACATTTAACAAAACAACACTCTTTTCAAAAGTTTCAGTAACATTCTTAATAAGCTCACGCTCAGTCTGTGTCAAATAATAACTGCCCTCATCGGCTCTGTTGTCCTGATCCTCACCTGCTGTTCTTCCTATGATAACGATTGCCACATCATTTCTCTTTTCAGCTTCACAGATAAACTCCTCTGACAAAGGCATCTCTTTCTGCGACCATGGAACACTTCCCCAGCCGTTACCCTCATCAAAAGGATTTTCCTTTATCCACTTTTCATACTCCTCACAAATGCACTCGTCCACACTAATATCCTCACTTTTTCTCAAAGCATCAAGAATACTGACAACATACTTTGTATTAACAAGACCACCTGAGCCAAGACCGCCCTTATAATAATAAAAAGCTCCAATACCAAAAACCGCAGTCTTTGTCCCTTTAACAAGCGGCAGCACACCGCCCTCATTTTTAAGAAGTACACATCCCTCAGCTACAGCCTGTCTGGCAGCTTTCGCATAATTTTTCTCATTTAACTCAAACATAAAAACCTCATTTCTGCACACATTTTTTGTATAATGTGAACTAATCTATATTTCATATATAAGATTTGTGTCAAGTGTACGCAGACACAAATCCTGAGTGTGAAAAATTTTATTTTTCACGCTATCCTCAGTAAATATATATACTTTTTCCTCAAATTTTTTTATTTCCGAATATTATAGTTACTGTTCAAACCTACAATTCTACCATCACATCTCAGAAATTTCCACACAAATCATAATGTATTCTAATATATCTCATCCCAAAATAAAACCATAAACTTATTATTTTTTGTATATTTATATCTCAACTTTTTCTAAAAACTAAATTTTTTGTCAAACGGCTATTTGTAGCAGGCTATGCTGCCTGCTTATAAAGGTAATTTTCGTTTACTATTTTTATGTAATACCAAAATTTAATAATATCAAACTTTATATATAAATCCTTGCGATACACAGCCGTGAATAAGGGGTATTATTCCGACCGAATGGTGTTAGAACATCATCGGTACTTGGCGAGCGTTTTGAAGCTCGCTTATGTACCGCGGCGAATGTTCTCCGAGCGAAAGCGTCCATGAGCGTGGAATAATACCTTTATTCACGGCGTCCGTTCTTTATATTCATTAGAAAACACCCTCATCCAGAAAAACCACACTGTCCCCCAATTTATCATCAAGTATCTCCCACCCCTTTACATCATTCACGGCAAGTGCCCCGGATATAGCAATCACCGGAAATCTGTCGCACAGCTTTTTATAATAATCTGTCATCTCCGAAGCTGTGCGAAGAACAGACACCGCCTTTGTATCAGGTGTCTCAGGCAGAATATTTTCCATAATATCCTCACTGTCTCTCTCATACATTGACACCATCGGATAAAAAGCTCTGTCAACACCTCTCTCATAGTCAGGCACTTCCCTGTCACACAGACTTTCCATACTGAAAGCAGGGCTGTCACAGCAAGTCCTATACTCCACTCCCTCACACTGACAGCCGACCTCTTTTTCTATATAATTCTGCCATGTTTTCCTCTCATCTCCCTGGGTATTTAACTTATCTTTTCTCTTAAAACTCTCCCCCGGAAAATAATACATATCCGCTTCTTTCCTATATAATCTCCCTGCTCCCGCATCAAGCATAAATACAACATCCTCTCCCATCTTAAACCCACAGCTTTTTACTGCCGATGACATCATCTCCATAACATCAAAAATATCATAGAGATAACCTCTTATGTCCCTTGTCAAAATATCATCATTTTCCTCGATTGATGACATAGTCCCATATCTTATTTTCTTTTTTATTGATGTTACAATCTTTTGTCCCATATCTAACGCATTTTCATAAGATTTTGCCCCAACAGGCAGAAAAACCACCTTTGCAAAATCAAGACTGCTGCCAAATATTTTTCCTTTCCTAAAAACATCGACGACTGGAATATTAAATTCCTTTCCCGAAAAAACGGCATAATATTCAAAAGGAACATTCTTCCTACTCTCATCTGCTTTTCTTAACTTAAAAGAATTAGTTATAAACTTCCCCATAAAAATCCCCTTTCATTCTTAAACTATCATTAGGCGTTTGCGAAACAACTTATAAGTAGTTTCGCAATGACCTATTAAAATGTCACCAAATCTTATAATTCGGCAGTTGACTTCCCAAAAGTATATATTCCATGTAATCATGCAATACTATCACCGGACATGACAATAAAATCCATAAATTTGTATATAGCAGACATATCTGCCCTTTAAGATTGTATTGCTGCCCGGAATAGTCCCACACATTAAGATGCATCTGCCTGTTGACTATCATACCGACTACAAATTCAACACCGGTTATCATAAGACCACATATAATCATCTGCCCTATAAGCGATGCCCCATCACCTAACAAATTTTCAACAGCTCCTACGAGCATAAAGCATAATCCGCCTGCCAGCAGCATTGAAATATGGGAATATCCCCGGTATAAAATTTCAATTCCACAATAAAGAAAACCACCCGTCAAAAACATTATCAGATAAACCTGAAAATGATTCATACCTGTCCCCATCATATGAACCTCCTTTGTAATACCATGTACTCTCGGTATCTTTGATTAAATTGTACAAATATAACCTATAAGTAGTTTCATAATTACTTAACCATTAACACTTTATAAGTATTATGTATTTTTTTATCTAACTTATACTACTATTCAAATGTCAAAAATACAGTATTTTTTTCCATCATGTTGTGATAAAATATAAAATATAAAAATTTTATTTTTTTTAATGTAACAGTTCAGGCATAAAAAGATAATTGGCAATACAATGAGCTTGTTCATTGTATTGTTAAGTACCTTTTTATGGTAGAATAGCCTTTCATTTCTGAAATGAGGGCAAAGCCCTTGCGAGCACGCTCAGATGGAACAAATTTATTTGTTCCATACTCACTCTGCTTTCGCATGAATAAAATATACTCCCGAAATCTTCTGAATAAAGAATTTCTAGAGTACATTAAATAAGAATCGAGGAAAACCATGAATAAAGAAATTTTAAAAAGACTTGATGATGCCATATCATCAACACTTATAGGAAACTCAAAAGACCCTGATTGCAATGTCGGAGCAGCCATTTGTATTATAAAAGACGGCAAGGAAGTCTACAGAAATGAATATGGCGAAGCAGACAAAGAAAATCATATTCCGATGGAAAGAAATTCAATTTTCAGATGTTATTCTATGACAAAACCGGTCACGGCAGTTGCCGTTATGACACTTGTTGAAAAAGGAATTATCGCTCTCTCAGACCCGGTAAGCAACTTTATCCCTAGTTTTAAAAACCAGACTGTTCTCACTGAAAAAGGCTATGTTCCTGCAAAAAGAGAAGTTGTCATTCAGGATCTTCTCAATATGACAGCAGGTCTTACTTACCCTGATGCTTCATTCCCTGCCGGAAAAGAAATGCAAAATATGATAGATAAGTATTATGCCGATGTCGAAGCCGGAAATCCTATATCTACATATGACCTTGCCGTACTTATCGGTGAGCAGCCACTTGAATTTCAGCCGGGCGAGGGCTGGAGATACAGTTTTTGTGCCGATGTTCTAGGTGCGGTGATTGAAGTCGTAACCGGCAAGACATATGGCGAATACCTTAAGGAAACAATATTTGAGCCACTAGGAATGACTGAAACTGACTTTTATGTTCCTATAGAAAAACAAAACCGTTTTATGCAAAACTACCAGTATATGCCTGAAACACAGACAATGGAGCCTTGCACCTGGCAGCACTTGGGACTTACATATATGCACAAAAAGAAACCGCTTTTTGAGTCTGGCGGAGCAGGACTTGTCTCTACGATAGATGACTATTCAAAATTTGTAAATATGATGCTTGGTAAGGGAACGCTTGGAAATGTACGCATACTCGGCAGAAAAACAGTTGAGATAATGACAAGAAACAATCTCACACCAAAACAGCTTGAAATGTATGACTGGGATACTATCAAAGGCTACGGCTACGGAAATCTCATGCGTGTAATGATGGATGTTCCTGCAAGCCAGAGTTTTGGCTCAGAGGGTGAATTTGGATGGGACGGCTGGCTTGGAAGTTATGTCGCAATGGACCCAAAAGAAAATCTTGCCATCATTTATGTAATACAAAAATGCGGCGGCAACGGCTACAGGGATATTCAGGTTATAAGAGATATTGTTTATTCGGCACTATAACACTATCAGTATTCCTGACCATAATTTATTGAAACATATTAATTCTTTATTTTCAGCACTTATCTTAGTAAAAACAGAGAGTATGAATTAAATGTTCATACTCTCTGTTTTTACTTTTATTCATTATCCTTATTCATATAAAATAAATGTATCAGATTTTTCCTTTCATCATATAATCAAGGAGTCTGTTTGCATCTTCGGGTTCTGATGCTACTATCTCAAGTTCTTTTACATATGTCGTGTTCATAAGCTGAGCCATTGCCACAAACTGTGTAAGTTTACTTTTAAGATTGATTCTGTCTCCCTCTGATGATGTAAGTTCTACACGCCCTTTGCATTTGTCAACCACCTTAAAAAAGTCGTTGATGTCCGGAATATTTGTAATCTTCATCCTTCGCCTCTTTTCTGCACCATCTTTTTCTAAACAAATCTGCCAGACGATACAAGATTCAGATTTGCTTTTTTCCAACTTTTTACTTATATTTATTTTACAATATTATATTTATAATATCAAGTGGCAAATTTTCTGTCTTTATATTAAATATAAGAATTTTCCGCCTGCAACACCGCAGACACAAACAATAACAAATACATTTAATCCCTACTCAGCTAAATTTCAATTCAATTTGGAATGGTACGCAGCACAAAAGTATAGTATATTATATATTATGATGCAGATTACAAATTTAACTAAACATTGTATTATTTCAGATAAATGCGAAACTATCATAAATCTTGATTAAATTGTGCAGATATAACATATAGTTAGTTTCGCAATTACCTATAATATTATTTCTGTAACAGTTCAGCCATAAAAAGATAATTGGCAATACAATGAGCTTGTTCATTGTATTGTTAAGTAGCTTTTTATGGTAGAATAGCCTTTCATTTCTGAAATGAGTAAACAAAAGCTGCAAAGCAGCAACTGACAGCTCGCTGGCAGGTTTATGAATGTAAGAAATGCAAGGCTGAACTGTTACTTATTTCTAAAAAAGGAGACTTATCATGAAT
>NZ_QUEB01000005.1:165223-206372 GCF_003477845.1 Clostridium sp. AF34-13
TTATTTCTAAAAAAGGAGACTTATCATGAATGTTTTCTATCAGACGGAGCGTCTTATTTTAAATATATTGCCGCCTTTATGGGCACCTGCAGTTTTGAATTTTTATAAAAATAATAAGGATGTTCTTGAGGGCGTTGAGCCTGCAAGAAATTCACGATTTTATACCGAATCTTTTCAGAAAGCAAATCTCTCGGTAGAGTACAACAGCTTTTTTAAAAATAATTATATGCGCTATTGGATTTTTGACAAAAAAAATCCCGATTTTCCTATCGGGACTATTTGTTTCAGCAATTTTCTAAAAGGTGCTTTTAAAAGCTGTATGGTCGGTTATAAACTCGACAAAAATCATACCGGAAATGGCTATATGACGGAAGCACTCCGCTTTCTTCTCCCCGAACTCTGCCATAATTATCCCCTGCATCGCATAGAAGCCTATGTAATGCCTGATAACACAAGCTCCATACGGCTTCTCAACAATCTGGGATTTGTTAAAGAGGGATATCTCCACTCATTCGCAAAGATAAATGACAAATGGGAAGACCATCTTCTCTATACTTACTTTAACGGATGAATCCAATAGCCGAATGTACCGTTTTTGTCCTTAACTTCCCCTATAGGCTGAAAATATATAAAGCCATGCTGTCTTGCTATATTTTCATCATAGCTGTTATAAATCCCCGGCGAACCAACAGCATACTGCGTCTCTATGTCAGAAATCTTTATTTTTGCAAATATGATATGCCTGTAGCTGCAATAACCATGCAATAAAAATGTATTGTTTGCAAGTACCCACATTTTTATTGGAAGACAGCCTATGTCTTTCAATTCAATACGCACACTTTTATCTATTATTCCTGATGCAAACGGATACATCACCGGAAATGTGCTAAGTATCCTCTCCCCGAAATCTTTGTCGTTTTCCTCATAAACACTAGCTTTTATCACCATCTTTTCCGTATTTATGTCACTTTCCGCTCTTGTCTCAGCAACACTTGCGACCTCATCAGAGTCCATATTCTGCCCTGCATACTTTCCGAATTTTTCTGTATCATTCATCTCATATCCTTTGTCTGCCAAACTATTATCTGATAAATTATATACCTGCATACACTCATCACTAACATTTTCAAATATATTATTTTCATTTAGTTTCTCTGCATTTTCTATATCTGATGTATTATTTTCATTCAGTCTTTTTTCATTTTCCATATCAAATACATTTTTCTCTTTTACGCTCTTCATATTGCCACTCTCATAAATATTTTTTCTCCCTGTATTGCTGCTCTCAGATATATTGTTTTCATTCAGTCTCTTTGTATTTTCTGTTTCAAAAATGCTGTCGGCAGGCATCTCCCTTGTTTTTGAAACAATCTCTATCTGCCCCAATTTAACCTCATCCCTCACCCATGAAGTCGCAAAAAACATTTCATCCGATATGTAAACCACAAGTCCGTCTATGTCCTCAAATGAATAACCGGTCTGCTCAATATTGTTTTTATCAAGAGCAAATCTGCTGACAAGATTTCCCGATTTTGTCCCCATGTCCGACACTTCTATGCATTTTGCACCATGCTCTTTTTGAATATAAAGATATACTTTTGGAAACACTTCAAACGGAACCATCCTCATCTGGACAGTAAACCGGCACTGCACATCCATAAGTTCAATTCTTACAAATCCTGTATTCTGGCTTTTTGCACCATTTATATATTTGTATAAGTAAGATACCATTCTTTTATACTGACCCATAACCTGCCTCCACTTTATAGCATAAATTTTTGTGCATAAACCAGTTACCGGTCACAAATATTGTAAACAACATCAAAACCTCGTCACTGTCCACGCATACATTGCACGCAGCAACAAAAAATATGCACAACTTTAGTAACAGTTCAGCCATAAAAAGATAGTTGGCAATACAATGAGCTTGTTCATTGTATTATTAAGTATCTTTTTATGGTAGAATAGCCTTTCATTTCTGAAATGAAATAAACATAAGCTGCATAGCAGCGACTGACAGCTTGCTGGCAGGTTTATGAATGTAAGAGATGCAAGGCTGAACTGTTACCAACTTTATGATATAAATATATGATATGTTTACAAAGATTATGACAAATGTATTTTTGACACTCCAAAACTAAAATGTTATACTACGATATTGAAGTTAATAAATAATTATGGATGATAGTGCGAAAAATCCGATTTTTCGCACACAAGATTTGTGTCTGCGCACACTTGACACAAACTTGATATGCCCAAAAAATGTGTGCAGAAATGAGGATTATTATGAGTGAAAATTGTAATCATGACTGCTCTAGCTGTGGTGAAGCCTGTGCAAGCCGTGACCCTAAGAGTTTTATAGAAAAACCAAATGAAAAAAGTACAATCAAAAAAGTAATCGGTGTTATAAGCGGAAAAGGCGGTGTCGGCAAATCAATGATTTCTTCAATGCTTGCCGCAAACTTCCAGAAAAAAGGCTATAATACAGCCGTTCTTGACGCAGATATAACAGGTCCGTCAATCCCTAAGGCTTTTGGTATTACAGAGAGAGCCAGAGGTGATGAAAGCGGAATATACCCTGTTTATTCAAAAACGGGAATACAGACAATGTCCGTAAATCTTCTTCTTGATGATGCGACTGACCCGGTCATATGGCGTGGTCCTGTTATCGCCGGAACAGTAAAACAGTTCTGGCAGGATGTTATATGGACTGATGTTGATTATATGTTTGTAGATATGCCACCCGGAACAGGTGATGTAGCACTTACGGTTTTCCAGTCAATACCGGTTGACGGAATCGTTATCGTAACATCTCCTCAGGAGCTTGTATCAATGATAGTTGCAAAAGCCGTAAAAATGGCACAGATGATGAATGTTCCTATTATAGGAATTATTGAAAATATGAGTTATGTGGAATGTCCGGACTGTGGAAAACACATCGAAGTATTTGGAAAAAGCCACCTTGCTGAAGTCGCCGCAGTATATAAACTGCCGATACTCGGTCAGATACCTATGACTCCTGCTATTGCAGCCGCAAGCGATGCCGGCGATGTAGAAAGTCTTGATGTTGACTGGTTTGATAAAGCAATAGAAGCTATAGTTGATGCCACTAAAGAATAACTGTAACACACTGTAAACATATAAAATTTACTGATTATTGAATTATATATATTTACAGCCATAAGAAAAACAGCGTACAAATCATAAAATACAAAAACAGGGAGATAGAAACAATTATTTCTATCTCCTTGTCGTTTTTAACACTATCAATCACATATGCATATGTGCATATTTTTCCTTTGTAGCCATTCCTCCCCTTATATGTCTCTCTGATTTGTTCAAGTCAAGAACTTCCCTTACCTGCCCTGCCAATGACGAATCAATGTTTTCGAGCCTTTCTGTAAGGTCTTTATGTACGGTAGATTTGCTTACTCCAAACACTTTAGCAGCCTGCCTTACGGTAGATTTATTTTCAATCATATAATTAGCAAGACTTACGGCTCTCTGACTTAATCTTTCATCTATTATGTATGCATTTTTTCTTCTCCTGTTTCTAAAATTTAGCTTTTCCACATTAAAAGCTCCTCTTATTTTTTTACATCATATGAGGAGCTTTTTTATTTTATGACAGGCCGTTGTTAAAAATTATTTAATGACACTCGCTTTACACCGTTTTTTATAACAGGCAATTCCATATTTAAAAATCCGCTACACACCATCATCACGAAGTTTTTCTTCATCCTAATATCTTCAAACTTCTGCCTGCTCTAACTCCCTCTGTTTCCAACTCATAAATCCATACATATCATTCATAAAAAATATACTAAAATTCACAACAACAGGAATATATGCCGGATCTTTAAGTGATGCGAGCACCCACAGTATTATCAAAACAACATCGTTCACAGCATACCACACCGCATAATACGATGACCTGAGCATCGTAAGTGACGCTGCAATAAAACTTGTAATTATCGAAATCGTACTAAAAATAATATTAGGTGTGTTAAAACTTTTAAGAATATAATAATAAACTGCTGTCACAATTATTCCACTTATACAAAGTGCCACTATATGTTTTTTACTTAAAGACTGTATCTGTACTTCATTTCCATTATTTTCCGACGGATTTTTAATCCATGTTATCGTAGACCATACAGCCATTGGAAGCGTCATTCCGAGATATGTCAACATCTCTCCCCAGTAACGAAAGCGGAATGATATTATCCCGTAAAGAATACTAAAAAGTATCATAAGCACCTGACCCCACACATTTCCTTTTGCGGCAAAAATAAGCGATGTTACACCTGTAAGTGCCGCAACAAGTGTGAGCAGGTCAAAATCTTTTGTCGCAAGATTTGATATTAGAACTATTATTATTGAGCCAAGCCAGATAGACCATTCTCTTTTTGTCAATGTTTTTATCGGATTATTCATTATTATCTCCATTTCTTAAAAATCATTGTCTATTCTCCCATCTTCTTTACCAGCAATTCATGCATTACAATCATAAGTATAAAAATGATAAACAGACCTCTCCAAAATGTTCCTATGTATAATAACATCAAAAATTTACGGTTTCAATGACATATATCACACAAAAAAAAATACCCCATACAGACTATATTATAATAGTCACATACGGAATATTTCTTTTTACATTCCCACTAAAACAACTCAATCAATTCCAAATATTTCCTCACATATCTTCCTGCCGGAAGAAGTCTTAAAAATGCTGTCATATGCGTGTTTTACCGCCTTTTTTGACAGACTGTCCTCATACATATTCACCAAAAAATCTGCTTCTACAAGAATTTGGTAATCAATGCCATCTATATCGTTATATGTATGATGATGACCGATAAGGTATTGCACTCTCTCTGACACATTCTGCAGAAAATCAAGACTTTCAAGCAGCTTTTGTGCAAGTGCAGGTCCTTCTTTTTCCTGAAGTTTGCCATTGCAATCTCCATATTTTTCTTCGCACAAATGTATTCCTATATCATGTGTAAATGCCGCTGTTTCAATAATAAATAATGTGTCTTTATCGACATTTTCCATCTCGGCAATAAGTTTTGCATAGCTATGGACTTTACAAAAATGCTGTATTCTTCTTGCGTCACCATTATATAATTTTATCATTTCAAAATGTAATCTATTTAACATTCCTACTCTTACTTCATCACAATCCATCCATAAATCCTTCTTTCTTTTTTATATTATGCTGTTTGTCATTCAGACTTAATCTGCTCTATCAACTCCAAAACCTTATCCTCTGTCTCCTCAATTTCGTCTGCTATCTGTGATATAGATTTGCCTTTGGCACTGGTTTCAGTTTGGAACATTCTGCCCTGTCATGAGAATCCACGGCTCATTCTTCTCTCTCATAGCGTATATCTTTTCAAGCCATGATATAACAGCCTGTTTTTTCTGCACAAACGGCTCTCTGTGACTAAGAAGAACATATGGAGCCGCCATCTTTTTTAATATATCAATCTGCTGTTTCAAAATTCCGGCATTATAGACAGTCTTATCACCCTTATGAGCCGGATACAGAGCATCGCCAAGCAGACAATATTTATTATTAACCAAAAGAGCAAGCGAACCCTTAGCATGGCTTGACGGCATCTGAAAAATTCTAAGTTTTATGTCTGTTTCATCCACATTTATATCACTCTCAACAATCTCACCGATATGTGTATATTTGTATGTGTTTTTCCCCTGATACAGACTCTCCCACTTTATATGTTGCACATTTGCAATATGGTCGGGATGAAAATGCGACAAAATAATCTTAATCTTCTTTCCTTTTTGCTTTGAAATCTCCGCAAGCATTTCAGGAATATTTTCATGACTTCCAACATCATAAACCCACAGATACTTTTCACCCTCAATCACGGACACATTAGCAGAAAGCGGTTTTATAGCCGGCGTGATATAAGAAAAATAATCCGTAACACACTTCCATGTCGGAAACTGTTTATTATTGCTGTTATCAACATCCTGAATCTTTGTAATCTCTGCACTGTTTTCTCTCATATCCGCTGCCATAAATAACGCCCTCTCATTCTTCAATACATACAACTGCCAAACCCTTTTTTATCTGTTAAAGCAGATATTTGTGGTACGCTCTGCCACTTTGCGACTTCCTTGATAGGTTTCAAATCTAACAGCATTGTAGCATTTTGTATATACAATTTCAATTACTTGCACCAAAAACAGCCGTAAATATGGATTATTAGTTACTGTCCACACCTACGGTGTTCTCCGAGCGAAAGCGTCACTGAGGTGGAATATAATCCCTATTTACGGCGTCCATTTCCCAAATCCCAAAAAATCTACAATTCCTCATCCATCTTAAGCAATGTATTTAAAAGTACATTTGCTCCTTTTAAGCAATTCTCAGGTGTTGAGTATTCAAGTTCGCAATGACTGTGTCCCTCCACACTAGGCACAAATATCATTGTCGTTGGTATAGCATCGCACATATACTGTGCATCATGTCCGGCACCACTATACATTTTTTTGTATGTATAACCGAGTTCTTTTACGCTGTCCTCGACAAACCCGACAAGTTTTTTATTAAAATATACAGTATCTCTTGCCCATGCTTCTTTTTTTTCGACAGTGCATTTTTCTAATGACTCAGGCAGATTTTTTATTACTTCGACAACCTGTTCCATGACTTTCGGGTCTTTATGCCTTGAATCAAGTGTCAGTTTCACTTCATCAGGTATTATCGTGTGAATGTTTGGATGTGCCGATATTTTTCCTGTCGTATAGACGAGTTCTTCATCAAGCTTATCAAGATTTTCATGCAGATAATCTATGACTTTTGCACAGGCATACAATGCATCTTTTCTGTATTTCATAGGAAATGTTCCCGCATGGTCTGCCTGTCCACGCATCGTAAATTCATAATTTACCATGCCGCATACACCCTCGACTATTCCGACCTCTTTATTTTCCGCATCAAGCACCGGTCCCTGCTCAGCATGAAGTTCCACAAGTCCTGCAGTCTTTTCGGGGTTCATCCTGTTTTCTTCACTGCCCTTATATCCGCTTTTTTGGAGTGCATCTTTAAAATAATATCCCGGAATATCTTTAGCTTCACTGTTAAGCATATCTTCCTTTTTAAATTTACCGCACAAAACTCCGGATGACATCATCGCAGGCTCAAATCTTGCACCCTCCTCATTTGTCCAGACAGCAACCGTTATCGGATGACGATGCGGTATCTTGTCAGTGACTATCGTTTCAACTGCCTCCATCGCACTTAAAACGCCAAGCACACCGTCATAATTCCCGCCCTGTCTTACCGAATCAAGATGCGAACCGCTAAGTATAGCAGGAAGATTTTCACTTCCCGGAATAGTGGCATATATATTTGCCATATCATCGGTCACGATATTTGCTCCAAGTTTTTTTAATCTCTCACAAAACTCCTCCCTTGCCGCCAAAGCCTCATCCGACAGCGAAAGTCTTGTAATACCACCATTACCTGTATCACCAAACTTGCTAAAAGTTTTAATTTTCTCACTCAGTCTGTCTAAATCACATTTATACATAAAACCTGCCTCCCTCATATCAACATTACACACTCATATACTTCTTACTAAGCTCATCCGTAAGTTCGTCCATCTGCCCCTGTGCCACGATTGAACCCTTCTGCATAATTAAAAATCTGTCACCAAGTTTTCTCGCAAATCTCAGGTTCTGCTCAACTACTATTATCGGTACTTTCTTTTCCTTATGATACCTCGTAAGTATATCCGCTATATCCGACACTATATTAGGCTGTATTCCCTCGGTCGGCTCATCTAGTATCAATATCTTTGGATCACTCATTAATGCTCTTGCGATTGCAAGCTGCTGCTGTTGCCCACCCGATAATACACCGCCTTTTCTCTTTAAGTGCTGTGTAAGTACCGGAAAATATTCAAATATTTCCTCAACTTTTTTTGCATAATCCACTTTATGTGCCAATGCCCCAAGTTCAAGATTTTCCTGCACCGTAAGCTGTGGTATTATCTCCCTGCCCTGCGGAACATATGCTATTCCTTTTCTTGAACGCTCATACGGTTTTAGTTTTGTCACTTTATCTGAATTAAGACTTATATCTCCCGTTTTTGCCGGAAGAAGTCCTATTATGCTTTTTAATAATGTTGTCTTTCCAACACCGTTTCTCCCAAGTAAAATAAGTTTCTCGTCATCTTTTATCTCAAATGATACATTATAAACAACCTGACTTTTTCCATAACTTACCGATACATCATCTACTTTTAACATAGCAAGCCTCCTTAATCAGTTTTCAGATATACACGCACAACCTCAGGATTTGAGGTTATGTCATCATAACTTCCCTCGGCAAGTATCTCGCCCTGGCTGAGTACCGTTATCTTCTCTGAAATCTGTTTTACAAAATCAATATCATGTTCTACCACGATTAATGTTTTATCTTTCATCACATTTAAGATAAGTTCACCTGTCTTGTATGTTTCATCCGCCGTCATTCCCGCGGTAGGCTCATCCAGTGTTATTATCTCAGGATTTTGTGCAAGAACCATACCTATTTCAAGCCATTGTCTTTGTCCGTGTGAAAGATAGTTTGGAAGTATTTCTTTTTCATCTTTTAGATTTATCTGTTCCAGAATTTCGTCTATTTTTTCCTGAATGTTCTTTTTTCTTCGATATGTAAATGTCTTTAATAAACTGCTGTAACCAGAAAGTGCAACTTCTACATTTTCCTCGACCGTCATATAATCAAATATATTCGGTCCCTGAAATTTTCGTCCTACTTTAAATTTATCCGAAATTTCATATGCATCTTTGCCCGCTATATTTTTGCCATCTAAAAGTAGGCTTCCATATGTAGGCTTTGTTTTTCCTGTTATCATATCTATTATGGTGGTCTTTCCCGCACCATTTGGTCCGATAAGCGTTCTGAGTTCACCCTTTTCAATCGTCATGTTCACTTCATTGACAGCACGAAAACCGCTAAATTCAACCGTCAGATTTTTTAATTCAAGATAGCCCATATAGTCACCTCTTTCTACGCTTTCTTTTTGGTTCTGCGATTATACTGGATATTTTTCAATGTTCCTATAACACCGTTTGGCAGGAACAATACGACTACTATCAAAATCACACCGAGTACAAGCTGCCATATCTCTCCAAAACTGCTTGACAATTTACTCTGCAGAAAACTTACAAACAATGCACCTATCATCGCTCCTGAGAGATTTCCCCTGCCTCCCACGGCAAGCCATACAAGCATCATTGTTGAAAATGTGACACCCGCACTTTCTATTGAGATAAATGATGTCATCGGTACATAGAGCATACCTGCATATCCTGCTATTGCTCCCGCAATGGCAAATAATGTCATCTTAAACACTGCCGGATTGTAACCTAAGAAACGAAGTCTTGCTTCATTATCTCTTACCGATTTGATGACTTTTCCAAATCGTGATTCAGTAATCCATAAACACAAAATATAAATAACAACAAGTGATATAAATGCTATGTAATACCACTGCACTATACTTACCGAATGCCCGCCTATCGTTATCTTATTCAGTCCTGAAGCAATTCCGTTGACACCGCTTGAACCTCCGGTATAAGACTGGTTTGTTGTTATAAAAAGTTCAAACAACCCCGCAAATGCAAGCGTTATAACATTGTAAAATACACCTTTTATCTTGCTCGTAAAAATAAAATAACCAAGTACAAGTGCAACAAGTGCCGGAATTAAAACTCCGAGTATTATCGCAACAGGAATACTTTTGAGTGGTGCATAAATTGCCGGAAGTTTCCCAAGACTGCTCATAAATGCAGGAAGTCCGTCCTGACAGGCAAGAGAAATTCCAACGATATAACCGCCCATTCCAAAAAATACCGCAAAACCGAGATTCATCAGACCGCCGTATCCCCAGAGGATGTCGAGTGCGAGAGCAGCAATCATATATGTTATAAATTTTCCTAAAATCTGTGTACTGTATAAATTTGCCACAAACGGCACAAATGCAAGTGCAATTATCACTATAATTGCAAGATATTTGTCGATGGTAGCTTTCTTTAATCTATCTTTCATGGTACTGCCTCCTTTCCTATCTCTTATCCTTTGCCGAGAACAATCCCTGCGGCTTAAATCTGATAACAACTATTATCACGACAAATATAAGAAGTTTTGCCGTTACAAGACTCATAAAACTTGCCATTACCGAAACTGCTTCCTGAATGACTACCGAGCCAAACAGCGAGCCAACGATAGAATTTAATCCGCCAAGTATAACGACTAAGAAACTGTCTACGATATAGTCAGTTCCCATTCCGGGTGATACACTTGAAACAGGAGCGAGAAGTATTCCCGCAAGTCCTGCGAGTGCACATCCGTATCCGAATGTTATCTTGTCGATATTACCTGAATTTACACCGAGACACTGTGTCATTTGTCTGTTCTGTGTGATGGCTCTAAGCTGCATTCCATAAGATGTTTTATAAAACAATCCGAGTGTAACAAAAAGAACTATTAATGCCATCAGTATAAGAAACATATCGTAATAAGGAATTGTCACACCACCAAGATGCAGGCTTCCTTTTATCGGCATTGCAAGATTTTGATTTTCAGGTCCGAATATCATTCTCACTATCTGCTGTATGATATATGTAAGTGCAAAGGTTACAAGCAATGTCTCCGCAACCTTACCATAAATCTTTCTTATCAGAAAATGTTCTATCAATGCTCCTATAAGTCCCGTTGCAATGACGGTCAGGATAACCGCCACCGCAAAAGGAAGATGGAGACTGTTCACAAATACACATCCAAAGTATGCACCGAGCATTATCATCTCTCCATGAGCCATATTTACAACATCGAGCATACCGAATGTAATAACAAGCCCTATGGCAACGAGAAACAATTCCGCCGAGCCGCTTATTCCATTAATTATCTGAGAGACAACTAACTCCATATACATTCCTCCTAGTCATCATTTTATACATATGTAAAACTGTGCCTGCGTCAGTATTTGTTATATCCTCGCAATTAACACAACATATAATCAGTTTCACAAGTCTTTGATATTTTAGTCTGTAACCGGTTCTACGAGTCCGTCAGACTTTGAAACAATATCAAATGTAAGGTCTTTATTAACTTTTCCAATATAGATTGGAAGCCATGCGTGATGATTTTTCTCGTCCATCTTTATCTTTCCTGCCGGACAGCTTATCTCCATTCCTGCTGCCGCTTTTACAATATCAGCAGGTTTTGTCGAACCGGCTTTTTCAATGGCATCCGCAAGCATATACACACCTGTATATGTAGACTCCGCACCGTTATTGACTGTTGTGTCAGTGCCGTATTTTTCTTTGTATTTCTTTACAAACTCATCTGATTCTGTAGTTCCAAGAACATTAAAATAATTAAAGCATGAATATGTTCCGACTGCTGCCTTGCCGATACCTTTTACAGTTCCCTCATGACAGGCAACTGAGCATATTGGAGTCTTTTTCATATCTATTCCGTACTGTGAGCAGTCTGAATAAAATGATACTGAATCATTACCTGCAACTGCTGAGAATATAACATCAGGCTTTGCACTCTTAATCTTATTTACGATAGAAGCAAAATCCGTTGTTCCTGACGGTGCATACTCCTCACCGACACATTCAGCACCGAGGTCTTTAAGTTTCTTCTTTGCATAACTTATAGTATTTTTAGGAAACTCATAATCTGAACCGACAAAGAATATCTTCTTTCCGATATTTTTTGTTATATATGGTAAAAATCCGTCTACCTGCTGACTTGGAACAGTATTTGTATAAAGAACATTGTCAGATGGTTTTTCACCCTCATAAAATGTATTATAAACAAGCAGGTTATCATATTTTTCGATAATAGGCTCTACTGAAAGTCTTGTCGATGTTGAGTTTGTTCCGACAATCGCACACACCTTGTCATTTAATATAAGTTCCTGTGCTTTCTCGGCTGCCATTGAAGGGTCTGAACCGTAATCGCTGTAGATTGCCTTAATCTTTTTGCCGTTTATTCCGCCTTTTTCATTTATCTCATCGATTGCCATCTGTGCACAGTTTTTCATAGGCGTTTCTGAAATTGAAAAATCACCTGTTGTACTGAGCAAAACTCCAACTTTTATAGTATCGCTCTTGTCGCCTGAGTCTGATTTTGACTCACTGCTGATAGCTGAGTCACAGCCTGTCATTCCAAAAACCATCGCCGCCGCTAAAACTAAAGATAATACTTTCTTTCTCATATATGCCTCCATTCCTGCACTATACTTTGTGCAAATCATATTTTTTTATTTTAAAAACTTACTAAATTTCTGATTATCTTTTCATAAGTTGGTAAATGCCGATATATCCCGTATTTTAGGGCTTTATCGGTATTTTCTTTTTGGAAGATACCTTGCATAAGCTGGCATTTACCAGCATGAAAATGCAACCAAAAGTAGTAAATGAGTAGTAAATATAAGCTCCGATATTAACAAGCCAGTCTTTCCAGTTCTGCTTTTGCAGATTGAAATGTACCGTGTGCATAATAGCCAAGTGTCATGGTTATGTTAGCGTGTCCCATAAGATATTGCAGGGTGTTTGGGTTCATTCCTCTGTTTGCCATATTCGTACAGTAAGTATGTCGGAATGAATGTGGTGTGATGTTCGGTAACTTGTCCGTGTGATACTTGTTATACTTCTTAATTAGTCCTCGCACCATGCCCTCATAGTTTCCTGCAACTTTAGGTAAGCCCTCACGGTTCAAGAATAGGAAATTGCTATAACCACCTACAATCAACGGTTGTGCCTTTCCTCTGTTCTTTAGTATTCTTTGGATTGCTTGATAAGCCCGTTCTGTCAATGGAAGTTCTCGTTTTCCGTTTTTGGTCTTTGGCGTTTCAATATAGTAGCCGATTTCGCTGTCTTTCAATAACTGGTGGTCTATATTGAGTATTCTGTTCTGCATATCAATATGCGTCGTTAGTCCGCAAAATTCAGAAATACGAAGTCCCGTTTCCAGCAGAAGCACAACCTCATCATAATACTTGCTGTAAATCTTATCCTTTTCCATAAAGGCAAGCAGGCGTTCTTCCTGCTCTGGTGTAAGGATAACTTTCTGCTCCGTATCATCTTCCAGAACATCACTTAGCTTAAATTCAAACGGGTTCTTTCTGATACAGTCGTCTTGTATCGCCATGTAAAATGACGCTTTCAAGGAACGCTTGTAGTTATCAATCGTTTTATAGGCGTATCCTTTTTCGCTCATTCTGATAGCCCATTCTTTAGCGTCCGACTGCTTAACAGTATCAATCGCCCTCATACCCAATGGGTCATTTTTCAGAGCGTTCATAAGATACTGTCGTCCTTTTTCAGTAGCCCTCTTGATGTTCTTTCTTTGGCTGTTCTTCTTGTCGTAGAGCTGGCAGACTGTCATTTTACCGCCTGCTGTATCGATACCGTCGTTAAGGTCTTTTTTAATCTGTGTTTCTTTTTCCCTCAACGATATATCATCACGCTTTCCAGCAGGTGTCTTGTCTGTCGGTACAAGTTTCCAAGAATAGATAAATTGTGGCTTTCCGTATATATCGGTATATTTATAAACGTATCTTCCGTCTTTTCGCTGGCTCTCTCCATTACGCAAATTGCGATTTTTACTGTCTTTTCGTTTTACATTAGACATAGTGTAAAGCTCCTTTCCGTCATGGAACGAGCCGTGATACGCTATATTTATTATACCATATCTACGGCTCAATGACATTAGATTTCGTCCAATGTATCTATGATTTTTTCAAATTGTTTTCGCTTAATCTGAATACGGTTGCCGTTCACGATAACCCAGCCAGCGTCAAGATTTTCTTCGGCTAATTTACGCAATTTCTTTTCGCCAATGCGGAAGTATTTGGACGCTTCTTCAACCGTCAGCGTATATTTTTCCCAAATAGGCACATCAGTATTGTTCATAATCTATGCACCCCCCTTTACTGTGTGTCGTTTTTTACAAGCAGGCAGACGGCTTTGGAAAGCTCCATTAGTATCTCAACTATTCCCATTCTTGTGGGCAGAACCGCACCATGCGGACGTATCATTATTCTGTGAGGATAGGTCGTGGCAAAACAACTTTTCCAACAGTCGCTCTCGGATCACTGCGTGGGTCGCTCGCTTTCTTTTGAAAAGGTCGTGGCGTACAGTCCCCGTGGCTCGCCATCTCACAAACGTATCTGTCTGCTTTATTCAGTTGTCAAAGAGCTGTGGTGAAAGCGTGTTGCTTTCATATAAAAGCAGGTGGCAGAGCAGGAAAGAGGGGGATATTAAATCATGCTCCGCTAAAAACTGCTTATTCTTCTGGTTCTAAGTCCATATCTTCAATATCAAAACCTAAAATCATTTTGATAAGTGCTTCTCTGATACGTCCTTTTAATTCCATATCTACAACGATATAAACATTGCCGTATTCATCATAAAGTGAACGCAAACAGCACTTTGATATGTAAGGGTCATAAAATGCCAGTAATTTTTCAATCGCTTTTTCGTTTCCGTCCATAGCTGATGAAATCAAGTAATAAGACGGTTTCTTAAATAACTGTTTCATTTTCTAATGTTCCTCCTTGAGTATTTTTTTCATAGTTTCCAAAGCGTGATGTCGGTTTCTAAATACACCGCTTTGCGTGATTTTCTGCAAGTTGGCAATTTCACTTTCTGTCATTTCCAAGAAGTAATACATCAACAGAGTATTGCGTTTTCTTTCTGGAAGTTTCTTCAAGGCTTCTGCCAATTCATCATCAAGGACACGAATATCAATGCCACATACTGAAAAGATTGTATAATCTGTTTCGTAGTCGTCCCAAACAGCCATTTTATCAACAAGGACATCTGGCAATTCGCTGAAAGATATTTCTTTATTCTTACGACGGTTTAATTCCTTGTAATAATCTTTCACGACACTACGGACAACTTTCTTTAAACAACTTTCAAAACGACATTGAACTGTTTTCTGGAAGTCAGACGGTTTCATCAATCTCACCTCCTTTCCTTTATGATTTGAAAAGTGTTTATCCCTCTTTCCGCACCATATAAGGACAGCTAGGTGTGATTTAATGACCTCTTTTGAAAAATTTTTTAAATTTTTTCGGGTATGAAAAAAGCCCGCACAAAACATATAGTCTGTACGAGCCTTTAAAGCTAAAACATAGTAATATTGTATCATTAAGAATCACAAATCACAAGTGATTTGTGATTAATCACTTGTGATTTGTGATAAGTGATTTGTGATTACAAAAAAAATAGGAATAGGCACTTTACTGGTTAGTATTGGTATTCTTGTTATGCCGATTATCAATTTAATCTCTCATTCTGAATTAGGCTATTACATAGGTCTTATTTTGATTGTTGTAGGAGTGTTTTATATCATATTCATCATTGTAAAATACAATGGAAAACTTATTAGCTTTAAAAAGTAGAATTGAGGTATGAATATGATAGGACTGAACAAAAGAGATATAAAAAAGGCATTGAAAGCTGGTGCAAAAGCTGGCGGTGTATCATTGGCTGATGTTCGGGCGGATATTGAAGCTACGATTGATGAAGCTATGAATAGCACCGACCCAGAGGTGCAGGCAAATTTCAAAAAGTATTTTGGGAATAAACGCCCTACACCAGAAGAATATATTTATATCATTACGAAAAAGACAAAGGCAAAATTATAATAAAAGGGTCGTGGAAATGCTTCACAAAATTGTGATCTGCATTATCACGGCTCTTTTACTCTCTGTTTACTTTCAAAACTGTAAGTGTAATTGAATACTGCCCTTGCTATAATTTAATTGTATTCCAAAACAAATAAATGTGGCAGGAAGAAAGGAGCGATTTTTAATGGAACACATTTTAAATTTAGAGCAAGTAAAAAAATACTACGGGGGTAACTCTGGAAATATCACAAAGGCAGTAGACGGTATTTCTATGTATGTAGATAAGGGCGAATTTGTCGCAATCATGGGAGCTAGTGGTTCTGGAAAGACTACCCTATTAAACTGTATCTCTACGATTGATACTGTAACCAGCGGACACATTACAGTCAATAATCAAGATATTACCAAAATCAAGGATAAAGATTTTGCTGATTTCAGACGTGAAAATTTAGGGTTCATTTTTCAAGATTTCAACCTTTTAGATACTTTAACGATTGGAGAAAACATTTCTTTATCATTGGTTATCAACAAACAGAACCCTACTGATATTGAGAAAAGAGTTCATGCTATCGCCGATAAATTGGGTATTCGTGATATTTTATCGAAATTTCCTTATGAAGTTTCTGGCGGACAAAAACAGCGTTGTGCTTGTGCTAGAGCCTTAATCAATGAACCGAAACTGATTTTAGCTGATGAACCGACGGGAGCTTTGGACTCAAAAGCTTCCAGATTATTACTGGAAACAATGTCTGAAATCAACAAGAAAATGCAGGCTACTATTTTAATGGTAACACATGACCCGTTTAGTGCGTCTTTCTGTGAACGTATTTTGTTCTTGAAAGACGGTAAAATATTCAATGAAATTTTCAGAGGGGAAAAAAGCAGAAAAGATTTCTTCAATGAAATACTGGATATATTAACCTTGCTCGGAGGTGAAGTGGGAAATGTTAGGTAAGTTAGCGTATAGAAATACAAAAAGAAATATTAAAGATTATTTGATTTATCTGATAACCGTTACTGCATCCTTTTCTCTTATATTTGCTTTTAATTTGGTGGCAAATTCTGATGAAATTGTAAAGTTATGTTCCAGTATGGATGCATTTAAGAATTCATTGTTCGCTGTAAATATTCTTATTATTTTTGTGATATGCTTTTTGATCAACTATACAACGAAATTTATGTTTGAAAAAAGAAGTAAAGAATTAGGAACATATATGCTTCTTGGCATTAAGAAAAAAGAAATTGCCCACTTAGTTGTAATTGAAAATATACTGTTGGGAATTTTAGCATTTGTATTAGCTATTCCTATTGGCTTTTTATTCAGCCAGTTTGTGTCGTTAGTAATTGTAAACTTACTGGGTATTCCAAAAACTCTCTTTATTTCTTTGAATTTCGTTTCTATTGGACTATTGATAATTTATTTTTTAACTATTTATGTTTTGGTTTTGCTTAATCTATTAAGAAGAATAAGTAAAATGACGATACGTGATTTTCTTTATTTTGACAAACAAAATGAAAAGAAAATGTTCCGTGACAGTAAAAAAAGAAATGTCATTTTTGTTTTAAGTATTATTCTTGGTGCGATTTCTCTTTTTCTCTGGAATTCACGTTGTACTATGGATAATTTTAATAAGCAAGAAACACTTACTTATTTGATGGTAAGCGTAATCATGTTGATTATCAGCATTTATGGTATATCTACAACTTGTGCAGATATGTTCTTGACTGTTATCTTAAAATTTTGTATAATAGGAATTGAAGTTAAATTAGATGCTAAAAATTTGTAATTAAGAAGGAGGGATTCGTCATGTTGGTATTCCAAATGCGTAATGTAGATAAAACATCTACTGTTTTGAAACAGACTAAAAACAGTGATTACGCAGATAAATAAATACGTTAGATTAATTCCTACCAGTGACTAATCTTATGACTTTTTAAACAGATAACTAAAATTACAAACAAATCGTTTAACTTCTGTATTTATTTACAGATGTAATCACTTCAGGAGTGATTACATGAACAAAAATATAAAATATTCTCAAAACTTTTTAACGAGTGAAAAAGTACTCAACCAAATAATAAAACAATTGAATTTAAAAGAAACCGATACCGTTTACGAAATTGGAACAGGTAAAGGGCATTTAACGACGAAACTGGCTAAAATAAGTAAACAGGTAACGTCTATTGAATTAGACAGTCATCTATTCAACTTATCGTCAGAAAAATTAAAACTGAATACTCGTGTCACTTTAATTCACCAAGATATTCTACAGTTTCAATTCCCTAACAAACAGAGGTATAAAATTGTTGGGAATATTCCTTACCATTTAAGCACACAAATTATTAAAAAAGTGGTTTTTGAAAGCCGTGCGTCTGACATCTATCTGATTGTTGAAGAAGGATTCTACAAGCGTACCTTGGATATTCACCGAACACTAGGGTTGCTCTTGCACACTCAAGTCTCGATTCAGCAATTGCTTAAGCTGCCAGCGGAATGCTTTCATCCTAAACCAAAAGTAAACAGTGTCTTAATAAAACTTACCCGCCATACCACAGATGTTCCAGATAAATATTGGAAGCTATATACGTACTTTGTTTCAAAATGGGTCAATCGAGAATATCGTCAACTGTTTACTAAAAATCAGTTTCATCAAGCAATGGAACACGCCAAAGTAAACAATTTAAGTACCATTACTTATGAGCAAGTATTGTCTATTTTTAATAGTTATCTATTATTTAACGGGAGGAAATAATTCTATGAGTCGCTTTTTTAAATTTGGAAAGTTACACGTTACTAAAGGGAATGGAGATAAATTATTAGATATACTACTGACAGCTTCCAAGAAGCTAAAGAGGTCCCTAGCGCCTACGGGGAATTTGTATCGATAAGGGGTACAAATTCCCACTAAGCGCTCGGGACCCCTTGTAGGAAAATGTCCTAAGTGTGGCAACAATATTGTATTAAAAAAATCGTTTTATGGTTGTTCAAATTATCCTGAATGTAAGTTTACTTTAGCTGAACATTTTAGAAAGAAAAAACTAACCAAAACGAATGTAAAAGAATTACTGGAGGGAAAAGAAACCCTGGTAAAAGGAATCAAAAACAAAGAGAAAAAGCCCTACAATGCCGTTGTAAAAATTGGGGAAAAGGGATATATTGATTTTATCTCTTTTTCAAAATAAACATAAAAGCCCTTTAAAGAGGGCTTTTTTTGTAAACACCTTTTTATCTTTAGGGTCAAGTTGTGTATAATGATAACCATGTAATAAAGTAATATTCTCTTTTATACCTATTTGATAAGATGTAAAAAGTAAAAACAATCCTATAACTATTTCAACAATCAATTCCTCTAATTCCATAATCGTTCTCTCCTTTAATCAAAATAAAATAATTCTTCAAATTTTTTATCTAAAGCTATACAAAGCACTAATGCCAATTTTGCTGTTGGATTAAATTGTCCAGTTTCAATAGAACTAACTGTATTCCGAGAAACCCCGACTAGTTCAGCTAATTCTGTTTGTGATAATTTTTTTTCTTTTCGTACAGTTTTTAATCTGTTTCGCAAAATTAAATGTTCGTCCATTCTATAAACCTACCATTAAAAATTTATAAAAGTAATACCCCATAAATAGAAAAAAGAATAAAGCAATAACAAATTTGGATTTATTTTTTGAAATATGTGCTTCATAACCCATAGAGCCAAATGCCACAGACCCAATAATTGTCATTATGTCATAGTAAGGTTCTTTACAAACTGCTTTAATGAAAAGAATTAAAATGCAGATAAATAAAACAAACATTAAGCCAAAAGATTTCCCTTGAAGTTTAATATGTTTTTCGTATTCATCAAGATATAGATTCTCTTTTTTGTTTTGTGATAGTATTTTTTCTTTATCCATTATATAACGCTCCCTTCAAATAATACCAAGTACACTTGTCATTTATATTATAGCATTCGGTCATTACAAGTCAATATTTTTGCACAGTTTTCTTGTCGTTTTGTAAAAGCGTGCAAATCTGATAGGAAATGCACGCTATATCATTTATCCTACAATCTTCCAGTTACTATCCTTATGTAGCACAAGCTCATACTGCGATACCTGCGTCGCTTTTGTCTGATTATCAATGAATTTTACCGCAACCTTGACTTTCACATTGTCGCCGTCCTTTATAAAGATAGGGTTTACCAGTTCAGAATAAAGGTAGTCCCTGCCGATAGGTTCAATCACATTTCCCAATACATAGTAAGCAAGCTCTTTTTCCGTCGCTGTTGGGTACAGCTTAAAGAATGTTTCCAGAAAAGCGGTAGCGTCATTTACCGTATCAGCGTCCACGCTTGCGTCTGCTTCTGGTGTCTTAGGCTCATAGTCTGATTTTTCAACTGCTGGTGCAAGGGTAGGGTTTTGAACGATTACCATATCCCCGTCTGCGTCCACATAGACTTTTACAGTATAGGTTGCTTTCACATTGCTTGTCTGTTCTCCCTCTTTTATCTGCTGATCTACTTCGTAGGTAGCAGAAAAAGTGTCCGCTCCCGATTGCTCGATATGCCATACAATCACATCTGTAACCGTGGAGCTGGTCGGTATATCGGTTCTAATGGTGTCTACATTTAAGTCCTGCAATTCCTTTGTCAGATAACCGCTGATTGCCTGCGTCCTTGCTTCGATAGCTTCTTTGCTGTTATCCCATGTGTAATAGGACTTCGCAAAGTTTTTCACGAAATTTTCTATCCCGTTGGTGTCCTGCAAGCAAAGTTCAATGATTTCTTTTTCATGGGTGGTGTGCTGGTCGATAGCCGTAAAATTCTTATACACCCCAAAGCTCACGCTTGCGACAAGCACCACCCACAACGCAATCACGGTTTTCTTATGTGTGCCTACCTTGACAGTACGCACCTTTTTTTCTTTTGGTTCTTTGATAGTTTCTGTCTGTTTCTTATTCTTCTTAAACATATTTTTCAAGTCCTTTCTATTGTTTTACTCGTCCTGCACCGATTAAGTGCTGTTGCCAGTAACTACTACTTAGGTCTGCATATCCTATCGGGTCGCCTGCGTGGTACATCTGTGTCGGCGAAACAAGAATACCGACGTGTGTTACATACGAACCAGCGTTATAGGTGGAATGGAAAAACACCAAATCGCCTGCTTTTGCCTGCGAGAGTGGCAGATGTTGGGTTGCGTCATACTGTGCTTGTGCTGTTCTCGGTAAGGAGATACCAGCTTTTCCATAGCACCATTGCGTCAATCCCGAACAATCAAAGGAAGTATTCGGGTTACTGCCACCATACACATACTTCCAGCCTTGATATTTCAACGCTTCATTCATTACCTTTTGTGCCAGTTCTCCCGATACCTGCGGAACTGCTAAATACTGATTGACTACTTCCACATAGAACATATTTCCATAGCCATACCGCCAGCCCCCATTCTTAGCAACGGCTATCGGGTTGGTGTAGGTTACTTTCTTTCCACCCGATTTCTCACGGGCGAAGCTCTCTGCAAGATTAAAAGTGTGTTTTTTTCCTTTTCCTGCCACATATCCCACATAGCCACCGCCATAGTTATAAGACTGTATCGCTACATTCAAGTCGTCGATACCTTGATTTTTGCAGGAAGAAAGCAGGGACGCAAAATACTTACACCCCTGCTTGATTGAGCTTTCCGTATCTAAGGAATTAGGCGGTAAACCAAGACTTTCCGAACTCTGCATAACATCTTCTGCCGTACCGCCACTTTCTACTTGAATGATAGCAAGTAACACATTGACATACTCGGAGATACCGTTTTCTCTGGCGTATTTTTCTACCATAGGCTGATGTTTCAAGACTTCTGCGGATAGGTTCATACCCGTAATGCCAGAAGAAAAATTGCTGTTCTCGTCGTCGCTGTCCGCACTAATGAGGACGCCAAAGAAAAGCACCAGAGAAAAGAGGATAGGAAACAGACTGCCAATGATAGCGATATGTTTCAGTTTCATTTTTTCTTCTGTCCTTTCTTCGTTACAAGGTTACGGGTTTTCTCTATGGTCTGCTGGTTCTTCTGGACGCTCTGGGTCTGCTGAACCTTTATCCTGCGGTCTTTGGTGTCATTCTGGCGTGTTTCCTGCGATACCACTTTTTCTACATTCTGCCTATGTACTGTCTGTGTAGGCTGGGGTGCTTTCTTATCAGAAGCACCAGAAGATAACGGACGCTCTTTGATAACATTTGTCTTGACTGGCTCACTTGCTTTCGGAGTTGGAGCTGTGGCTGGGCGTTTGACTTCCTGCATTTTTTCAACACTCGGCTTTGGAATGGTTGAAGCTGTGACTGGTCGCTCATGGGGACGGGTAGCTCCCGTTGTCGCTGATCCGTCAGCCTTTCGCTGTACCTGCCTTGCTTCTTGTGCCTTTTGAAGCTCCATACGTTTGTCAGCGATATTTTTCTTACGCTGTTCCTGCTTTTCCAAGCGTCCCGTCTGTCTGGACTGCTGTTCCTGCACCATGCCACGCTTGAAGTCGGACACGCTGGACTTTGCCTTTTCCTTTGCGGAATACACCGCATAAGCGGTCTGTGTCGGCATATCCTTGATATTCTCTTTGACAGCGTTTGCCTTGTCTTTCACTTTATTTTTCGTATCTAAAACAGCACCGACTTTTGAACCTGCACGCTGTCCCATGCTGGAAGTGGTATTGCCCCGATTTTCTTTAGAAGCCGTATTTTTTCTTTCGGCTCTCTTGCCAGCAACGGCACTTCCAGCCACCGCACCAGCTACACCGCCCGAAATACCGCCAGCACTTACCGCCCTTGCAATACGGTGTTCCATACGCCTAGCCCGATGTCGCATAAACAGATACGGTCTGCGGAATATGCGTCGTCCCATGCTTTGACTGTCGCCAGCATTAAGTGAGAACATACTCATTAAGTCGCCCAGCTTCATGTAGATACCAGCGAAACATACTATCTGCAAGAACGCCACCATAAAGAATGGGTAGTCTGTGGAAATGTTGTAAAACATACTGGAAATACTAAATGCCACCGTTACAATGAGCGTTATTCCTGCCCGTGTCATTATGGTATTAAATACTCTCACGATTGCCTGCTTTGCCATGCTTTCATAGCTCGGTATCATGGAAAGTAAAAAACTGATAGGTAAAAACATTGCAAAGATAATAAAAAGTATCTGGCTGAACAACATCATGCCCGTAAGCAAGAATACAAATATCGTGATACCCAAGTTAAAGAACAAGAGGAAGAACACCATACCCAAACGGTTCACGACCTGCGGTATTGTCAGATTGTTATTGTCGTTGTCCTCGATTTCTGTTTTCACGACTTCCTCTCTGGTTTTCCCGTCCTCGTCCTCTGGACTTGCCGATACGAGAGCTTCTACACGGTCTGTCCCGATTTCTTCTGCGTTGCTGTTCCCGAATTGAAGCAAGAGCCACGGCTGTTCCACTTGAATAGAAAATAGGCTGTCCCGTATCAAGTCCACGCTGTCCTTACCCTCGCTGTCGGAGTTAGGGAGCATGATTTTTGTTCCCAAATCCAAAGAAGCGGTACTGATGTCTGATGAAAATTCATTTATCTTCTTGATATAGTCGGGAGCATAAGCAATAAATGAAGCGGACAGCACGAACACCACCACAAAGTTGATAACAGCGTGAAGTGCTTTGCTGGTTTCCCGTTTTATCAGTCCCGTATAAGCAACGTACATTCCCACCACTAAGATAATGAGAAGCAGGAAACCAACATAGAAGCCCGTAGAAGAAAAGCCGTTCTCGGTAACGCCTGCAAGGGTCTGTATGCTCTTTCCGATACTGTCTGCCATATCATTGATGAAGTCCAGCTTATAGGCTTCCTGCACCACATAGCCCGTTGCATTACTCAAATACAAACTGATAGTCCAGACAAAGTTGGTAATGCAGTACAGCCCGTATTGTACCGATTTTCCGATACCGTCGAGCCAGTTCCACGGAAGCCACGACCAGCTATTATCGACGAAAAAATCAAGCTGGTAGTTGGAAAGGGGATATTTTGAATAAAGATTTTCTGCGTTTATGGTATCGTCTACAAGCCCCGTCGCATGAGCCACCGTCCCCAAAAGTGAAAGCAGGATAAGGGAGAGTGCCACCACGAACAGAGCCATTTTGAGAAAGTGGAAAATCTTCTTTTTTGTGAACACACCTTTTATCCTTTCTTTCATCACTCCACCTCATTTCTCTGTACGGGCGGTCTGGTATCAAAGGCGTGTAGCAGTTCTTCAAAGACTGGGTGTATCTGCACCACACCGACACGCCCGTATAAGTCCTGCAATAAGCATTGTCCGTTCTCCAAATCACGCAAGCGTTTCTGGTTGTTCTCATCGTCCTTGTCGATACCGAAAAACTCTAAGGTCTGCTTTATCTCGTTTATATCCGTGCTTCTAAATGCAAACTTTAAGCCGATATTGTTTTTCAGACTTTCCTTTGACACGTCATAGGCAGACTGGGTAACGAAATAAACGCCTGCCTGCATAGCTCGCCCAGCACGAACCAGCTTATTTGATAAGGTTTCTCCTTGTGCCACATTTAAGAACGCCCACGCTTCGTCTAAATCGACAATCTTAAAAATGCTTCTGTCCGAATGGATAAAATCAAGGGCAAAGGTACTAATCACAATCAGCATAGACACAGACAACAATTCAATGGTCGTGTATTCTTCAAAAGTGGTATCTTTATCTGGCAGTACAAGGTCGGCTACTTGAATGATATTGAGCTGATTATCCAGACTGATAGCATTTTCTACCGTACCGTCTGAAAACAGCAGGTGTGCAAAGTCGTAGTCCGTGAAGCTGTCGATATGGTCTGCGATATTTCTTGATATGGGCGTATCTTCACGGCGTAGCTCGTCTATCACATGGAGCAAGCCCCGACTGTCGCTCTGGGTAACGGAGCGTACTGCCTTACGAAGTACGGGGAATTTTTCGCCGTCCCTTGAAGAAATACCCGTAAGGAATGTTAAGATGTCGATTGCCAGACTTTCAGCGTCTTTTACATTCTTCATAATCACAAACGGGTCAAGAAGCCCTGCATTGTCCTTATCGCTGGTAAGATTTACGATATTGATTTCATGTGCAATCTCTGGGAGCGTTTCTTTCCAGTTACCACGCTCACTTTTAGGGTCTAACAGAAGTGCTTGACCGCCAAACAGCACCGCATAATATACCAGAAGATTGTTACAGAACGATTTCCCACCGCCAAGCGAACCGACAAAAGCAGACGCTAAAGCGTTGGTAACTGTACCTTTTACACCTTGACTGGCAAGGGACGGTTGCAGGTACACATTTCTTCCCGTATCAACAGAATAGCCCATATAGATACCCGTAGTTTCTCCTAACTGCTGTGTCGCACCAAAGCCAAGCCCAGCTAAAAAATCTGATTTTACATACTGCACATAGTCATTGATATATCGCTTGCTGGCTGGTAAAAATTCAGAATGAAGCCCCAGCATATCCCCAGCAGGACGCACCAGCTTTACATTGAGGTCGTCGTAAAAGTCCTTGACTTCATCACAACGGCGTTTCAGCTCGTCAAGATCGGGTGCAGACACCCGTATGACGTAGCTTAACTTATACATACTTTCTTTTGTCTGGTCTAAATCAGTTTCCAGCTCGTCCACGCTGTCTAAAGCGTCCACCACATTTGAGCTGGTTTCACTTCCTGCTTGATAGGCGTGATTATCAAGGTCTTTCAGTTCCTTTTTCTTGTTGCGGACGGTCGTTAATGCTTTCCGATTTTCCACGATTTCTACATTCATGCTCGTATCAACGGGGAATGTGAATTGCTGTTGCTGGAAATAGAAGATTTCAGACGACGGAAAATCAAGCTCTCCTACAATCGCATTGACGGTAAAATAGGACACATAGCTTTCCTTGTCCTCATGTTCCAATCGTAAATACCGCTGGCTTTCCTCAATCACACACCTTGTCGGACGGATAAGGTCGTAGTATTTTATCAGCGTCTCTTTGTTCAATTTTTTCTTTGGTAGCTGGTACTCATAATCTTCATAAGCGATACCGTCCCTGCCGTAAAGATGTTCCATGAGATACCCAAAATCATGGATTTCCAAGCGACGCACCTTAAAGCGACGGGAGATTTTATTTTCCAGTAACTTTTCCATTTTTATGTAACGGTTGATTTCATCATTCGGCATGGAAACAAAATCATTCATCAGCGTGTGGTTCACTTCATGGAGAAATTCTGTGAACGTCAGCCACACCGATTTTTTGATGTTCTTCAGATTGAGCTGTTCTTCCGTAACCATGAGCTTAAAGCCAAGAAAAAAGCGGTAGTCCACTTGATTGTCCCCAATCATAGATACTAACGCTTCGGTCTGTTCGTCTATCTTCTGGCAGGCAACTTCCTTTAATTTTCCAGTTACCAGCTTCTTTGACTGTTCCTGCATACTGCGGATTGAGCTTTCTGTGGCAATCTGCAACGCATGAATTTTACCCTCACGGGACTGTGCGATAAGCTGTCGGAAACTGTCATGCACGATAAATTTCTGCTCTGCGGATAGAAAAGAATAGTTGTATGGTATCAGCTCATAGTAGGCGAACACCTCATTGTCCTTGTTCCAGACAAGGTTATTGTCAATATATTTTATCGGGAACATAGTTCACACTCCTTACTGCCGTGATTGTTTCATTCAATATCTGCTTATGCAGTTTTACGGCTTTTCCTGCATAAGTGATTTTTGGTCGCAGGGCATAGGTTATCTGTGATTTCAAAAAGCTGTACGGCTTCTTTCCGTCAAAGGTTTTCTGCGACATGAACCAAGTGAGAGCAACGGGAATACCAAAGTATTTGAGAAATGCTCCCTCAATCATGGAAAGTGGGGGAATATCCCCAAACAGAATGATGATAAATTCCGTAATCACAAACCATGTAATCTGTGTAAAAGTAACGGGAAAGGGTAAGTTAAAGTCATTGATTGCATACAAGACTTTTTCCACGTTCCAGATACCCGTGTAGCTTTTAATCTTTTTCAAGTTCTTTCAGCTCCTTTCAAAATAGAAAAGGACAGCCATTTTCAGACTGTCCCTTAAAGAGAAATACGCTGTCAGTAGCAACAATGCTTGTCGCTGATCTTCCAGCGTTAATATGGTATCTCGCACATACCTCGGCTTGTTTCAATAAAGCAACCGCCCATATCCAAATCTCGCCCGTAGGCTTCATAGTCAATGTAATTCTGTAAGCTGGGTGGAATGTCCCCAAGTGCCTGCAATTCGTCTATGTAGTAGTAGGCAACATCTGTCATGGTTTCACAGTCGGGATAATAGTAAATATCGTCCTTATGTTCCACGACTTCTTCCAGCGTCCCATAGTGGCTGATAAATTCGTCCAGACACTCTACAATATAGTCGGGAAGTTCCTCTATCATTTCATACATCTCATTGAGTTCTTCAATGGAAACATACTCGCCAATCGCAATGGGAAAGTTGTCGGTATCATGGATAGCGTATTCCTCATACTGTTCATTCAAGCCGATTTTTTCTTTCACATCTTCCTCGTCAATGGGGAACGTGAACCAAGCACCGACTAAATAGCCCTCATTGTATTTGCCAAGATTAGCAATATAAACCGCCATATCATCAATCATAAGCACCACCTCATTTCCTACTCTGGCAGTTCAAAGATACCGTGTTCTGTTACTAAAAATTTCCCGTGTTCCTGCAAGTGAGAAGCGTAGGCTTCAAAGTCAAAGTAGTATTCTTGACAGTCCTCGGATAAATGCTTGAACATCGGGTCGTTCATCAGCTTTTGCCTTGCAACATCTATCATGCTTTTACAGTCGGGATAAACAATAATCACGTTCCTGCAAATATAAAGTGCTTCTAAATTTTCAAACACCGTAAGTAGTGATACATATTCTTCCTGCATATCACTTGAAAGCTGGCGGTACATAAAATCTAATTCGTTGAGCTGGTACACGCTGGTGTGTTCGTGGACTTCATCAGCATAAGGCAACACCTTTTCGATAATACGATAATCCCCACTTTCTGCACCGATACCTAACTTTTCTTCAAACTCGGCAACATCTATCGGCAGGTCGAACCAGTATGATATTGTTTCTTCGCCAGTTGTTCCTCTCGTTTCCACCAGCACCCTTGTTTCCTGCATTGTTCCTCACGTCCTTTCTGTTGCTTCATCACATCTTTTAAGCTCTGGTACGACATACCAAACACATACTTTGAAAAATCTTCTAACTGTTTTATATCATAATTCGTAAGCGGTAATCGCTTCATTTCATGCCACACTTTACGCTTGTAAGAGGGCAGGTTAGAAATATAATCACAGCCGACGTTTGCCTGCATATCCTTAAAAATATCGCTCATTTCATCACTCCAATCTGATTTTAGGTAAGAAAAAAGCAGTCAATCCTAAGACTAACTGCTTTATGTATATGGATATAATTTGATTAAGTTTTAAAACCAGTTTGTTTTTTCATCTCTAAATTGAGGGTTATCGCTGTGTTGATATGGATTATAGTTATTCAGATTGCAACCATATTCTTTTAATGATTTGATTTTGTTATCTTCTGTCCATTCAATTAAGGAAATACCGTCAAATTCTTCAACGCTTCCCGTATTCATTTCATTTTTAAAATACCATTCTACGACAGTTTGATTTTCTTTATGAAAGAACTGTTTAATATCCCAAATAATGACTTTACCACGAGTATTCCATTCATTAAACCAATGTTTTACTGTTTTAAGATTTTCATATTTAGGACACCAGCTTTCCGTATAAACAACATCTTCTGTAAAAATTTTATCTATTCCTAAGTCTTGCTGTTTCAACCACATATCAAACCATAAACGAATAATTTTTTCTCTCTCATTCAAAATAGAACACCTCGATTACTTCTTTTTTCACATTATAGCACCCATACATCAGCCCCACAATAAAATTTTATGCACCGATAATCTTATTGAACAGCTCTAACAGTACATCTTTCACACCGCCAGCATTGAATACCAAGCCGACAGCAATCAAGGCAACTACCAAGAAACCGATAAGTTTTGAAAACTCACGCTTGAACCCTAAGTAGATACCGATAACCACAATCGACATAAGCACTAAGCTCTGTGCGTTGCTTAAAAACCATTGATACAAATTTTGCCCGAAATTCATGTTATTTGTCCTCGCTTTCTTTTAATTTCTTCATTTCATAGTCAGCTCCTTTGCCAACACTTAAAATACACATCAAGGCTACGCCGATACCCGTTCCAACAGATACCAGCAGGAAGTCTTTCAATAATTCCCACATTTTTTCATCACTCCTAACTTTCTACTAAATCTTTTGCAGGGGTCGTCTGCTGTTTGATTATCATTTCATGCTTTTCTGTGAGCTTTGCCTGCTGTTCGATAGTTTTCATGTAGTCTGTTCCGTTTCCCTTATCAATCCTTTTCAGCATTTTCAAGGTCGGTGCTACCTGCCGTTGTACCCACCGCAATGTACGGTCTAAGGTGTAAGGCTCTGGCTTTGTCGTCAGCTTCAAGCTCTGTCTGTTATCGCCGATAAACCACGCCCAGCGGTCATTGAGTTTCCAGTCATTTTTTCGCTTGTCTGCTTCTTCATCAACAAACCGCACATACTGGTTGATGATAGAAAAGGCAGTCTGCTCTGCGTCATAATAGGTCAGCAAATCTCGTACTGCATAATAGGCACGTTCATTTCTAAGCCGTATCTCAAAACGGTTGATAATGTCGGCTTCTTCCAGCGGTGTCCCTAACTTGACGTACTGCTCATAGTCCTTTTCATAGATACAGAAATACACATCTGATTTTAGCGAACCAAGATAAAGGGTGCGTCCCATATATTCTCTGTCGTCCTCTCTATGCTTGATAAGCTCGCCCGACTGATAAAACTTATAACTTCTGGACTTTCCGATATATTCCCGTTTCCTGCATTTTTCCGCAAGCTCTGGAATATCCAAAATACCCGTATGGTCGTTGATAGCAAGGTCGATACGCTTCATCACGCCACCGTCTATGAGTGCGTCCATGAGAAAGTCATACCAACTTCTTTGTTGTGCCAGCAGGTAACTTTCAAACTGTCGGCAACCACGCCCCTTTAACTCTAAAAGGACACCTTTTTCTTCGTCAGCCGACGTATAGATAAAGATGTCCCCTAAAGAATAATGCTCCGTATAACTGTAATGTCCGTAATCTTCATGGAGCATATAATTGATATTCAGTTTTAATATATCTTTGATGATGTGCTGTATATCCAGCGTGGGAAAACGAATTTTCACATAATCAAACAGCATGGTAAGCGGTACTTCTGGATTGAACCTTGCCAGTTCCTTATGCAGAGTTTCCAGAAGTTCCTTTGACGGCTTCATTTTTCCACTTTCTATCTTGTTGAAATATTCCCTTGTGATACCAGAAGCCACCGCCAGCCTGCCTTGTGAGATACCGTAAGCAATCCGTTTCTCCCGTAATTCTTTTATCCGTTGTTCTTCATTCAGAACCATACCCCCAATCTGTAAAGTGTGAAGTTTTTTAAGGCGACTTCACAGCCGATTTTTGCTAGAAAACCATGCCAGAAGCCTTATGTTTCCTATGTTTTTTGTCTATTGTCTATTTGCAAACGTACCCCTCTGTTAGATACCGAGGGGTTTTACCTGCTGGCGTGGCTTACGCCACACCAGCAACGGCTAGTCCGTGCCGTCGCCTTTCGCTTCGCACGTCGCCGTCCCGTCCTGCCTTGCTTGTGCAAGAGAGCCGATAGTCTGCAAAAAATCATGTCCTTTCGGGACTAAAGGCGTGTAAAATTCGCTGATAACACTTGTCCCTACATCACAATAGCCACGCCCTTTGATACGCTTCTGGAAAAACTGCTTTTTCACATCCGAACCGAACAGCATACCATAACCTAATTCGCTGATACGCCCCAATCCCACACGGAAATTGAAGTTATCTCTGATACCGTCCGAGAAATACTTTGCGTCTGGACGCTGGCAGGCAACGATAAGGAAATAGCCTGCTTGTCGCCCTAACATAACGATTTTCTTTAACTGGCTAAGTAGGCTCACGCTTTCTTTCGTCCCCAGCATTTCAAAAAACGCCACATATTCATCAAAGATAAGAAAGCAGGGTGGTAGTCCCAGATAGGCGTAGTTTTCGCCCGTCTTATAGTTCGGGTGTCGCTTCATTTCCTCACTTCGCTGTACCATTCCCTCATAAAAGGCATTGACGCTGTCAATCATTTCTTCTTTGGTATGATACACATTTCCCATAACTGTCCCTAAGTCCGCAAGGTCACCGTTCTTCGGGTCTAAGATATAAAGGACAGCGTTGGTATGCAATAAGGCTTCAATGAGCGTTAGCAAAAAATAGGTTTTACCGCCACCAGTCCCACCAGCAATCAGAGCGTGAGGGAGTGCGTCATATTCCCAGACAAGATTTTTCATCAATCTAAGACAGCCGTTCTCTGCCCGTACTTCATCAATGGTAATGCGGTTTGCTATCATATCATAAAGCAGGATATATTCGATATATCCGTCATGCAGGGTCTTGTCGGTCAGCTCACAATACAAGCCACTTTCCAATTTATCCTCTAACCGTAAAAGCTGGTCTTGATATTTCCCCAGCGTAATTTCACAGCGGATATGAAGCAGTCCCTTTTCCATTTGATAATAAATCTTTGGAAACCAGACGATTTTTTCCCTTGATCTGCTTTGCAGGTCAGTAAAAAAACCGCTGTCTTGTACGGTATCGGCTTCATACCACTTATTTTCCAGTACCATTCGTGCCAGCTTTTGACGGTGCAGGAGCTTCTTGAAACTGTCGTAACAGAAGCGGTAATACAGAAAAGCAACCAATGCACAAACACCAGTCGCTATCAGTATGGTTATGAAGTTGTAAGGGGAAAGCGTCAAGCCATTCTCAAACAAGCTGAAATGCTCCCAATCGGCACGCATGAGCTGTTTTATATTCAGTAGCAGGAGAACCGCCACGAATACAAACAGAAGCGTCCCTATGGAAAAATGATAGACAAGGTGCTTGTCACTGGCTCTGATACGGTGTCCTTTGTTCCAAATCATACGCATAAATCAATCACTCCTTTCTGGGTATGAAAAAAGCAGTCAATCCTAAGACTAACTGCTTTGTGTATATGGATATGAAGTTGTCAAACTGTAATTTTGTTATTTCATTTTTTCTTGACACTCGCTACATTCTTTATCGTGAATAGAAATAATGCCACCGCATTTAGGACAAGTATATTTTATTTTCTGCTGTTCCATGAAATGTTCCAAACCATGTCCTTGAACAAAACGGCTATTTTCTATAAGACTTGCTTGATACCGTTTATTATAGCTTTTTTCAAGATTTTTAATCAACTTACATGGATATTCAGCACATTCAAAACAATAGGATAACGATTTTCCTTTGATGCAATCCTTTATTTTGCATTTACGACAATGTTCTGGTTTCCCTTTATCACTATTCAAGCACCCAGAACAAGGTTTTTTATTGTAACAGTGCTTATAACAAACCTTACAATTCATTCCGCACGGGGCAAACATGCTTATATCAATTTTTTCTTTTGACATTTTCATAGTTGTTTACTCCTTTCAACAATTTATATTTGTCCGTTTCTTCATATCCATATTATAACAGTTCCATATATTCGCTACAATGAAAATCTATTCAGCAAGCCTATTTTTTCGGCTGTCCCTGCGGTGTAGAGTTCTGTGGATTACCTGCGTTCTGGTTGCCTTTATTCTTCAACACAATATCCTCTGCCTTTACATACCAGTCCACATCTGCACCCGTATAGGTTTTTCTTGATACCGTATCGGCTACGGGATTGACAAGCTCCACAACTGCATTGTAAGGAAATTCCCTTAACGATACTTCTGGCGGTACAGACACGGGGATAATTCCACCATGCAGACTGCACTTCAAATCATAGATACGCTTTTTAAGCTGGGTACTCGGTGTCCCGTCCTCATTCTGTAAGAACACATCACGCACCGCTGTAAACTTTAATTCTCCAAATGTTTTCTCTTTGTCAATAACAAACCCGTTTGATAATCTCATAAATTCTTCACTCCTTTACTTTTCTTCAACTGCTACAATATCATCAGCAACTAATACATAATCGGTATGTCCCATATCCCCGATTGCGTAACCTCTGCCGTATAACTTCGGATTGACAAGTTTTACTTTCTGCTCATACTTGAACTTCTTTTCGCCAGCCTGCACGGGAATTTCTACCACAACATTTTCGCCTTTCTGTACGTCGGAATAAAGGTTATAGCTTCGTCTGGCTAAGACCCTGCGATTATTTTTATCTCTTTCAAAGACTGGCTCGCTTTCGCCTGCAAATTCAAGAGTTCCAAAAGACTGTGCCATATCTGGCACGACATATTTCATTTCCATATTGTTTTACCTCGTTTCTTTCTATTTTTGATAAATTGATTGTGATTTCTTATTCTGGCGGTTCGGGAAGTACCAGCAATCCCCCAGATAGTAAAGGGTAAAATCAATGCTTCGCACCCTTGACTATCTGTGTTCTTGCAGGTTGTTAGCAGACAAGCCAGAATAAGCGGAAGTCTACCGTTTGACAGCTTCGGCGGAGAGCGTGATTTTTCTTTCATCATACCGTTACCGCCTTATGATTTCTTCATTTTACGGCGTTTGTAAAGATATGTTCCAGCCAGTCCACCAGCAGACGCAAGCAACATCACGATAAAAGCCATTACATTTGTACTGTCGCCCGTTTTGGGACTGTCGCTAGGTCTGTTAGGCTTTTCCGGTGTCGGTGGTGTTTCGGGTTTCTCTGGTTCTTCTGGCTTTTCCTTAAAAGTAATCGTCTGTCCCTTATCCTCAATATCCTTATGCTCGGTAACTTTCTTCGGCTCGTCTGGATTGCTTAAATCGTATAATTCCTCAAAAGTTACAAGCTGTTTGCCGTCAAGAGAAGTAGCGTCAAAGGTAAAGGCAACTTCCACTTTCATAGTTTCGCTGTCAGCAGTAAACGTATAATCACTTTCCACACGCTTTCCATTGATAAGAAGCTCTGCATTTTCTTCTTTCAACATCTGCCAGCCCACAAGTTTGTACTGTGTACCGACTTCTAAGCCCTCTAAGGTTACGGTATCAATGATTGTAACGTCTTTTCCTGCTTCAAGTTCTTTGTTGTCGTCCTTATCGGTAGCAGTTGTATGAATTTTGATGATACGCTCTGTGATAAGTACCGTCTGCCCGTCGTCCTCAATGTCTTTGTGTTCCGCAACTTTTACGGGTTCGTCTGGATTGCTGAAATCATACAATTCTTCAAAGGTAACAAGATTTTTGCCACCTAAAGCAGACGCATTGAATGTATAGGAAATTTCCACTTTCATTTCTTCATCATCAGCGACAAAGGTATAATCGTTTTCCACACGTTTCCCGTCAATGATAAGCTCGGCATTTTCTTCTTTTAACATCTGCCAGCCTTTGAGCTGATATTTTGTGCCTTTTGTAAGTCCGTCTAATTTGATGGTATCAACAATCGTAACCTCTTTTCCTGCAAGGATTGTCTTTTCGCCGTCCTTGCTGGTTGCTGTGGTATGGATAGAGATTTCTTTCTCGTATTCATCAGTCAGCGTTCCTAAATCAATCACAAGGTTATTTCTTGATACCACGATTTCAAAAGGTGGGATAAGTTGAAAGCCTTTGTTACTATCGCAACGCATTTCTTCAATGATGTAGGTGTCATAAGGTAATGCACCCTTGCTGTCGTCTGGTTCAGAAGTTCCAAACCACACACCGTCCTCGCTGGTCTTTCCTGCGTTTGTATTATGCTTATGAGAAGCCCATTCAGCAGATGTGGAGAATTGCCCGTTATCATCAGTTACCACTACATGATTTTCACCCGTCGTCTTGCTTGTGATCCTAAAGGGAACATTAGCAAGACGCTTGTGTGTACCTGCACCGATTTTTACACCCTCAATATCTCCACGCTTAATCTGATTATAGATAGAATGAGCTTCGTCGGTTAAGTCCACGATTTTTCCATGTTCTGTGATTGCAAAATCAATCGGTTTTGCACCGTCAGTTAAGTAACCGTCGGGAGCTTCACTTTCAACGATACGGAATTTTCCATAAGGTAAGAGGTCAGCAGAAGTAGAAGCGACGCCCTCAATATCTGTACGAATTGTCTTTACTACTTCATTTTTCTTGTATAGCTTGCCCTCAACCAATACAGAATTATCATTTAAGGAAATGATGTCAAAAGCAGTATCTTTCAAGGTAGCACTTCCTTGTGGTTTGGTATCGCCCGTTTCTAAATCTCGTTTCTGAATTTTAACACCGCCACGGATAACCTTGTCTGATACGGAAAACTGATTACTCCCAGATAATACGGCAAGGTCGCCGTCCTCGGTAATCTGTGTAAGGTATAAGCCTTTTATCTGTTCGGACTTATCGCCAGCCTGCATATATGCACCGTCTAACAAGTAACCGCTTGGAGCTTTTGTTTCCTCAACAGTTAGTGTTCCAAGTGGAAGAACTGCTTTACCGTTCTGCATATAGAAGTTATCGCCAGACACCTTGTATGCGTCCCCTAATTTTGTGATGTAATGAGTTGTCCCGTTGCTGTCTGTTTCAGCGATTGTCTTTGTAATCCATGTACGAGTAGCTTCGGCAGGAAGATTGTCTTTGTTATAGAAGCCTGCATAATACTTCCATGTAAATTCTGCACCTGCTAAAGAAGCGTTTCCCTGCGGATTGTCTTTCTGTGTTTCCATATCAATCTTGAAAAGCTCAATCAAAGTGTCTGTTACTTTCGGTGTATCTGATACTTTCAAGGTCGCTGTCCTTCCAGCTTCAACCTTTAAGGAATATACAGTTTTATCTACTTTATATCCTGCTGGTGCAGATAATTCCTTGATATAAACTGTGCCAGCCTTTACCTCTACAACATCTGTATTTCCGTTTTCATCAGTCGTAAGGGTGGCAAGCTGTTTCGTGCAGTCCTTATCAGAAAAGACACCATAGGTCGCACCAGCGACAGAGTAATTCCCGTTACTGTCTGTAATGCTGGTATTACTGGAAGTCTTTTGCAGTTTCGCATTTCCGACATTCAGCTTCGCCCAGAATTGTCCCAATTCCTGCCCCTCGCCAGAGTAGATATAACCGCCACATTCATAGCGTCCTTTATTCTCTTTGACAAAGGCTCTTGCACCAGAGAAAACTTCGTCCTGCGTAGCCTTTGGAATTTCATCATAAGAAGCTCGCACGTTATCACATTGCCAGCCAAGATGTACGCTCAATCTCTGCCAAACTACACATTGTTCCAACAGATAGACTTGTTTATAGTTCAATTCCTTGTGAGCTTCGCCATACTGTTTGACATACTCTAAGGATAACGCCACATCTGAAATCTGGTCGGCACTCATGCGTGAGCTTGCGTCAGCTCTGGTCTTGTAGCCATTCTTAAAATCTGTATTGATGTCGATACAATAGGCAGTTTCGCCCTCGACTTTCATATAGCCCTCATTGAATGTCGAACCGATAGAACCGTCATTCATTACTTTTTCAATGATACCGACACGCTCTGCACTTTCCGTCCAGTATTGCTTACTTTCTGCATGGACGGGTGTAGTCGGTAAAGCAGTAACGACAGTCGCAAGAGCTAAGAAGCCCGTACACAATCGTTTCCATGTCTTTTTCATAAATCTAATGCTCCTTTCATTTTGAGTAATAAAATAGCCGTCCAATAAGAACGGCTGGAAATAGAAAAGGAACGTCATTTTAGGCGTTCCATAGTCTATAAAATATTCAATTTTTTTCTTGTTTCAATACTGATGTGCTGTACCATATCTTTGCATATCTAGGAAAACTGGCGTATCAAGGCTCATTCGTTGGTAGTAAATAAGTAGTAAATTGATGAGTTTGTTTCCTTGAAAATGCTGATAGATACTGTATTTTAGCGGATAATCAGATTTTTATTGTGTTTTTCTGTTAAACACTTTTTAATTTACGGCTTTCTGCCTTTCATTAAAAAAAGCCATTTGTCTTAAACAAGTTAATTTGTTCTTATAAAAAAAGAAGCCTCAAAGCCATATTTTCATATAACTTTTAAGACTCCTTTGTCTCATTTTTATCATTGCAATTTTCAATTTTCTTACCACGGCACTCCATCTGATATTTCACATATTGAATAATAACATCAGCACATCTTGTCCTGCCGACCTTGTCACTGTTTACAAACAAATCATAATTTGTAGGATTTGTCCAATCCTTTCCGGTATAATACCTGTAATAATCTGCCCTGTACTTATCCGTCTTTTTAATAAGCCTGTTCGCCTCTGCCTCGGTTACTCCCATCTTTGAAACAATCGACTTCACGCAGGCATCTCTCGGTGCATCAATATATATTCTGAAAACATTATCAAAGTAATCAAGAATATGGTCTGCACATTTGCCAACGATAATACAGGATTCACTAAGTGCAAGTGACCTTATTATCTGTGCCTGAAGATTAAAAAGATTAATATCTGATTCAAAAGCTTTTTCCTCAGGTGATGCGACCGTTATTGTCGGAATCCCTTTTAAACGCTTTGAAAAAATACTTCCCCGCAGCCTTTCATCCGTCTGCTCAAATAATGTTCTGTTTAGACCGCTTCTGTCAGATGCCATGTCAAGGATTTCACGCTCATAACACGGAATCCCCAGCTTTTTTCCAATCTCTAAAGCAATCTGCTTTCCGCCGCTGCCAAAACCACGGGCAATCGTAATAACAAAATTGTTCATCTCACACCTCATTTCTACAAAGCCTGTAAGCCTGTTTTCAAAAGCAATACAACATCTTAAATCATTGACTGTCACACTTATGTTGTGAACAACGGCCTTAAATCTGCATTTTCTGCCGTTAATCAGTTAATACTAAAAAAGGGAAACAACATAGAAAATTTATTTTCTATCCTGTTCCCCTTTGAACAAGACCCAGTATAGCAATGTAATATATTATTTCATATGTGCACCATGCACAAATGATAGTGCATTATTTTGTGCACACAATACATACCATTTAATAAAGAAAACTATTGCCATATTGATATTTCTTATCATTTATTGTAATTTTGTCTTTATCTCATTGAACCCCTTATCTATTATATAAACTTGCTTTTACTCCGACTGTCGCAGATACTTTCTTATTTTAAAAGCAAATCTGAGATTAAACCTTGTTCCGGCACTGTTTAAGTCTATTCCAAGTATCTCCTCAACCCTTATTATCCTGTAGCGTATGGTATTTCTGTGCATATAAAGATATTCCGCTGTCTCCCCGATATTGCATCCGAAATCAAGATATGTTTCAAGAGTATCAATATAATCGCTGTTATTCTCTTTATCATATGATATAAGCTCGCCAAGTCTTTGCATCATAAAATCTTCAAGTTCAACATCATTACCAAGTTCAAAGAAAAAACGGTATATACCTATCTCCTCAAAATACCTCGCCGAATGACAAATATTATATCCTCTCAAAAGACGCATTGCTTTCTTTGCTTCGTCAACGCACTCTTTCATTCTCTCAGGTTTATAGAAAATACTGCTCACACCTGCACTGACTGTATTGCCGTTAAGTTTATCCCCCATATCATGCTGCACGGCAGATAAAAAACGATTGACAATGTCTTTCACCGGCTCTTTCTGTGACAGTTCAAGCACAACAACAACACCGTCCTCATCAGGATAGACAACACTAAATAATGTCAATGAAAGATTTATCGGCATCACTAATGCAAGTTCCTCTATCATCTTCCCGTCAAAATCTGTTTTATCAAAACTGAAAAAAATTGCGATATGCTGCTTTTCATTTTTATAATTAAAATTGGCAAGTCTCAAAATTGCGTGCTGCTCATCACCATACAAAAGTTCTTTCATAAAAAGATTGCTCTCATCCTGCCTGTTCCTGTCCTCAAAGAGAGAATAATAAAGCTGCGGAACCGCCTGTGTAACCGCTGTCTCATACGGTATGATTATCAATGGAATACCCTTTTTTGCGGCATACAAAACAATATCTTCCGTTATTTCAGCCATCTCCGTATGTTTCTCAATAATCAGCCCTGCCGCCTGTTTATCCGTAAGACAGTCTATATATTTTTTGAGATTATCATCAAATTCTTTATTATTTTTATCTCCAAAAGCCGTATCACACACAAAAAAGGCACCGCCCCTTTCTGCCTTTTCAGGAATATTGCTGCCATCTGACACATAAACAGCTTTCACCTGATGTTCTCCTCTTGTATCCCCCACCAGAACTGTTGCACCTTCAAATGGTTCAAGTCTCATTATTTCCTGAAAAAGCATGGCAATGCCTCCCTAAACTTTTAAAAATTTCAGGTTACTTACTCATATCTATCTAATATAACCATCATTTAAAACTTACTCTGTTGCCTGAATAGCATCGTAACCTGTTTCTTTTGTCCTTATCTTCTGTGCTGTTCTTATCTCATAACTGAAAATCTTTCCGTCACCTGTCTCGCCGGTAAATGCTGCCTCCTGAATGGCATTTATCGTCTTTTCCTCCCATTCCTCGGAGGAAACAACAATCTCAAACTTAATCTTGGGCTGCATCTGCATATCTACCTGCATACCTCTTACGATTTCCTTATAACCTCGCTGAATACCGCAGCCCATAACCTGCGAAACAGTCATTCCGTTTACACCTATCGCATTTAATGCCGCTTTTACATCTTCAAACTTTTCTTCTCTTATAAAAGCATCTATCTTAATCATCATACAATATTACCTCTTTTCTGCACACTGTTTTTGTGCATATCAATTCCGCACATAAACTAATCCATATTTCCCTGTACACTGTTTTCCTACTGGTCAAGTCCGTTGAAACTTGGATATGCACTCTCTCCGTGCTGTGAAATATCAAGTCCAAGCTGTTCCTCACGCTTATCTACACGAAGCGTAGTAAACAATCTCACGATTGCAACACATATCAGAGTTCCTACAACTGCAACTGCCGCTGTTACAAGAATACCAACTATCTGTGCAGCAAACAAGTGATAATCACCAAATATAAGTCCATCCCATTTTGCCGTACTGTTTATTGATTTCTGTGTAAATATACCTGTTGCGATTCCGCCCCAGATACCACCGATACCGTGGCAGCCAAAAGCATCGAGTGCATCGTCTATCTTAAGTTTCTTCTTGATAAGAGAAACTCCAAAGTAACATATCGGACTAACAAGAGCACCGATAATAAATGATGCCCATATCGGAACAAAACCTGCTCCCGGTGTGATTGCCACAAGACCAACAACAAGACCCGTTGAAGCACCTACAAGTGTTGTCTTTTTACTGATAAGAGTATCTATAAGCATCCACGAAAGAAGTGCTGAAGCTGCCGAAATTCCTGATGTCATAAAAGCATGGGCTGCAAGACCATCTGCTTTAAGTGAACTTCCCGCATTAAAACCAAACCAGCCAAACCAGAGAAGTGATGCTCCAAGCACAACAAACGGTATATTGTGAATACGGTATGTCGTAACTTCATAACCGCGTCTTTTTCCCAAAATGATGGCTAATACAAGGGCACTGACACCTGAACTTATATGAACTACATCTCCTCCTGCAAAATCAACGGAACCTATTGCTGCAAGCAGTCCGCCCTCGCCCCATACCATATGAGCCATCGGATAATATACAATAACAGACCATATTGCAACAAATAAAAACAATGCCTTAAACTTCATCCTTCCTACAAGAGAACCTGTTATAAGTGCAGGTGTTATCATTGCAAACATCATCTGAAATGCACAGAACACAAGATGCGGTATCGTGTCCGCATATGGTCCCGGTTTCATACCAACATTACTCAATCCTATCCATCTTAAATCCCCTATGATTCCCCCATGATTGCCGCCAAAGGCAAGAGAATAACCAAACAACGCCCACATAACAACTGAAAGTCCCATAATAGAGACACAAGCCATCATTGTATTACATACATTTTTTCTTCTTACAAGTCCCCCGTAGAAAAATGCAAGTCCCGGCGTCATAAAAAACACAAACGCCGTACTTATAAGCATAAACGCTGTATCACCTGAATTCATAAATAATTACCTCTCTTTCATATTTTTAATTCCCAAATTTTTTAAGATAAAATTTCAAAAAACAACAATGTTTCTAAAACCACCGTCATTACCACCGGCAAAATATAATGACCGCTAAAAGTTTTTTAGAAAACAAAAAGATGCCTAGAGCTTTTTCAAGCTTTAGACATCTTCGTCATGGTTTGTATGATAGCACAATCGTTTACGGATTGCAACCATTTTTTTACAGAAATATCCCAAAATTGTGATGACATATATTATGCAAACACTTATATTAGAATAAAACAGCGTGTACTTCTTTCTATGATAAGTCCAGCTAATAAATGTCAATAGTTAGATGTGAAAAAAATTAT
>NZ_QUEB01000006.1:0-200460 GCF_003477845.1 Clostridium sp. AF34-13
AAAGCAAACTAATAAATATGGTGATAACGCTATATCATCCATATGAGAATCAGAATCGTTCAGTTGTGTGAGAGCACAATGAAGGTCAAGCTGATAAGGGCGCAGGGTGGATGCCTTGGCACTAAGAGCCGAAGAAAGACGTGATAAGCTGCGAAAAGCTGCGGTGAGGAGCAAATATCCATTGACCCGCAGATATCTGAATGGGGAAACCCGGCTGAGCAAACCTCAGTCATCCATACGCCAATACATAACGTATGGAGGGGAACCCGGGGAACTGAAACATCTAAGTACCCGGAGGAAGAGAAAGAAACATCGATTTCCTAAGTAGCGGCGAGCGAAAGGGAAAGAGCCTAAACCGGAGCGCGTGCGTTCCGGGGTCATGGACTGCATAAGTGAGTCAGAAGCTAGAAGAAAGGTTTTGGGAAAGCCTGCCAGAGAGAGTGAAAGCCTCGTATTTGAAAGCGGAAGACAGCGGCAGTATCCGGAGTACCACGAGACACGAGAAACCTTGTGGGAAGTCGGGGGGACCACCCCCCAAGGCTAAATACTACTTAGTGACCGATAGCGCATAGTACTGTGAAGGAAAGGTGAAAAGAACCCCGGGAGGGGAGTGAAAGAGAACCTGAAACCCTGTGTCTACAAGCTGTGGAAGCACCCTACGAGTGCAACCGCGTACTTTTTGTAGAACGGTCCGGCGAGTTATGTGGTGTGGCAAGGTTAAGCACGGAAAGTGTGGAGCCGAAGGGAAACCAAGTCTTAACTGGGCGGTTAAGTCACATAACATAGACCCGAAACCGGGTGATCTATCCATGTCCAGGTTGAAGCTGCTGTAAAAGGTGGTGGAGGACCGAACGCACATCCGTTGAAAAGGGTGGCGATGAGGTGTGGATAGGGGAGAAATTCCAATCGAACTCGGAGATAGCTGGTTCTCCTCGAAATAGTTTTAGGACTAGCCTGTCAGGAGTCTGCTGGAGGTAGAGCACTGAATTTTTGCGGGGGCGTCAAAGCCTACCAATGAATATCAAACTCCGAATGCCAGCCAGATGCTCTGATGGAGTCAGACTGCACGAGATAAGTTGGGTAGTCAAAAGGGAAACAGCCCAGACCACCAGCTAAGGTCCCAAAGTGCGTGTTAAGTGGAAAAGGATGTGGGAATTCGAAGACAACTAGGATGTTGGCTCAGAAGCAGCCATTCATTCAAAGAGTGCGTAACAGCTCACTAGTCGAGAGTTCCTGCGCCGAAAATGTCCGGGGCTAAAACACGACACCGAAGCTGTGGAATCATGCTTGCATGATTGGTAGAGGAGCATTCGCTGAGAGACGAAGCTGTACCGAAAGGAGCAGTGGATTTCAGTGAAGAGAGAATGCCGGAATGAGTAGCGAGAGATAGGTGAGAATCCTATCGGCCGAATATCTAAGGTTTCCAGAGTAAAGCTGATCTGCTCTGGGTAAGTCGGGGCCTAAGGCGAGGTCGAAAGACGTAGTCGATGGATAACAGGTAGAGATTCCTGTACTTCATAATATCAGAAATGTGGGGACACAGAGGCGAAGCACAAGCCGGGAATGGAAAGACCGGTGCAAGCTAAGGAGCAGTATGAGAGGCAAATCCCTCATATAATGCAAGAGAGTGAAGCGTAGCGAACATAAGGGTAGCGAAGTGTGTGGAGAAGCTGTCAGGAAAAGCCGCTATTGTGTATTATGAACCCGTACCGTAAACCGACACAGGTGGATGAGGAGAGAATCCTAAGGCCGACGGAAGAAGCATTGTTAAGGAATTCGGCAAAATGACCCCGTAACTTCGGGAGAAGGGGTGCCTGCGCAAGCAGGTCGCAGAGAATTGGCCCAAGCAACTGTTTAGCAAAAACACAGGTTTATGCGAAACCGAAAGGTGAAGTATATGAGCTGACGCCTGCCCGGTGCTGGAAGGTTAAGGGGAGTGCTTAGACTTTGGTCGAAGGTGCGAACTTAAGCCCCAGTAAACGGCGGCCGTAACTATAACGGTCCTAAGGTAGCGAAATTCCTTGTCGGGTAAGTTCCGACCCGCACGAAAGGCGTAATGATTTGGGCGCTGTCTCGACAATGCATCCGGTGAAATTGAAGTACCAGTGAAGATGCTGGTTACCCGCGCCAGGACGGAAAGACCCCATGGAGCTTTACTCTAGTTTGATGCTGGGATTCGATACTGCATGTACAGGATAGGCGGGAGACTGAGAAGTAGTGACGTCAGTTGCTACAGAGTCGCTGTTGGGATACCGCCCCTGCAGTATTGGGTTTCTAACCTGCGGCCGTAAGCCGGTCGGGGGACAACGTCAGGCGGGGAGTTTGACTGGGGCGGTCGCCTCCGAAAGGGTATCGGAGGCGCTCAAAGGTTCCCTCAGAATGGTCGGAAACCATTCGAAGAGTGCAAAGGCAGAAGGGAGCTTGACTGCGAGACCGACGGGTCGAGCAGGTACGAAAGTAGGACTTAGTGATCCGGTGGTATGAAAGTGGGATTGCCATCGCTCAACGGATAAAAGCTACCCTGGGGATAACAGGCTTATCACTCCCAAGAGTTCACATCGACGGAGTGGTTTGGCACCTCGATGTCGGCTCATCGCATCCTGGGGCTGTAGCAGGTCCCAAGGGTTGGGCTGTTCGCCCATTAAAGCGGTACGCGAGCTGGGTTCAGAACGTCGTGAGACAGTTCGGTCCCTATCCGGCGCGGGCGTAGGATATCTGAAAGGAGCTGGCCTTAGTACGAGAGGACCGGGCTGGACGAACCGCTGGTTCACCTGTTGTCATACCAATGGCATAGCAGGGTAGCCAAGTTTGGAAGGGATAAACGCTGAAGGCATCTAAGCGTGAAGCCCCCCTTAAGATAAGATATCCCTGGAGTAATCCAGTAAGACCCCTTGAAGACGACGAGGTAGATAGGGCAGAGGTGGAAGTGTGGTAACACATGTAGCTGACTGTCACTAATAGGTCGAGGGCTTGACCAAATAAACTCAATAAATTGAGTTCAGAACGAGAGCACAGGGATGACAGACAAGGCAAAGTGAAAACTTGTTTTCAGATTTGACTTGTAGTCAGACCGGTATTTGAGTGGAATGACATGAAGTATGCGAAGCATACGAATGACATGGAGCTCAAGTGCTTGAGTGTAACGAGGATAAATATATGACAGAAAGTCATTTATCTGAGTATAGAACGAAGATTCTTCTTGCAATCAAAAGGAAGTCGAAATATTCAATATACAGTTTTGAAGATATCAGTAATTTAGAAACCGTAAGGTTTCTTTTTTTATTATTCTTATTTTATGAATAAACAATATAAGTTCTATATACATGAATGGAGATATAGTTGTTGTATGTTTATATATATTGTTGTCTGCTTTTGAACATTATATAATGTAAATATTGCTCGTTATTATTTAATAAACCATATATAATAAATAAAAAAATCTCTACAATAAACCCATATAAAATTTCAGTAGAGAATTTTATATGGATTTATTGTAGAATAATTTTTTTAATAATTATATTAACTAAGATAGTTATGCTATCTAAAATAAAAGTGTCTTTATTTCTTCGGCTATTCGTCCAATTTTTTTATTAGAACACTCAATAATAATATCAGCATACTTTTCATATAATACTATGCGTTCATTGTACAACGATTTTAAAGTTTGTCCTTTTTTTATTGAGACACCGCGTTTGGTCAAATCCCCTAAACGTTCTTCAATTTCCTCGTAGGGAAGTTTAAGATAAATAACGGTACCGATTGAGCTTAAATGTGTCATGGCATCTTTACCGTAAACAGCACTTCCGCCTGTTGCAATAATGCTTTTGTGAGTATTTATTTTAGAGTTGATTTCATTTTCTATCGAGTTGAAACCATCCAGACCATATTTGTCAATAAGTTCGTGTAAAAGCATATTTTTTTCATTTTGAATAATGATGTCCGAGTCTATAAAAGTATATCCAATAATTTTTGCAAGAACAATGCCTATTGTACTTTTTCCGGCACCCGGCATACCTATCAGGATAAGATTATCTTTATTATATGGTTTGGTAGTCATTAATATTAGTTCCCCCTTATTGATGATCATCATACATTAGTTATGCATGTTAGTGACTGTATAATATTTTAATACGAAAGACAGGATATGTCAAAAAGATAAGTCCTTGATAAGAAAAAATGATAGCAGCAATTTTTATGGGAGGCTGATTCAAAAGTTTGAGGGTAAGAACAGCTCCGATTTCTGTTTTATGGTCACCACCAAAGAAAAATGCACCTTTTGTATGTATAGAATCGTGGTATGGAAGATGTGATAGTATAAACTACAAAGGTGAATGGAAAAAACGGAAATGGGGTAATAGGTTCGAAGCTGGAAAAATATTTAAGGGCGGATATGATATAGAAGCATTTTGATTTTAATATCCATTATTAACCGTTATTATGTCGATTGTGACGGTTTACAAATATGTGCTAATAATGTAATATATAATATATATGATTATTAAAGTTTGCATATTTGTATATACAGACATTTTGCAATAATAAGAAGAAAAGCTGAGGAGGTCGGCAATAATGGATACAAATATATTATTAGAAAGCGGTACTAATGAACTTGAGATACTTGAATTTACGGTCGGTGGCAATTATTATGGTATAAATGTTGCTAAAGTAAAGGAGATTATGACATACCAGCCACTTACTCCGGTACCTAAGGCACATCCAAATGTAGAGGGGGCATTTAGTACCAGAGGAGAAACAATATCAATCATTAATCTGGCGAGATGTCTTGGTATGAAAGAAGAGACTGATACATCAAAGGATATGTTTCTTGTTACAAATTTTAATGGTCTGTTATCAGGATTTCATGTAAATGGAGTTGTCGGAATACATAGAGTAAACTGGTCACAGATTATAAAGCCTGACAGCATGATAAATAATGCAAAGACGGGAGTGACTACAGGTATTATAAATATTGATGATAAACTTGTAATTTTAATTGACTTTGAGAAAATCGTTGCTGACATCACACCAGATGTGGGTATCAACCTTAAAGATATTGATGGACTTGGAGATAGAAGAAAAAACAATCAGCCTATTATATATGCAGAGGATTCACAGCTTCTCAGTACACTTATCTATGATGGTTTGTCAAAAGCCGGTTATACACGTATTCTTCCTACAAATAATGGTTTGGAGCTTTGGAAGATTCTTCAGAAATATAAAGAAGAAGGAACCGTTAAGGAAAATGTTGCATGTGTTGTAACTGACATTGAGATGCCTCAGATGGATGGACACAGATTGCTTAAACTTATCAAGAATGATCCTGATTTAAAGGATATTCCTGTTATAATCTTCTCATCGTTAATAAATGAAGAAATGAGGAAAAAAGGCGAGTCGCTTGGAGCAGATGCACAGTTATCTAAGAATGATATAGGTGAATTTATTAAGAAACTTGATGAGATTTTAGCGAAAAAAGCAGAAGAAGAAAACGAAAACAAATAAAAGTAAAAAGACTGTTGCATATTAGATTTTACGATTTGCAATAGTCTTTTTTACATATAGTAGTAAAAAGTTCGTAAAGTAGCGTGACACCAATGAGAATTGCGAAGCAATTCTTGGAGGGCAAAACGCTGGTTTTGCCCTTTTTACCTTAACAGCGTATCACAGCGTATTAGGCCCCATCCTTGTTTAGTGTGTGGAAGTTTGAGATTAATACCATTTCGTTTCAGATGGAGTTTTACATCCTTGTTAGTCATATAAGGAAATTTTTCTAATAGAAGTGCAATACATCCACTTACTATAGGGGTTGACATTGAAGTTCCGCTTCTGGGGATGTATAGGGCAGGGGTTGTTTTGTTATTACAACTTATGATATTAAGTCCCGGGGCTACTATATCAGGCTTTTTTATACAATTTGATGTCGGACCACGACCTGAAAAATCATGCGAAAGTCTACCAAAAACAGTGTCAGATGTCCCTACGGTGATTATTTTTCTGCTGTTTCCGGGAGCACCTATGGTATAATCAGCCGGACCATTGTTTCCAGCAGCCGTTACGACAATTAATCCAGCTTCCCAAAGTGTATTTATCGACCTTACAAGAGGAGAATTTTCATCAAATTTTTTTATGGATACGCTTCCAACGGAAATATTTACAATCCGTATATTGTATTTGTCTTTGTTCTTTAATAGCCAGTTGATTCCTGACATCACATTTTTAATGTTTCCCTCACCATTTTTGTCAAGTATTTTTATTATGTGAAGTTTACAGTCTGGTGCAATGCCTTCATATAATTTATTAGACATCATGCCATTTCCTGCTATTATGCCTGCGACATGGGTGCCGTGTCCATTATCGTCATAAAGTCTGTTTTGGTGATTTATGGTATCAAAAAATGAAACAAAAGGACCATCATTATATACTATATCAGGGTGAGGGCTGATACCAGTATCCATAACTGCAATACCTACATTTTTGCCCGTAAGTCCTTGTTTTCTTGCATAATCGAGTTTTATAACAGAAGCAACGCGGTTCATCAGGTAATACTCGCAATCTAACTGGTTATAATATCAATATGCATAATGTGTTTTCTTTGTTACTTAATATAATAGTTTTGCCAGAGTAAAAGAGAATTCGATGTCCAAAATGGAATAGTTAATTGTTATTGTATTATATATTAGTTTTGCTAAGGCAATAGGCTTGAAACGATGCTATTGGCATAGATGTTATATTTTCTGAAAAATAAATACTTGAAATAAGTTGAAAAATAGGATAAAATAGTAAAAGAGTTTTGTCGCATTTTATGATGCAGACAATGGGACGCAGAAGTCACACATTAAGGAGGATTTTGATAATGGTATCAGCAGGAGATTTTAGAAATGGTTTAACTATTGAGTTTGAAGGCAATGTATATCAGGTAATCGAGTTTCAGCATGTAAAACCTGGTAAGGGTGCTGCATTCGTAAGAACAAAGCTTAAGAACATCAAAAATGGTGGTGTTGTTGAGAAAACTTTCCGTCCAACTGAGAAATGTCCTCAGGCTCACATTGAGCGTCAGGAAATGCAGTATTTATATGCAGACGATATGTATCATTTCATGAATACAGAAACATATGACCAGATTGATATGACAGCAGATCAGGTTGGTGATTCTCTTAAATTTGTTAAAGAGAATGAGATGGTTAAGATGCTTTCGCACAATGGTGAGGTATTTGCTATTGAGCCGCCTCTTTTTGTAGAGTTAGAGATTACAGAGACAGAGCCTGGATTTAAGGGTGATACTGCACAGGGTGCTTCTAAGCCTGCCATAGTAGAGACAGGAGCACAGGTGAGTGTACCTCTCTTCGTAGAGACAGGAGACCGTATCAGTATCGATACACGTACAGGAGAATATCTTAAGAGAGTTTAATTCAATTTATTTCTTAAAAGGGCGTAATTCTATGGAAACCCCGTGTTTTCAAGGATTGCGCCCTTTGTGCAAGTTGCTGTAAAGGCGTGCTAAAAAGGGTCTAAAGGTAACACATAAGTAACGCGTAGGTTACAAATACGCAAAAAGATTTATGCGTAAAACTTATATAAAAAGTAAAGAGGGAGCAAAGATAAGGTGAATCTGACCAATATAGATAAATTAAATATGCTCATTGAGCAGGGAATGTTTGAGCCTGTTGAGCTTGATGAGAAAAATATTATTGATGAAAATGGCAGGGGAGATTTCCGTATTATTTATCTTATGAATGATACGGTTGAAAGTTTTTTGGTATTTAAAAATGCAAAATACACCGGTGAATACAATGATAAATTTGAGGGGTTTACGGATATTGAACTTGAAAAGAGAGAAGAGGGTTATGTACTTATAATTAAGCAGGAACAGTCATATTTTTTAATCTTTTTTGATGATGTGGAACTTGAAAATTATTATTATAATTATGGGAAAATAGGACATTTTTGGATAAAGGGTTATGAACATCTGCGTGTGCTTGAGTATCAGGTGGCTATTGTCTGGGATAAGATGTGCTATATAGGAAAAGAATCCTGCACTGACAATGAATTAAAGATAGCATCTTTAAAGCAGTTTCCACCGCTGAATTATTGCAATTATCCTTGTGTTCCTGATATCTATCAGGTGCCGCTTGAGGATAAATGGCATCTATCTAAAGATGCTAATAATTTTATGATGGAAATTGCTAAAAAAGCAGGGGACACTGAATTAGAAGAAAAACTTTTGCAATATGGAGAAAATCCGACTATAAAAAATGCAAAAAAAATGGCTAAACTTTTTAGGCGAAAAGAGCATAAAAAGGTAATACAACTACTTATGAAATACATAGAAGAAGCGGCAGCAGTTTATCCAGACAGAAGTTTTGGAAAAAGCCTTGATGAAAGAAATAAAAAATTGCTGGATAAGGCTGTTAATAGAAAAAATGAGTTGGAAAAAGCCGGTATGGAAGCTGTTGTATATAAAGAAGAACAGTTTGTCTATGACTGTGACAGTGTGGAATTTAATGTTTATGTTATGTTATGGAAAGATGGTCTTGTAAACAGCAGTGTAAGGATTGAGAAAATAGAATAAAGATTGTTATGTTTGAAGTATTAAATAATTTTTTTAAATGGCAATGTATAAATAAAGAAGAAAATGATTAAAAAATGTATAGATATGTAGTTTTAAAATCGGAAATTAGATAATTAGTTTTGTAATTAAATAAATGGATGTATATTAGAAAGGGTTATAAGGATATGATTAAAAATCTTATTTTTGATGTAGGCGGAGTGCTTTTTGATTACAGATGGAAAGAGATGTTTATGGATTATGGTCTTGACGAGGACAATGCCATAAGAGTCGGAACTCAGATGTTTAATGATCCTGACAGGACATGGGATCTTTTTGACCTTGGTATAAAGTCTGATGAGGAGATTGCTGATATATTCTGCAAAAAATATCCTGGTGATGAGGATGTTATCAGATGGTTTATAAGACATGGTGAATATATGCAGGTGCCAAGACCGAAAGTGTGGAAAAAGGTTCATGAATTAAAACAAAAAGGATATAAAATCTATATTTTGTCGAATTATCCTGAATCACTGTTTAAGAAGCACACGGAATATGCTGATTTTATGGATGATATTGACGGACTTATGGTCTCTTATATGATACATAAAGCAAAGCCGGCAGAGGATATTTATAAGGCATTATGCGATAAATACGGGATTGACAGGAGCGAGAGTATTTTCTTTGATGACAGGGCAGAAAATGTTGAGGGAGCCGTTAAATTTGGAATGAAGTCAGTAAAAATTTTATCTGAGCAGGTTTTATTGGATGAACTTGACAGATTTTAAAAGTAACAGATTAGGCTTTAACTTGTTATATTTATAATTCTATAAATAAGCTTGGCATTGTTAATTTTTTATAGCTGAATTGTTACAGTAAGAAAATGTTAAGGGATTTCAACTTTACATAGTAAAGCAGTTGGAATATAATTATTACTCAGGGAATTATAAAATGTTGCATTGCGGTTTATATCGCAGAAAGGGAGGTTTTCATGAAAATATTAGTATTAGGCGGAGCCGGATATATTGGTTCACATACAGTCAGCGAGCTTGTGGATGCAGGGGAAGAAGTAGTTATAGCTGACAGCCTGGAGACGGGACATATTGAGGCTGTAAATCCGAAAGCAAAGTTTTATCAGGGAGACATAAGAGATAAGAAGTTTATTGACAGTGTTTTTGATAATGAAAAAATAGATGCAGTCATTCATTTTGCCGCAAACTCACTTGTAGGTGAGAGTATGACAAATCCGTTGAAGTATTATGACAATAACCTTTATGGTACAAAGGTGCTTCTTCAGAGTATGGTAGAACATGATGTTAAGAAAATCGTATTTTCTTCAACGGCAGCAACTTATGGAGAGCCTGAGAGTATTCCTATTCTTGAGTCGGACAAGACAGAGCCTACAAATCCATATGGAGAGACAAAACTTTCTATGGAAAAAATGATGAAGTGGACAGATGTTGCACATGGTGTTCATTATGTTGCACTCAGATATTTTAATGCCTGTGGAGCTCATGTCAGCGGCGAAATAGGAGAAGCTCATAATCCTGAGACACATCTTATTCCGCTTATTCTTCAGGTACCTAACGGACAGAGAGAATCAATAAGCATTTTCGGTGATGATTATGATACAAAAGACGGTACATGCGTGAGAGATTATATTTATGTAACAGATCTTGCACAGGCACATATACTTGCTGTTAAATATCTTATGGACGGAGGAAAGAGTGATGTTTTTAACCTCGGTAACGGTGTAGGATTTACTGTAAAAGAAGTAATAGAGACAGCAAGAAAAGTGACGGGACATCCTATTCCGGCAGTTATTTCACCACGCCGTGGAGGAGATCCGGCAAAACTTATCGCATCGAGCGAAAAAGCAAAGAGCATACTTGGTTGGAAACCTGAACACGCAGACCTAGAAGAGATAATTGCAACAGCATGGAAGTGGCATAAAAATCATCCGAATGGATATGCAAAATAAGATAAATATAATCTATAGCATATGTTGATAAAATATAGAAAACCCGACAGTAATGTTAAAAGGCATTGCTGTTGGGTTTTGTTATGTCGATATAAAAGCAGAAATTATTTTTCCTGTTCTGCAAGTTTATCTGTATATATTTTTTTGTAAACCTTATCTATCTCAGCCTCATCAAGTTTTTTCTCAAGGAAAAATTCTACGGCGTAAAGTGCCTGTGCGACGAGCATTTCAAGACCGTTTACACCTGTCATTCCGAGTTCTTTTGCCTGTGCAACAAGTTTGGTTTCAAGCGGATTGTAGATAACATCTGCAACTGCTTCGCATTTAGGAAATTTTGTAAGGTCAACAGGTGAAGCGTCACATTTAGGGAACATACCTACAGGGCTTGTATTTGCTATAAATTCTGCATCTGTGTGTTTTGCAAAACATTCATCGTAAGTAATTGCTGAATCTGTCTTTATAATATCGACGATGATAACCTCTTTTGCTCCCATTTTTTTTAGGACTGCTACAACAGCCTTTGATGCACCGCCGTCACCGAGTACGACACATTTTTTACCATCTATCTTGATATTATGCTTTTTGAGCATATACATAAACCCTGAGAAATCAGTATTGTGTCCGTAAAGTTTTCCGTTTTTATTTACTATAGTATTTACTGCTCCGATTGCTTTCGCATTTTCATCAAGTTCATCAAGATAAGGAATTACATCCTTTTTGTAAGGGATAGTGACATTTATCGACTTAAATTCATGTTTACTCATAAAATCATTAAAATCTTCTTTGCTGACCGGATGTATTTCATATGTATAGTCAGCGAGACTTTCATGAATTTCTTTTGAATAGCTGTGTCCGAGTTTTTCTCCAATTAATCCGTATTCCATTTTGTAACCTCACTTTCAAGTCTTTGGATGATAATATTTTTGCTGTAAATCAAATTTAGTTTTTTACATCTGTAAATATATGGCGGCAGTTTATATATCTGGCACTAAAGAGAAGGGCGTAAAAAACTTCAGCATCATTATAATACAGCATTTAATAAATATAAGCAATAAACTTGTTGATGTTTAGCAATCAGGTGAACTGTTACATCAGGTGATTAAATATTGGAAAATTTAGACATTTAAGTGTGAATGGCAATATTAAATTTAACATAATTGAGAGTGAATAACATATTTAAGAGGGACGGACATATAAATGTAACTATACAGACAAGATGTAGATGAGTTGCCGGTTATTGTTCATACAAACGCAATATGACTGGCAGTAGTTTTTTGTACAGTTCTAGTGTAATAGCAACATGTCACTACACTAGGGGGATGTATTTTTGTTTTATGTCAGATATGGAGGTGATACGGTGGACAAAAAGAAAGATGAGATAATAAAACTTCTGCCGCTTGACATAAGAAAACTTTTTAAGTTTTGTGATATTGAGTTTTCAAAATTGCAGGAGATAAGGCTGCGTGTGAATATGCCAATTATGATATTGTACGACTCCATGGAATATTTTATTTCGTGCAGAGGTGAGATGACAAAAGAGAGAAAAAACGGCTACAGGGTGAGTTGTGCACAGATAAAAGAAGCAATGGTCTATATAAGCAATTATTCAAGATATGCTTTTGAGGAGGAGATACGACAGGGTTTTATCACTGTTGAGGGCGGTCACAGGGTAGGAGTAGCAGGCAAGATTATATGGGACAGCGGAAAGATAAGAAATATAAGCTATATTTCTTTTATAAATATAAGAGTGTCCCATGAAGTAATAGGCTGTGCAAGAGGTGTGATGAGGTATCTTAGGGATGAGAGTGAATTTTTTAACACGCTTATAATCTCACCGCCGAGATGCGGAAAGACGACTCTTTTGAGAGACATTGTGCGTATAGCGGCTGATGGAAGTGAGATTGACAGGGGGATGACGGTAGGAATAGTGGATGAGCGTTCAGAAATAGGTGCCTGTCATTTAGGATGTCCGCAAAATAACATAGGCTGCCGTACGGATGTGCTCGATGGCTGCCCAAAATCGCAGGGCATGATGATGATGGTACGCTCTATGGCACCAGAGATAGTGGCGGTCGATGAGATTGGCTCAAAGGATGATGCGGCGGCGATAGAGTATGTGATGAACTGTGGGATAAATGTTATAGCGACCGTTCATGGTCTTGATATGGATGAGGTGATAAACAAGCCGGTGATAGGTGAACTTGTGAGAAAACGGAGATTTAAGCGTTATATTGTCCTGAAAAGAGGAAAGATGGGACAGATAGCTGCAATATTTGATGACAGGGGGAATGTTATATATTAACGGTAAAACTGGCAGGATTTCTAATGCTGGCAGCAGGAGGTGTTATGGCAGGCATTTATGCATGGGAGAGGTATATGCTGCGTGTCAGGGTTTTGGAGGAGTGGCAGACCATATTTATTGAGATAGCCGGGGAGATAAATTATTCAGCGGAAAGTATGTCGCAGATATGCAGCCGCATTGAAAATATGAGTGTATATGGAAAAAAATTCTGGGGTGAGATGTCAAAGCAGACTAAATATAAGAATGAGGGGCTTATAGGGACATTTTGGAAAGAGTATCTTGATGGGTACAAATACTGGGAACTTTTGAGTGCTGAGGATAAAAATATAATATATCGTTTTGGGGAGAGTTTTGGAACACTTGACATATACTCACAGATAAATGAGATAAAGATGTACGAAAAAAGAATAGAGGGCAATATTTCAGATGCAAGACAAAAAATGAGAGAGCAGAAAAAAGTATGTATTTTTATGGGACTTATATCAGGCCTGATGGCGGGAATATGTCTTTTTTAAAAGGGGAGATAAATGACTATAAATTTAATTTTTAGAATTGCAGCGGTCGGAATACTTGTATCGGTGCTTGGAACCGTTCTAAAACATTCGGGCAGGGATGAACAGGCTTTTTTGGTGAGTCTTGCAGGACTTATACTTGTATTTTTATGGATAGTTCCGTATATAGAGCAGTTGTTTGAAACAGTGGAAAAATTGTTTTCAATAGGGTAAAATGGCTGACTTGGAAAATATTTAATGTATCAAAAAGCAGTCAAAATAAAAAAAGAAAGTGCATCAAAAAATTGACAAAATAAGATAGGGAAGATGAGAAAATATGCTTAAAATAGCGATAATAGGTGTGATGGCGGTTTTTCTCGCACTGCCTTTAAAAGAAAGTAAACCTGAGTTTTCAACATTGATAATTATAAGCGGGTGTATGCTTATACTCGGCTGTGCGGTATCGAAGATTGCTGAGATAATCAGGGTGATAACAAAGATAAATAAATATATGGGAGAACAGTCAGTATATCTCGGTATATTATTTAAGATTATCTCGATTACATATATTGCAGAGTTTGGAGCATCACTCTGCCGTGATTCAGGGTACAGTGCGATAGGAAATCAGCTTGAATTTTTCGGAAAGATAATGATACTTGCAGTTAGTATGCCGATAATCACAACATTGTTTGAGACGATAAGCAGTATTATGGGAAAATAAAGATTCTGTATCTATGTATTACTCTACGCAATAGAAGTGGAGAACTTCTATGGTAGTGTTAAATAAACGGTCTAAAGGAGGAAAAGGTGTGGAGAGCGTCGATGCTGAAGAATTATATAATGGCATTATGGACGAAATATCGTCAGGGGATATACAGAGTACGATGGATAAGCTGCTTGAAAACCAGTCCTTTGATTTTGGGGATTTTGTCGGAAAGACAATAAATTCGGGAAAGGGCATAGATTTCAATAACATATTAAAACAGATAGCAGATGGTATAGTATCAAATCTTAATGATGAAAAGAGTTTATACACAAATATAATACTCATAGCTTTGTCGGGTGCCGTGATAACAAACTTTTCAAAGCTGCTTCAGGGAAAGCGAGTGGCACAGATGGGATTTTATACAATATATGTTTTGTTTTTTTCTGTACTTTCGGTTTCTTTTATGCGGACAAGTACAATAGCCGAGGAGACGCTTACAAAGATATTTGATTTTATGAAAGTTCTTGCCCCTACATATTTTACCTGTCTGTCATTTACAAAAGGGGCGGGACTTGGGACCGGTTATTACCAGATAACACTTCTTATGCTGACGGTTGCTGATTTTATATTGTTGAAGTTTGTGCTGCCGGGTGTAAAGATATATTTCTGGCTTCGGATAGCAGACCAGTTGTCAGAGGAGGAAATGTTTTCAAAGATGGCAGAGTTTGTAAAAGATATATTGAGTTTTTCTATGAAAACGATGTCAGTCGTGTTAATGGGGGTAAATGTCGTGCAGGGAATGATTGCACCGCTGGCAGCAGAGGCAAAAAATTCCGCACTGGTAAAGGTTGGCAGCATGGTGCCGGGAATAGGCAATACGATAAGCAGTGCGGCGAGTTCGGTGCTTCTGGCAGGAAGTCTTGTAAAAAATGCAGTCGGTGTGGCTGGGATAGTTGTGCTTATTATCATATGTGCAATGCCGCTAATCAGGCTGTGGGTATCGGAGTTTGCATATAAGGGGCTTTCGGCTGTGTTGCAGCCTGTGTCAGACAAGCGGATAATCAAATGTCTTTCGATGACCTCTGATGCAATAAAACTTCTGGCATATGCCGTGGGACTTGCGGCGATGTTTTTTGCAATATCAATAGCAGTCATAAGTACAATGACAAATTAATACACAAGATTTATGTCTGTACATATTGACACAAAGTTAATATGAAAAAAGTGTGTTAGGAATGTGAATTAGTATGAAATGGGGATGCCAAATGAATATGGAAAAAATTATTTGTAATGTTTTGGTTTTTACTATCATAACTTCTGTCTTAAAAGGACTTATTATCAAGGATGAATATAAACAGTATTTTCAATTTTTCTGTGGACTCATAATGATATTGATAGTAATAACGCCTTTTATAGATTTTTTGAGCAGCGATAATGATTATTACGATATATTGCAAAAAAACATATATAGCTTAGAAATAAAGGATTCGATAGGCAGTATAAAAACAGCCGACGGAAAGATGAGGGATGTGCTTGTAAGACAGTGTGAGTCAAAGATTGAGGGGCAGATAAAAAAGATGGCACAAAAAGACGGCGTTGACTGCAAAAGCGTTGATGTTGAGACAAAAATGTCTGACGAGGAGCTTGAAATAGTCATGGTAAATGTCAGCATGAAAGATGGTGCAGTGGCAGCATATTCAGATATATCAGGGAGCAGGGATAAACTTGATAAGAACGAGAAAAGGCTAAAAAATGATATATGTGACAGTTACATGCTTGACGGGGGGAAGGTGAAGATTTGGAAATAAATATAAAGGATAAGCTTAAAAATTTATCAGGAGAAAAAATAAAAGGAAGTCTTATGCATGATTTTGGCATAGGCAGAATAGTTATTATCATAATATGTGGTGTTGTGATACTTGCCGGGAGTCTGTATGACGGCGGCAGTGTGGTAAAGGAGAGTGACAGTGGAAAAAATACGGAAAATGAAAATATACTTAGTGAAGATGACGCACTTGATATTATGAACAAATATGCAAAACAACAGGAAATTAAGTTAAAGACGATGCTTGAGAGTATGGACGGGGTGGGAGAGGTGAAAGTGATGGTAACGCTTGCTTCATCTGAGGAAAAGGTTGCACTTAAAGATACGGAGACAGGAGAAAACAAGGGAAAAGACACAGACTCGGTCAGCAAAAAAAGTGAGAGCGTGCTAATAAAAAATAATGGTGATGAAAACCCATATGTTGTCAGTGTCACCGCACCTAAGATAGCAGGAGTTGCTGTCGTGTGCGAGGGTGCGGACGGCGGGAAAAAAGACAGTGAGATAATTGAGATGATAGGGGCATTATTTGACATTGAGTCACATAAAATCAAAATAACAAGAATGACAGCGTGAAAAATCCATATATGCAAGATTTTTCACACGCAAGATTTGTGTCTGTGCACACTTGACACAAACTTGATATATATTATATATGTGTGCAGAAATGGGGATTATATTATGAGTAAATCAAGTCGTAAAAACGGAATAGTCATCACGGCACTGGCTTTGATGATAATTGCAGCAGGTTATTTGAATTTTACGGGGCAGAAGATTACAACGAATGGTATTTCGGCTAAGACAACTGTGGTTCCGGAGACGGTTAAGGATACGACAGTTGATATTTCGGCGGAGGATGAACAGGCATCGGATTCTGATGCAAAGGAAGAGAAAAGTGCATCGTCAAAGGATGATGCTTCTTCAGAGGATGGTTATGAATTGGCAGACAGCGGCGAGGTTCAGGCATCTGAGGAAAATCCGGGGGAGGCCGTTATGGTTTCAAATAACATAGGTTCTGATTATTTTGCATCGTCAAAGCTTAACAGGGAGCAGACCAGAGCCAAAAATAAAGAGACACTTATGAACATAATAAATGATGATAAGATTGCATCTGCTGACAAAAAGAGTGCAATTAAACAGGTGGCAGCCATGACTAAGATTTCAGAAAAAGAAAATGCCGCAGAGCTTATGCTGCAGGCTAAAGGATTTGAAAATGCAATGGTGAGCATAAGCAGTGGGAATGCAGATGTTATTGTTAGTTCAGAGGGGCTTACAAATAAACAGATAGCCCAGATAGAGGATATAGTTAAAAGAAAAACAGGCATTACGGCTGATAAAATAGTAATTACACCTGTAAATGTCAAATAATATTGCAAAAGTCTGTGATTTTGCTATAATAGTACCATAACGGTTGCTGTTTGCGGGAAAATCGTGAGCAGCAATTTATAATGCACTGTTTTGTATAGTGAAGGAGGTAAACATTATGGCAAAAGAACAGATGACAGAAGACATCATTATGGAAAAAAAAGATATAGGTGAAGTAAAGATTGCTTCTGATGTTGTGTCTGTTATAGCAGCACTTGCGGCTACCGAGGTCGAGGGTGTAAATTCTATGGCGGGCATGAATAAATTTGGCGTTAAAAATACAAAAGGTGTTCGTGTGCTCATGAATGAGGGTCGTGTTCATGTAGATATGATGATAATCGTAAAATACGGTTATAGTATTCCAAAAATTTCAAAACAGGTACAGAGCAGAGTAAGCCAGCAGATAGAGACTATGACCGGACTTAAAGTGTCAGGCGTAAATGTCAGAGTAGCCGGCGTAAATCTTGACGCATAAAATTAAGGAGTTATATATGACTAGAAGACAGATAAGAGAAAATTTGTATAAGATGCTTTTTCAGGTTGAATTTCATGATAAGGAGTCACTTAGGACGCAGATTGAGATTTATCTTGAAGATTTAGAAATGGCAGATGAAAAAGATAAAAGAGAACTCAGGGATAAATTCAATGAACTTGTTGAAAATTTAGAGGATATTGACGCAAAGATAGAGGAAAAAGCAAACGGATGGACGATAAACAGGATTGCAAAATCTGAGCTTACGATACTCAGACTCGGAGTTTATGAACTGCTTTATGTTGAGGATGTTCCAAACAAGGTTGCGATCAACGAGGCGGTAGAGCTTGCAAAAGCATATGGAGCAGACAAGGCATCTGGTTTTATCAACGGAATACTTGCATCTGTTGTAAAAGAAGTGTCAGAGTAGCTTAAATTTCTTTATAAGGGCAGCATACTGATGTTGCCCTTTTTGTAGAATAAGAAAGGTTTTAAGATGGGACAGGTAAGTTCGGTATCTCAGGTAAATATGTATATAAAAAATATGTTTATAAGAGATTATATGTTAAATAATATTTCAGTGAAAGGTGAAGTGTCAAATTGTAAATATCATTCATCGGGACATATTTATTTTACTATAAAGGACAGGGCATCGCAGCTTTCATGCGTAATGTTCGCATCCATGAGGAAACATCTTTTGTTTACCCTTGAGGAAGGGCAGAGTATTGTTGTGGACGGCAATATCGGTGTTTACGAGAGAGACGGAAAATACCAGCTCTATGCAAGGAGCATAACAAAAGAGGGAGCAGGAAAGCTGTATGAAGAATATGAGAAGTTGAAAAAGCGTCTCTTAGCGGAGGGGCTTTTTGATGATACAAGAAAACGAAAGATACCGTCTTATGCAAAAAAGATAGGTGTTGTCACGGCGGGAACAGGGGCAGTCATACAGGATATATGCAATGTCTCAAAGAGGAGAAATCCGTATGTGCAGATAATCTTATATCCCGCCAAAGTTCAGGGAACAGGGGCAGCAGATACTATTATAAAAGGGATAAGATATTTTGAAAAAACGGATGTTGATACGATAATAATAGGACGAGGCGGCGGTTCAATAGAGGACCTACAGGCATTTAATGATGAGCAGCTTGCAAGAGTTATAGCAGCTTGCAAAAAGCCGGTGATAAGTGCGGTAGGGCATGAGACAGACACGACGATAGCTGATTATGCGGCAGATCTTCGTGCACCGACACCGTCTGCGGCAGCAGAGCTTGCAGTGTATTCGTATCGTGAGACGGTCATTGCCTTAAGAGAAGCAGAATATTCTTTGAATTGGCAGATGGCAAATATATTAAAGATAAAAAAATTAAAACTTGCCCGGTATATGACGATGCTTTCACATGAAAGTCCGCAAAATCTTATAAATGAGCGCAGAATGTATCTTACTGATATGCAGGAAAAAATAGAGGGACTTATGAAGCAGAAACTTATATCGTCAAGACATCAGTTAGAACTGTATGTACAGGAAATGAAAGGTCTTTCACCTCTTTATAAGCTGCAGGGCGGTTATGCGTATGTGTCGGATGAAAACGGAAAAAATATAAATTCAGTAGATGATATAGATAAGGGCGAACGGATAAACCTTGCATTTAAAGACGGATATGCAAAGGCTGTTATCTCGTCGAAAGAAAAAGCGTGAGATTTGGAGGTCAGATATGGCGGCAAAGAAAATGTCATTAGAGGAATGTTTTGAAAGTCTGGATGATATTATACTTGAATTACAGAGTGGAGAACTTTCGCTTGAGGATTCATTTAAAAAATATGAAGATGGAATGAAACTCATTAAAAAATGTAATGAGACGATAGATAAAGTTGAAAAGAAACTGACGGTTGTTGAAACTGATGATGAATAGGGGGACTAGAAGATGGAGTTAATGGAACAGGATAGTTTTAAGAAAGAGCAGGAAAAAATTATTTCATATATAGAAGAGGTTTTAAAAAATTATCTTCCTAAAACACCGTCATATCAGAAAACTATATATGATGCAATGGAGTACAGTGTTATGGCGGGGGGAAAGAGACTTCGTCCGATGATGATGCACCAGTCATATATAATGTTTGGCGGTAAGGACGAAAAAGTTATTGAACCGTTTATGGCTGCGATAGAGATGATTCATACATATTCGCTGGTGCATGATGACCTGCCGGCTATGGACAATGATGAGTACAGGAGAGGAAGAAAGACAACCCATATAGTGTTCGGTGAGGATATGGGAATACTTGCCGGTGATGCTTTGTTAAATTATGCTTATGAAACGGCTGTTAAAGGTGTTATGGCTGCCAGGGATAAGGTCAGTGCCGTTAAGGCTTTGGAGATACTGGCAAAAAAGGCTGGAATAACGGGAATGGTCGGAGGACAGGTTGTCGATGTTGAACTGACGGGGAAAAAGCCTGATAAAGATCAGCTTGATTTTATTTTCAGATTAAAAACGGGTGCACTTTTAGAAGCATCACTTATGGTTGGCGCGGCACTTGCCGGAGCAGATGACAAAGACATAGAGCTTATGGAAAAAGCCGGACTAAACATAGGAATGGCATTTCAGATACAGGATGATATACTCGATGTTACAAGCACAACCTCAGAGCTTGGAAAGCCGGTGCACAGTGACGAAAAAAATGACAAGATTACATATGTATCGCTTTATGGTATCGAAAAGGCTCACAGTGATGTAAAACAATATTCTGAAAAGGCACTTTCGATATTTGATACATTAGAAGTAAAAAATGAGTTTTTATATACTTTGACAGAAAAGCTGATAAACAGAAGAAAATAGATTACTGTTTATAAAAAGAGAAGCAGTAGAATGGAGAGTAAAGTGGGACGATTATTAAATCAGATAAACGAGCCGAATGATATAAAAAAGATTGACCCTAGAGAGTACAGGCTGCTCGCAAAAGAGATAAGGCAGTTTTTAGTTCACAAGATAAGCATGACAGGCGGTCATCTTGCGTCAAATCTCGGTGCAGTCGAGCTTACAATGGCACTTCACTTATGTCTTGATTTTCCAAATGATAGTCTGGTGTGGGATGTAGGGCATCAGAGTTATACGCACAAACTTCTTACAGGCAGAAAAGAGGGGTTTGACACACTCAGACAGTTTGGAGGAATGAGTGGATTTCCAAAGAGAAGTGAAAGTAATTGTGACGCATTTGATACGGGACACAGTTCAACATCTATAAGTCTCGCAATAGGAATGGCAAAAGCAAGGGAACTTAAAAAAGAAAAAAATAATGTATTTGCTGTTATAGGTGACGGAGCATTGTCGGGAGGAATGGCATTTGAGGCACTCAACAATGCGGCGAGATTGAAATCCAATCTGGTTATCGTTCTCAATGACAATCAGATGTCTATATCTAAAAATGTAGGTGGAATGTCAAAATATCTGGGAAATATCAGGACAAGCACCAATTATACGGAGTTTAAAGAGGATGTTGAGACAAAGTTGAGAAAATCACATATAGGAAATGCACTTGCTGACAGTATCAAGGGTGCAAAGGATGCAGTCAAAAGACTTTTTGTTCCGGGTATGCTGTTTGAAGATATGGGGATAACATATATCGGACCTATAGACGGGCACGATGTAAAACAGATGGTAAGTGCATTTGAAAGTGCCTCAAAAATGCAAAAAGCCGTGATAGTTCATGTCTGTACCAAAAAGGGAAAGGGGTATCTTCCGGCTGAGGAAGATCCGTCAGCCTTTCATGGAATTGCACCTTTTAAGCCGAGTGACGGAACACTTAAAAATAAAGAAAAATATTTGACATATACTTATGTGTTCAGCAGAAAGCTGGTTGAACTTGCTGATAAAGATGAAAAAATAGTTGCAATATCTGCGGCAATGCCGTCAGGAACAGGACTAAACCGTATGGCAGAAAGATTTCCCGACAGATTTTTTGATGTCGGAATAGCGGAGGAGCACGCTGTTACTTTTGCGGCAGGCATGGCTTCAAAAGGCATGAAACCGGTTGTCGCAATATATTCGACATTTTTCCAGAGGGCATATGACCAGATTCTCCATGATGTCTGTATTGGCAGACTTCCGGTAATATTTGCAGTTGACAGGGCAGGGCTTGTCGGAAGTGATGGCGAGACACATCAGGGAATGTTTGACATATCATATTTTAACAGTATGCCCAATATGACGGTTATGGCACCTAAAAATGTTTTGGAATTAGAAAAAATGCTTGAATTTGCGGCAGGGTTTGACGGTCCGATAGCAATAAGGTATCCAAGAGGGAAGGCATATACGGGACTTAAGGAATATGACACAAAAATAGAGTACGGAAAGAGTGAAAAAATAACTGACGGTGTTGATATTGCACTGCTTGCTGTCGGAAGTATGGTAGAAACTGCTGTAAAAGTTAGAAAAATACTTTTGCAGCATGGCATTGATGTGACTATAGTAAATGCAAGATTTGTAAAACCACTTGATGAAGAAATGCTTTCTGATATAGGCAGAAACCACCGCTATATAATAACGATGGAGGAGGGAATCCTCACAGGCGGCTTTGGAGAGAGTGTTTCTCATTGGTATCAGGAAAATGCACCGCAGATGCCATTTATAAGAAATATAGCACTGCCGGATAAATTTATCGAGCACGGAAGTGTTGAAATGTTAAAGAAGAAATATAAGATAGATGCAGAGGGTATAGCAGAAAAAATAATGGATTTTACAGGTGCATTGTATCAATGATGCAACACACTATTTATACAGCAGGTTTGAATGGTAAATGATTAATTGGAGGCAGCATGAAAGAGCATAAGAAAAAAGAAAGACTTGATGTACTTCTCGTAAAGAGAGGTTTTGCGGAATCGAGAGAAAAGGCGAAAGCGATAATAATGACAGGAAATGTGTTTGTAAAAGAACAGAGGGAAGATAAGGCAGGAAGTACATTTGATGAGAATGTGGAGATTGAAGTAAAAGGAACTCCGATGAAATATGTCAGCAGGGGCGGTTACAAATTGGAAAAAGCAATGGAACTTTGGCAGGTGCCGCTTGCAGACAGGGTATGCATGGATGTAGGTTCATCGACAGGCGGTTTTACAGACTGTATGCTTCAGAACGGAGCCGCAAAAGTGTATGCGATAGATGTTGGAACAAACCAGCTTGCGTGGAAATTGAGGCAGGACGAGAGAGTAGTGTCAATGGAAAAGACTAACATCAGATATGTAACACATGAGGATGTGCCTGATAATATAGGATTTTCTTCAATAGATGTAGCTTTTATCTCGCTGACAAAAGTTCTTGTTCCGGTGAGAAATCTGCTGGCGGATAACGGCAGAGTAGTATGTCTTATCAAACCTCAGTTTGAAGCCGGAAAGGATAAGGTTGGAAAAAAAGGTGTGGTGAGAGATAAAAAAGTACATCTTGAAGTAGTACAAAATGTCATGATATACGCTATGGCAATAGGCTTTAAGGTACTTGAACTTAACTTTTCACCTATAAAAGGACCTGAGGGAAATATAGAATATCTTCTCTACATAGAAAAGGATACGAACAGAACTGACACTGTATGTGATATTACCGAGGAAGAAAAAAGCAAGGCAGAGGAAATATTTAGTGAAAAATATGAGAAGCTTGCACAGGAAACGGTAGAGCAGGCACATCTGAAATTAGATATATAAATTTATAAAAAGTATGACGACTGCAAAGGAGAGTCTCTAATGAGCAAAAAAATGACATTTTTTTGTATTATAACTAACAGTGATAAAAAGGATAATTATGAGAAGGCATCTGAGATAAAAAAATATCTTGAAAATAAAGCCTGCGTATGCACGATACTTGAAAACAAGCTGACACAGTCGGCAGGAATAAGACATTTTACTGATATAAGACATATAGACGACAAGACGGAATGTGCTATTGTACTCGGTGGTGACGGAACGATGATACAGGCGGCGATAGACCTTGTGCATACGGAGCTTCCTATAATAGGAGTAAACACCGGAAATCTCGGTTTCCTCACAGAGGTTGAGTATAAAGATGTATTTGATGCACTTGACAAGCTTATTGAGGGTGATTATACGATAGAGTCACGGATGATGCTAAAGGAAATATCATACTTTAAACAGCCGGACAGCCGTTCGTCATGTTATGCGTTAAATGATATAGTGGTAAGCAAAAGGGGCAGCGGCAGGCTTATAACGGTAAAAGTTTATCTTGAAAATGAGCTTGCAGATGTGTACCGTGCAGATGGTCTTATAATATCGACACCGACAGGTTCGACAGGCTACAATCTTTCGGCAGGAGGACCTGTTATGGTACCGAATTTAAAGGCGATGGTCGTAACTCCGATATGTGCACATTCCCTAAATAAAAGAAGTCTTGTTGTCGATGCTGCGGAAAATATAACATTAGAGATAGGTCAGACAAAGGATGTAGGTGTCGACCTTGCAATGGTAACTGCTGACGGGAGAACGATAGGAGAACTTTCAACAGGTGACAGGCTTGTACTCGAAGTTCCTCATGCGACAACGAAGCTGATAAAATTATCAGATATAGGCTTCTACGAGAGGATGAGAGAAAAGTTAAACGGTGAATTGTAATAATCAGTTTGGTTTTTTACAGGGTTAATCCTAAAAAATATCAGGGGGGAGAATATGAAGCTTGAAAGAAGATCAAAGATAATAGAATTGATAGGCAAATATCAGATAGAAACGCAGGAGGAACTGGGAGAAAGGCTTGAACAGGAGGGCTTTACAGTGACGCAGGCGACGATTTCAAGAGACATAAGGGAGTTAAAACTTACAAAGGTGTCTGTTGACGGTGTTCACCAGAAATACACACTTCTTCAGGAGAAAGAGACAAATCTTTACAATAAGTATGTAAGGGTATTGCAAGACGGTTTTTTGTGGATGGATCAGGCTGAAAACATACTTGTTATAAAAACAATTTCAGGCATGGCAATGGCGATAGCGGCGGCAATAGACAATTTGGAAGTGCCCGGTGTTGTTGGAACAATAGCAGGAGACGATACGGTCATGTGTGCCGTTCATTCCGTGGGTGAAGTGCCTGTAGTCATGACAAAGATAGACAGGCTTTTAAAAGAAGAAAAGTAGCCAAAGGTTGCAAGAGTGCCGGAAAAATGCTAAAATAAATTAGTTATGGTGGAAAATTATCATATTATGTTATTAAAGAAAGGAAAATAGAGAAATGTCAGGACATTCAAAATTTGCAAACATTAAACATAAAAAGGAGAAAAACGACGCTAAAAAAGGTAAGATATTTACTATTATCGGTCGAGAGATTGCAGTAGCAGTTAAAGATGGCGGTCCGGATCCTGAAAATAACAGCAAGCTTCGTGATGTTATCGCAAAAGCTAAAGCAAACAATATGCCAAATGATACTATTGACAGAGGTATCAAAAAGGCAGCAGGTGACGGTGACGGAGTAAATTACGAGGAAGTTACATATGAAGGATATGGTCCGAGTGGTATCGCTATCATAGTTAAGGCTCTTACAGACAATAAGAACAGAACTGCAAGTAATGTTCGTAATGCTTTTACAAAGGGAAGCGGAAGTGTAGGAACGCAGGGGTGTGTATCGTATATGTTTGATGAGAAGGGACAGATAATCATTTCTAAAGAGGAACTTGAGGACAATGATATAGAAGTTGATGCAGATGAGCTTATGATGCTTGCACTTGATGCGGGTGCTGAGGACTTCTCAGACGAGGAAGAAGCATATGAGATAATCACGGCACCAGAGGATTTTTCAGCAGTAAGAGAGGTTCTTGAAAAAGAAAATTATCCTATGGCAAGTGCTGAAGTTACGATGATTCCACAAAATTATGTCACATTGACGGATGAAAATGATATAAGACAGCTTAATCGTACACTTGATCTTCTTGATGAAGATGACGATGTACAGGATGTTTTTCATAACTGGGATGAGTAAACATAGTGCATAATCATAAAGTTTATGCAGGATGTTTCACTTTCCGAATGTAATAATTTGTGCTTTTTATGCCGATAGAAATAAAAAGACGGATTGAGTCAGGGGAGGAACTATGAATCGATTAAAGGATAAGATTAAGAAAAAATGGAAGACCATGGCGGGAATGACAGTTATGCTTATGTTCGTTTTTGTGGTTGGCTTTGCGGCAAAAGCACATTTTACATCAAGGGCGGCAGATGACGACCGCGATTATGTTGTTCTTGACAGCACCGGCAGACAGATGACATCAGGTCAGGAATACACCATGCGTAGAAAACAGGATCAGTTAAGTGCATCGGGAGCACAGGATAGCAATACGACATACACATGGCAGAGTTTGGATTCAACCAAATTACAGATTGGTTCTACTCCGGGAACTTATGGTGCTGAAGTGACGACTACCGGAATCAACAGTACACTTTACACTCAGGCAGTTCAATATGGTACGGTCGGTCTGACGCTTACCATTACTGAGAATATAAATGGAAAAAATGTTTCAAAAACATTTACATTTACCATAAACATAATGTTCTCCGTGAACGAGTATCTCGTAAAATCTACCGGTGTAGAGATGAGCAAGATTTTTGATACCGATGAGCGTAAAGCAATCATCATGGATTATCACGGAAAAACGGAAACAAAGCTTGAATTTGGTACGGATGCTACCGATAGTTCGCAGAGTCAGAAACTTAATCTTATGTTCGGTGATGCTACAAAAGGAAGCTGGAATACCAGTAATAAGGATGTTGTTAAGATTGATAATAATGGTATAGTGGCAACAGGTCCGGGTAAAGCAAAGCTGACGGTCACATATCAGGATACTGATATGACTAAGTCTGATACAGATGAGATATGGGTATATGTAAGACCCGAGGTCATATATCAATCAGGGGATGGTACAGGTACCGGAAACGGAAAGATAGTAAACTCAGATGTTTATACGCAGTCACTTGTTGTAAAAACAGGCGATTACCTTGACTGTCAGGCAAAGTTTGACAGTAATCCGAATGAATCTATAAGCCAGAAACTTATCTGGGTTATTTCAAAGGAAGTAGGTGGCAATACAGGTAAAAAAGTATTGATAAGAGATTCACTTGGAAATACCGGTTCAGAGGATAAGGATGATGCTGAGCTTGTATGGTATCCTGCACTTAAAAAATATCAGCTCAAGGCAAAGGCAGAAACATATGTCGTACAGTTCTTTGTAGCTGATACTTATCCGGGATTTGAAAACCTTGAAGTTTCAACAGGAAAAAAATATCACTGTGATCCTGTAAATATAGCAGGTGGAGTACAGGTCAAGACAAATTATGAAGAAAAAAATGTTACCATAAATATTGGTGGTCATTATGACTTGACAGATGCATTTAATATTTCATTAAAAGGATTGACGCAAAACTTTAACGGTAAAATATATACAGATGTTTCAGCAGGAATAGATGGCAGTAAAATAATTGACTTTGATAATGCATCATGGAATATCACTACAAAGTCGACAGGAAAAGCAACATTGATAGTGACAAAAAATCCACAGCAGTCAGCAAATACAAATATTCCGGAATATGATACATTAGAAACAGTAAAAGTAAACATAACTGTAATGCAGACATTCTCAATGAATGTGTCGAGCATTGATATGGCGATAGGCTCAAGTGAGCAGCTCTATGGTACATTTGGCGAAGATGTCACAACAGAAACAAGTCAGTTTAAATGGGAACCTTCGGATGATTCAAATGAATATATAACGGTTAAACCTAACGGGCAGTATGCAACGATAGTAGCCAAAAAAGAAACTCCGGCAAATACGCCGGTGCTGGTAACGCTTTCGTGGACGAGTCCTGACGGTGTTACGCTTACCACAAAGTGTAATGTAACAGTAAGAAAGAGTGTAGAAGAATTCCATATGGTTCCTGACACTCTGACTATAGAGCAGGGACAGCAGAGCATTATAGCAACAGATTTGACAGAGAAAAGAAATCTTATATGGCTTTCTTCTGATCCGTCAGTAGGTACTATTGAACAGATATCAGGTACGACTAATCCATCAGCAATGTTTACTGCACTTAAAGCGGGAAAAACAGTGATTACAGCACTTAATCCTGACAATAATGTTTATGCGACTTGTGAGATAACCGTAACGCAGCCTGTTACGGAGCTTGCGATAGGTGTTGTCGATCAGGAAACAAAAGAAGTTGTCCAGTATGACACATATACGACTACACTTGCAGAAAAATATGTATTTATGAAAGCTATTTTTGGCCCATCAGACACAACAGAGAAAGAGACAGACTTTAAGTGGAGTGTAGAGGGAACATCACTTTCAGATGTGAATCCTACAGATATTGCTGAGATAGATTCATCGGGAAAGGTTTCTATGAAACGAGAAGGGGATGTGTATATCAGGGTGCAGAGTGCTAATATGTATGCAACCTGTCATCTTATCATCCAGTCACGACCAATGACAGAGATAACAACCGATGTATCAAGTCTTAATATGATAAAAGGTGATACATATGCGGTAACTGCATCATATCAACCTGAAGACGCATCTGATACAAGAATGACATGGACCTCAGATGACACTAAAGTAGCTACAGTGAATGATAAAGGAGTGATTACGGCAGTAGGTCCGGGAACTACTTCGATTAAAGCAACAGCAGTTCTCCCACAGTCAGATGACAATCACACGACAGCATCGGCAACGATAGTAGTAAATGTAAGAAACAGGCTTACTTCTATTGCGTTTGGATCAAAGGCTGAGTATATTTCAGTTGGCTCGTCGAAAACTGTAGATGTTCAGTTTACACCAAGTGAGAATATAAACAGTAATGTTACATTTTCATCATCAGACACGACAATATTTACCGTGTCAAAAGAAGGTGTTATAACAGGTGTCAAAGAAGGTGTTGCAATGCTTAGCTGTGTTGCCGAGGATTTAGGTCAGGAGGGTGCCATAACCTGTATGGTCTATGTAACTTCTTCGCAGGTATCGGCAACGGATTTTGCGATAGTGCCAAATGAGGATACTGTTTATATTGGAAAGACATTACAGCTTACACCTGTGTTTACACCTGAAAATGTTACAGACAGAGATGTTACATGGACAACTTCAGATGAGACAAAAGCAACAGTAGATGCCAATGGTGTCGTGACTGGTGTCGAGGAAGGAACAGCCGTAATAACTGCTACATATAAAGATACGACAAATGATAACCGTGTATGGACGGGAACCTGTATCGTAACGGTTGAGAAAGCACCTGTTTCAGCAACGGGATTTGAAGTTACACCGGTTACACAAAATATCGTATGTGGAAAGAAATTTACGATAAAACCTCAGTTTACTCCGGAAGATACAACAAACCAGAATGTAATTTACCAGTCTCTTGATGAGACGGTTGTTACTGTTGATTCAAAGGGAGTTGTAACAGGTGTCGGACCGGGAGATGCTATTGTTCAGTGTACTGCAGAAGATGGAGGTTTTAATGCTACTGTAGCAGTTCATGTAGAAAAGGCAGTTGATTTTAAATTGTCACCTTCTACAAGAGAGCTTGCATTGGGGCACAGTTTTACTCCAAAAAAGGTTATAAAACCAAAATCAGCAAACAAAACTGCAACATGGAAATCATCAAATACAAGTATTGCGACAGTAAGTTCTTCCGGAAAGGTTAAGGCTAAAAAGATAGGAACATGTACTATTACATGCACACTTACAAAATATAGACAGTCAGCAAAATGTAAGGTTAAGGTAAGAAAACTTCATACAACGGTAAAACTCAACAAGAGTAATATCCGTATAGGATTGAATCAGTCATACAAACTTAAAGCTACTGTTAAATCTAATGCGGGCAAGCTTCCGGGCGTAACATGGAAAAGTTCAAATTCGCGTGTGTTAAAAGTATCAAGCAGCGGTAAGATAACAGCAAAGCGTGTCGGAGTTGCAAGAGTAACTGTAATGACTAAAGATGCAATTCATGCAAAAGCTTCTTGTAAAGTAAGAGTAATAAGGAGGGTATCAAGTATCCGACTTAATACAAATTATACAGTATGTTATGTAGGAAGAAGCAAAAAGCTCCATGCTATATTGAAACCTGCATCTGCATCTGTTAAGGGTGTTAAGTGGACAAGTTCAGATAACAAGATTGTTCAGGTAAACAGTTCAGGAAAAATCTGGGGTATTGCAGAGGGCGATGCGTACATAACTGCAACTACTACAGATGGAAGCAATAAGAAAGCAAGATGTTTTGTTAAGGTAGTTGAGCCTGTACCGGTTACAAGTATTGTTATTGCACAGCAGGATGTAACGATGAAGCGTGGAGATAAGATGAAGCTGTCATACTCAGTGCTTCCATCTGATACTTCAGATAGTATTAAGTTCTCAAGTGATAATAAGAGAGTTGCAACAGTGGACAGAAAGGGTAATATAACAGCGGTAGGAACAGGTAATGCGACTATCACAATACTTGCGACAAGTGGTGTAACATCTACGGTAAATGTAAATGTAGTTGCGATGAACAAGTCAGTTCTCAATCTCAGACAGTATGATACAGAGACATTGATAGTTCATGGTACATCAGATACAGTTACATGGTATTCATCAAATACACGAGTTGCGGTAGTAACAAATGGTAAGGTTGTTGCGAAAGGAACGGGAACGGCATATATATATGCATATGTAAACGGATGCAAGGTAGGATGCCAGATAAATGTTTCTTCAGTAAACAACAATAAACGATAAGATATGATGTAAGAATAAAGTATTACGCATTAATATCTAATATATGATTTAAGGGAAAGTATCATATAAAACTTATAGTTTTGTGTGGTACTTTTCTTTTTGTGTGCAGCAGTTAAGCGGAAAAAAATTGACAATAGTTGAGTTTATTCACAGTATTGTCAATTTTTTTGGGGGGTGAATTGTTATGAATTAAAACGAAAATATGTTCTTGACAAACGGGCGTTCAGTGTGATATTATCCATATAACAAGAGCGAAAATATGTTCAGTACAATATAAAGGGGGAGTATCCATGTTACTTAATCTTCATGTGAAAAATCTTGCGATTATTGATGAGATCGAAGTTGAATTTTCCGAGGGACTTAATGTTCTTACAGGAGAGACCGGTGCCGGTAAGTCCATCATTATCGGTTCTATAAATATTGCACTTGGTGGAAAAGTTTCAAAGGATATTATCAGGACAGGTACGGAGTTTGCACTCGTGGAACTTACATTTTTAGCTGAGGACAGTGAACAGATAAACAGTCTTGAAAAGCTGGGGATTACATTAGAGGAGGATGTCGTAGTAATATCTAGAAAGATAACTAAATGCCGCACTATAAACAGGGTCAATGGTGAGACGGTAAGTGTTTCTATGCTTAAAAGTATTGCCGATATACTTATAGATATTCATGGCCAGAATGAGCAGCAGTCATTACTGTATAAGAATAAACATATGGAGATTGTTGACAGATATGCGGCAGAAAAAATGTGTGGGAGAGACATGGAGTTTTCAGAAATGTATAGACAGTATAAGGATATGCTTGTCAAGTATTCAGAAAAAGAAATGTCAGAGGAAGAAAGACTTAGAGAAGTATCATTTATACGGTATGAGCTGGAGCAGATAGAACAGGCACATTTAGTAAAGGGTGAGGAGGAAAAGCTTCAGGAGAGATACCGTTATCTTTCAAATGCAAATGAGATAAAGAGTGGTATAAATGAGGTGTATTCACTTGTAGAAGATTCTTACGGTGACAGTCAGAGCGTGTCACAGATGCTTGGAAGAAGTTCCCATATATTAGCAAAGATAAGCGGTTATGATGAAAGACTTAAGGAGCTGGCGAGACAGATAGCAGATATTGATGAACTTATCATGGATTTTAACAGGGATTTGCAGGAATATGCGTCTGATATGGATGAAAATGGTGAGGAGTTTGCAGAAGTTGAAACGAGGCTTGATCTTGTCAGGACAATTAAATCAAAATATGGTGCGACAACTGAACTGGTTGAAAATTATGCAAAAGACCTTGAAAATAAACTTGAAAAATATGAAGCATACGAAGAATATAGGGCAAATCTCGAAAAGAAGATAGAGATATATAAAATTAAGCTGGAGAAACTCGGAGAGAGTATTTCAAAAATTAGAAAAAAGTGTTCTGCCGAACTTGAAAAGAGGATAACCGACGCACTTATAGACTTAAATTTCCTGCAGGTAAAATTTGAAATAGCAGTCAGGGAACTTGATGAGTTTAGTTCAAAAGGAAAAGATGAAGTTGAATTTATGATTTCCACAAATCCCGGTGAAGATTTAAAACCAATCGGTCAGGCTGCATCAGGTGGCGAACTTTCAAGAATCATGCTTGCAATAAAAGCCGTTCTAGCCGAACATGATTCGATAGGTACATTAATATTTGATGAGATAGATGTTGGTATCAGTGGACGCACAGCACAGAAAGTAGCTGAAAAGATGGCATTTATAGGTCATTCACATCAGGTTATATGTATATCACACCTTGCACAGATAGCTGCAATGGCAGATCATAACTATCTTATTGAAAAAAATAATTTATTAAATAAGACGAGTACAGTCATAAGGCAGTTAGAGGGTGATGAGATAGTAGAGGAGATAGCAAGAATACTCGGAGGAGCAAAGATTACCGATGCCGTACTTGAGAGTGCAAGAGAGATGAAACAGCTTGCAGATATTGAAAAAATAAATTATAAAAAAGTAAGTCGCACGGCATAAAGAGTTTTAGAAAGAAAATATATTTTAATAACAGCATTTTAAGACGAGAAAATATTTTGGACAGTTTTATGTTAATGAACAGTTTTAATATTTTTGAATACTTTTTTGTATTTTGCGGATTATATCAAATATAAATATTGTATATTTTCAAAAACAAAAATTGGAAATATACTTTTTGTTGGAGGATATAAAGATGCAGAAAAAGAAGTATTATCAGTTGTTTCTTATCGGGGTACTGGTATTGGATATAGTTGTATCGGTATTATACTATATTTGGTATCTTGACCGTAAAATACCTACAGATATAAACATAGTTGCAAATTCTGAGCAATCATTTGATTTTAATCTTCCTGTTAAATGTGAAAATACTTCAAATACCTGCATAAAAGTTATGAGCAATCCGGGAACGGACGGTATGATGAGAGTGACAGCGGGAAAAAGTTATGGAAGCTGCAAAGCAGAACTTAAGCTGTTTGGCATTATACATTATAAGAATATTAAGTTTAATGTCGTCAAAGAACAAAAACTAATGCCGTCGGGACGGGCGGTAGGCATTTATGTAAATGCGAGGGGAGTAATGGTTCTTGGGACGGCAAATGTGCGTGGAAAGGATGGTGTTGAGTACAGTCCGGCAAAAAATATACTTCAGACGGGTGATTATATATACCAGGTCGATGGAAAGAAAGTTTCATCAATAGATGATATAGAAAGTATATTGCAAAACAAAGATAAAGCTTCAATACGGATGAAAATCCGCAGAGGAAATGAAAATATATTCGTAAAGATGAAGTGTATTGAAGCGGATGACGGAAAATTTAAGATAGGGACATGGCTTAGAGAAGATACAGAGGGGATAGGAACGATAACATATGTTACTAAGGATAATATGTATGCCGCTTTAGGTCATGGCATAGCAGATGCAGATACGGGACTTTTAGTAGATATATCGGCAGGAGGGTTATATAAGGCAGATGTAAGCACGGTTATACCGAGCAAAAAAGGAAGTCCCGGACAAATATCAGGAAGCGTGGAATTGTCTGACAGATGCCGTCTGGGAAGCATCATAAGCAATACAAATTCAGGTATAAAGGGAAAAATAACAGCCGGTGAGACAGCTTATATATATCAGAAAAAAACTGCACTTCCCATTGCATTAAAGCAGGAGATAAAAAAAGGAAAGGCATATATATTATGTCAGTTAGACAAAGTAACAGATAAATATGAAGTCGAGGTGTGTAGTGTATATCAAAATTCAAAAGAAAATAAGGATATGGTAATAAAAGTTACTGATGAGAGACTTTTAAATAAAACGGGCGGTATCGTGCAGGGGATGAGTGGTTCACCAATCATACAGAATGGAAAGATTATAGGTGCTGTTACTCATGTTTTTGTAAATGACCCGGTAAAGGGATATGGGATTTTTATTGAAAGGATGCTTTCGTGAAATATTGATTTGATGTAAATAGTAGAATGATGTTGTCAGATTATGTAATAACATGAAGATATATAGTAAAGTGTAAGAAAAACAGCATTTAAAGGTCGAAATGTAGAGCGTGTTTATCGTTGAATTATGATGTGATAGGGCATAATATCTAGAAGAAGAAAAACAAAAAGTCGAATTTGGAGGTAAATATGGACAACATCAAAGTATTAGTAGTTGACGATAACAGTAGAATTGTAAATTTACTTAAGGATGCTATTACAAAAGAAACAGATATGGATGTGATTGCGACAGCAGCAGATGGTGAGGAGGCACTTAAAAAAATCGAAATCCATAATCCGGATGTCGTCTTACTTGATCTTATAATGCCAAGACTTGACGGACTCGGTGTTATGGAGAGACTTAAAGAGAAGAAAAAAATAACTTCGGTTCCAAAGATAATTGTTATTTCGGCTGTCAGCCAGGAAAGCGTAACGGAAAATGCGTTTGCACTTGGTGCAGCATATTATATTTTAAAGCCGTTTGATACTCAGATGGTACTTTCGAGAATTAGAACGGCAGTAAACGAGGAGAGTGCACAAAATCATGTGATAAATACAGTATATGAAAATGGAAAAAACATGTTAAAGAAATCATATAATCTTGAAGCAGATGTAACAGATATAATCCATGAGATAGGAGTACCGGCACATATAAAGGGGTATCAGTATCTAAGAGATGCAATAATAATGTCAGTTAATGATGATGAGATGCTTGGTGCGATTACTAAGAGATTATATCCAACGATAGCAAAAAATCATAAGACTACATCAAGCCGTGTAGAGAGAGCGATAAGACATGCTATAGAGGTGGCATGGAGCAGGGGAAAAGTTGATACAATCGAAGAATTATTTGGATACACAGTAAGTTCGGGCAAAGGTAAACCTACCAACTCAGAGTTTGTCGCATTGATTTCTGATAAAATACGCCTTGAATATAAAATGAACAGGAAAATGATAGTTTAACAGATAAAATACTTTTCAGAGCCGCTGATTTGGTTTATAATATATATAAACATTGGCAAAGGAGGTTGGTTGTATTGAAGAATATTTTATTTGTAGCATCGGAGAGTACTCCGTTTATCAAGACGGGAGGATTGGCAGATGTAGTCGGTTCACTGCCTAAATGTTTTGATAAGAAAAAGTACGATGTAAGGGTTATGATTCCCAAATATGCATGTATTCCGGATGAGTGGAAAAACAAGATGGTTTACAAAACACATTTTTACATAGACCTGGCATGGCGTAAACAGTATGTTGGAATCATGGAACTGCAGCATAATGGCATTACATTTTATTTTATAGATAATGAATTTTATTTTGCAGGACCAAAACCATACGGTTATATACACGAAGATATTGAGAAGTTTGCATTTTTTTGCAAGGCTGCATTGTCATCACTTCCAAGTCTTGATTTTCATCCGGATGTTATTCATTGTCATGACTGGCAGACAGGACTCATTCCTGTATATCTTCATGATATGTTTCAGGAAAATCCGTTCTATACGAATATTAAGACAATAATGACTATACATAATCTTAAATTTCAGGGTGTATGGGATTTGCAAAAGGTTAAGGATATAACAGGGATAAAACCTTCGTTTTTTACATCGGACAAACTTGAAGCATATGGAGATGCAAATTATCTTAAAGGTGGAATTGTTTATGCTGATCTGGTAACAACAGTCAGTGATTCATATGCAGAGGAGATAAAGATGCCGTTTTACGGTGAAAAACTTGACGGACTTATGCGTGCGAGAGAAAATTCGCTTGTAGGTATTGTAAATGGTCTTGATTATGATGAGTATAATCCGGAAACAGATCCTTTGATTTACAAAAATTATTCTGTAAAAACATTTAGACGCGAAAAGATAAAGAATAAGAGGGCTTTACAGAGAGAGCTTGGACTTGAGGAAAATGATAAGAAGTTTATGATAGGAATAGTTTCAAGACTTACAGACCAGAAAGGTCTTGATCTTGTAGATTATGTCATAGAAGAAATCTGTGCGGAGGATACTCAGCTTGTCGTGCTTGGAACAGGTGAAGAAAAATATGAGCATTTATTCCGTCATTTTGAGTGGAAGTATCATGACAGAGTGTCAGCGAATATTTATTATTCAAATGAGCGTTCACATAAGATATATGCGGCTTGTGATGCATTTCTGATGCCGTCACTTTTTGAACCATGTGGACTTAGTCAGTTGATGAGTCTTAGATATGGAACAGTTCCTATCGTGCGTGAGACTGGTGGTCTTAAAGACACTGTAGAACCTTACAATGAATATGAGGGAACTGGAACAGGTTTTTCATTCTGCAATTATAATGCTCATGAGATGTTAAATACTATCCGTTATGCCAAGGATGTATATTTTAACCGTAAACGCGAGTGGAATAAGATTATTGACAGAGGAATGGCTAAAGACTTTTCATGGGGACAGTCAGCACAGAAGTATGCCGAACTTTATGACAGACTGTAAAAATGGCATATCATTGATTTGTTATTTATTGCAAGCTTGACTTCGGCAGTCAAAACTATGCAACAATGAGTAAATTTGAAGTGAACCGGGCTGGACATGAGTGTTCAGCCCGATTTAGGAGACTGACATGATAAGATTAGACAAGTTCCTTTCTGAAATGTCCGGCTGGACAAGAAGTGAAGTAAAAAAGATAGTGAGAACAGGAAGTGTAACTGTAGATGGAAATGAGGTAAAAAAGCCTGAAACTAAAATTGACGAGAAATTATCAATAGTCAGGGTAGATGGCAGGCAGATTAAATATAATAAGTATGAATATTATATGTTGAATAAGCCCAAAGGATTTGTATCGGCAACAACAGATAGGGAGCATAAGACAGTTGTGGATATAATAAGTTCATCGGAAAAAAAGGACCTGTTTCCTGTAGGGAGGTTAGACATAGATACAGAGGGACTTTTACTTATAACAAATGACGGAGAACTGGCTCACAGATTATTAGCTCCCAAAAATCATGTGGAAAAAACATACTATGTTGAAGTTTCAGGAATACTTGATGATGCTGATGTGGATGCAGTGGAAAAAGGTCTTGATATAGGTGAAGAGAAAAATACAATTCCTGCAAAAATGGAAATATTAAAAACAGATATTCAGAATAATATATCATCATGTTATCTGACAATACATGAAGGAAAATTTCACCAGGTCAAGAGAATGATGAAAAAACTTGGCAAGACAGTTACATATCTGAAAAGGGTGAGCATGGGAAGTCTTATTCTTGACAGCAAACTTAAAAAGGGAAATTACCGGAAACTTACCGAGCAGGAAATCATAGAATTGAAAAAATAATTAAAAATATGTTATAAAATATTTAAAAGATACTTGACCTAAACAGAAAAATAAGGTAAACTATTAAGGCAGTGCTGAAATAGCTCAGTTGGTAGAGCACTTCACTCGTAATGAAGGGGTCGTGGGTTCGAGTCCCATTTTCAGCTTAAATGGAAAGTCTTGAAAATATTGATATTATCAGGACTTTTTTTGTTACAAAAAAACTATCAATAATATGCATATGCTGGAGATGGAGAACAAATATAAAAAATGGATTTAGATGATAAAACACATATAGAAGTAATAAGAAGTAAAAGAAAAATGCTTGCAATAGAAATAAGACCGGATATGAGAGTTGTTGTGAGAGCCCCTGAGAAAATACCTCAAAATGAAATCATGAAATTTGTTGAGGAGAAACAGAATTGGATAAAGAAGCACCTTGTACAGATGTATTTTAAGGCAGAAGAAATTAAAAAGCAGAAAAAAGAACCGGCACTTACAAATGCAGATATAGAGAAATTATGTCAAAAAGCATTGTCGGTAATTCCTGACAAAGTAAAATATTATGCAGAGATAATGGGAATAACTTATGGCAGGATTACGATAAGAAACCAAAAAACAAGATGGGGAAGCTGCAGCAATAAAGGAAATTTGAATTTTAATTGTCTTTTAATGCTCATGCCTGACAAGGTGCTGGATTATGTAGTCGTGCATGAGCTTTGTCATTTAAAGCAGATGAACCATTCCAAAAAGTTTTGGAAGGAAGTTGAAAGGTATATGCCTGATTACAAAAATTATAAAAAGTGGCTTAATGAGAATGGAGGAGCATTGATAGAGCGTATGTTGAGAAGATAAAACATTGACACGGTGTTTAGGAGGATAGATAATAACATAAGTGATGCTAAGTAAATAACCAAATAGTGTTATGAGCAAGTAGAATAGTGGAGTGCGAATGTCCATATGACTATGTGTTAATAAATGGAAATCAATAGCATTAATAAGAAGGAAGGATGAATGACAATGGCAGGAACGATGATTCATCTTGTTATCGCAGTCAGGATTGCTGAAAATATCAAAAAAAATGGTTATAAGATAAGATTGGCAGACGGCAGCAATATTCATTTTGATAAAAATATGTTTATTGCGGGTAACATATGTCCTGATGGGATAATGGAAAGAAAAAATTATGAGAGGAACATGAAGCTTCATACACATTTTAGGGATGGAATACCCGATGGTGATTTTGGGAAAAACGGAACGATAAAGTTGTTTGAAAAAAGAATGGCTGACTTTTGGAGAGAGCATTGCGAGGATGAAAGAGTGGCATCAGGACTATATCTTGGTTATATTACTCACATGATGACAGACAAAAGGTTTATTTTATACGAAAGACCAAAATATTTTCAAAATATTAGTAAAATAGGTCTGACAGAGCGTGATAGAGAAACTTTTGTATATTTTAACAAGGATACGGATCTTGTTGATTTTAAACTTGTTAAAGAGATGCCGGAGCTTTCAGAGGCAGAAAAGATATTGAGAGAAACTAGAGATTATTATATAAAAAATATGATAACAAAAGAGGAGCTTGACAAGAGCCGCAGATGGATAATAAAGTATTTTTTTGAAGAAAAACATATTGAAGAAAATAGTAAATTTCTTGATTATAATAGCATACTTAAATTCTGCGGGGATACGGTCAATTATATACTAGATAGGCTTAAAAATGAGAGCTATTTAGATGCGTAAGCGTACGATAGTTTGACGATTAAAGTTTACAAGGGAGCGTAAAAAATGGGATACGACAGAGACGATATATTGGAGCAAATAGAAAAGAATATTCCGACAAAATGTGAAAGATGTGGAGCAAGATTGTATTTTAAAGGAAGTGGAAGATATGTATGTCAAAGATGTCATATAGATTATTATGATGATTTTGGATTGATAAAAAAATATATTGATGAAAATGGTCCGGCACCAGCAGTTGAGATTTCAGTGGAGACTGGGGTAAAACTTGAAGTAATAGATATGCTTCTTGAGAAAGGCAGACTTGAAATGCCTGGGGAATTAAAAGAGGCGGCAAGATGCGAGAGGTGCGGTGCACTTTTTCCGATAGGGAGATATTGCAAAGAATGTATCGAAGATACAAGTAAAGGGATTATGAATATTTTTAAAAATGAAGAAGCACAGCGGAGAAAATTTGCCATATCAAAGCAGGCAAGAGATAAGGAAACAAAAGCTAAGTATGAGAAAGACAGGATGCACTATCTTAATCACATCAAAGATAAGTGGTAAGTTAAAAAAATAAAATGACAAGTAAAGATGAAAATAAAAATAGAACAAAATGTAAGTAAAAAATAAATAGAGAAAAAGAAGTATAGAATGAAATGTAAAGAGAAAAAAATAAATATAAATAGGATAATTGCTCATGTAATAAAAAAACAAGCCCCTCAATATTTATAATGAGGAGCTTGTTTTTTTATATTAATATATGAGAAAAGCTAAATGATTAGCAGCATCCCTGAGCCTTCATTGCTTCAGCGACTTTAAGGAATCCGGCAATATTAGCACCTGCCATGTAGTTACCAGGCATACCAAATTCTTTAGCAGCTTCGTCACAAGACTTGAAGATTTCCTTCATGATGTTGTGAAGTTTACTGTCAACTTCTTCAAATGTCCATGAAAGTCTCTCAGAGTTCTGGCTCATCTCAAGACCTGATGTTGCAACACCACCTGCATTTGCAGCTTTAGCTGGTCCATAAAGCATATTGTTTGCAAAATAAACATCAATAGCTTCAGGAGTAGAAGGCATATTAGCACCCTCAGATACTGCGTAGCATCCGTTTTCAGCTAAGAGTTTTGCACTTTCGCCATCAATCTCATTCTGAGTAGCACATGGAAGTGCGATATCACACTTAATGCTCCAGATACCCTTGCATCCTTCTGTATATGTAGCATTCTTGTGGGATGTTCTGTCAACATACTCTTTGATACGTCCTCTTTCAACTTCTTTAATCTGCTGAACTATTTCAAGCTCGATTCCATCAGGATCATAAACATATCCGTTTGAATCAGATAAAGCAACAACTTTTGCACCAAATTCTGTAGCTTTCTTTGTAGCATAGATAGCTACATTACCTGAACCTGAGATAACAACTGTCTGATCCTTGAAACTCTTACCATTAGCCTTGAGCATTTCATTTGTGAAATAGCAAAGACCAAATCCTGTTGCTTCTGTACGTGCTAAAGAACCACCGTATGTAAGTCCTTTTCCTGTAAGAACACCAGACCACTCATTGCGGAGTCTCTTGTACTGTCCAAACATATAACCGATTTCTCTTGCACCTGTTCCGATATCACCAGCAGGAACATCACAGTCAGGACCGATATGTTTGCAAAGTTCTGTCATGAAGCTTTGGCAGAAACGCATAACTTCTCCATCGCTCTTACCCTTAGGATTGAAGTCGGAACCACCTTTACCACCACCCATAGGGAGTGTTGTAAGTGAGTTTTTGAAGATCTGCTCAAAACCTAAGAATTTAATGATACCACTGTAAACTGAAGGATGAAGTCTAAGACCTCCCTTGTATGGTCCGATAGCAGAGTTGAACTGGATACGGAAACCTCTGTTTACCTGTACTTTACCATTGTCATCTACCCAAGGTACACGGAAAATGATCTGTCTTTCAGGCTCAACGATTCTTTCAAATACACCTGCTTCTACTAAGTCAGGTCTTTTTTCAACAACAGGTTCAAGTGAAGTAAATACTTCCATAACTGCCTGGATAAATTCAGGCTCGCCTGCATTTCTCTTTTTTACTGTTTCAAGTAAGTCAATAAGATACTGATTTTTTAACGCCATTGTAAAAAAACCTCCTGAATAAATATATAATATTTTGAATGTTTGTATCCGGTAAAAGATTAAATATAATGTATATCTATGTAAATATCCCAAAATATATATTAAAGATACACAAAAATTGTAAAACATTCCTAAAACAGTATTGCACAATTTTTAACAAAAATCAATCAAAAAATGTTGAGTAGTACACATTTTTGGTTGATTTTATACAATTTAACAACAAATATAAAAATAATTTAATAAAAACTAAAATATGAACGACATATTAACAATTTGGACATAATTTGGACATATTTAATGATTATAATTTTGTTTCAGAAAGTGAAAACTTTCTACTCCCACCCTATTATACGCTGGATAACACGAGTTATCCGATAAAAAGAGCCTTCCCGGGCTCTTTTTATTTTATATGAAGTATTGAAAAAAACAAAATGAGGTATAAATTTATGTATAAATATATTTTATTCGACCTTGACGGTACAATTACTGATTCAAGTAAGGGAATAACAAATTGTGTTAAATATGCATTAGAAGCAGCCAGATGGGAAATTCCTGAAACTGACAGACTGCTTGAATTTATAGGTCCGCCGCTTACGGAAGGATTTATGACAATAAGCAAAATGTCAGAAAAAGAAGCAGAAGCGGCAACGACAAAGTTCAGGGAGAGATATAATGTTACCGGACTTTTTGAAAATGAGCCGTATGATGGAATTGAAAAAATGTTAAAGACATTAAAAGAAAACGGGTATATACTGGCAGTAGCAACATCTAAGCCAGAGGAGACAGCAAAAAGGATTATTGAACATTTCGGGCTGAAGAAATATTTTAAAGAAATAACAGGAAGCACATTTGATGCGGTCAGAAATACAAAACAGAGTGTTATAGAGGAAACTTTAAAAAGACTTGGGATAACGGATGCTGAAAAGGAATCAGTGCTTATGGTAGGTGACCGAAAACATGATGTAGTAGGAGCACATAATTGTGGAATAGATGTTCTTGGTGTTTATTATGGCTTTGCAAAATCAGGTGAGTTAGAAGATGCGGGTGCCGATTATATTGTTTCAAAAGTTGAGGAAATTGTCAAAATAATCACCGGATAAACACAAATTTATGATATAATTATATGGAAAAAATTAAAACTGTTTACAATGATAAGTTTGACAGTTTAAAAGCATAGTGTGCAGACATGGGGGATAAAGTATGAGAGATGATAAAAGATTTATACTTGACGGATTTGTGTTTTCAACAAGAAAAGACTATGAGAGAGCATGCAAGGAAAAAGAAACTATAGAATATCTTGTCGCAAATTCAAATATGTCTGATATGAAAGCAGTCTTAAAAATATATAATAAAGCTGTGGAAAAAAAGTCGTTTCAGACGGTTATTGGACTTGAATTTATAGAAAATATGCGAAAAAGACTTCTTTCTTCAGGAATAGTTAAAGAAAACCAACTGGCATATGTACCGGTTGTGCCGAGAGTTAAAGAAAAAATGTCAGGGAAAAGTATTACGGACAAAGATGTGCTGGAAAAAAATGTGGAGAAATATAAAAATGCTTATGAAGCGGAAAAAGCAGGAAAAAAAATAAAAAATATGGCTATTGTTTTTTTATGCATATTGCTTATAGCAGTCATATTCATAACAGTGAAGTCAAAGTATTCTGTATTTACATATTTCACTGATTATAAATCAAATATGGAAAATGAATTAATCGACAAGTATGAAAAATGGGAGCAGGATTTAAGTGATAAAGAAAAAGCACTAGATAAGAGAGAAAAAGAGATACAGGAAAAAGAAGAAAGATTGAAAAATAAGTAAGGGTAAAATTTTACCGGTATCAAAAACATATGCAGAAAAGAGGGTTATTATGGAAAAATTGAAAATTATGGTTGTTGATGATGAAGCGAGAATGAGAAAGCTTGTCAAGGACTTCTTAGTTAAAAGTAATTTCGATGTTTTAGAAGCAGGTGACGGAGAAGAGGCTGTAGATAAGTTTTATGAAAATAAAGATATAGCACTTATACTGCTCGATGTTATGATGCCTAAAATGGATGGCTGGGAAGTTGTAAGAGAAATAAGGAAATATTCTCAGGTACCTATAATAATGCTTACGGCAAAAAGTGACGAAAAAGATGAACTTCTTGGCTTTGAACTTGGCGTAGACGAATATATTTCAAAACCATTTAGTCCTAAGATTCTTGTTGCAAGGGTTGAGGCAATACTAAGAAGAACAAATGCTCTTGATGATGGAGATATAGAGGTAGGTGGAATTTGTATAAACCAGTCTGCACATGAGGTTAAGATTGATGGAAAGCAAATTGAATTAAGTTTCAAAGAGTTTGAACTGCTTACATATTTTGTGACAAACCAGGGTGTTGCACTGTCGAGAGAACGCATTTTAAATAATGTATGGAATTATGATTATTTCGGAGATGCAAGGACAATAGATACCCATGTAAAAAAATTGCGTAGTAAGCTTGGCGAAAAAGGAGAATACATAAAGACAATCTGGGGAATGGGATATAAATTTGAAGTATCTTAGGAAATTTGCAATATAGCTTTTAACGGAGGTGTCAGGTATGGAGTTGAAAAGACAAAAAAGATTTTATGGGATTAAATCCATACGTACTAAGCTTATATTGATAATGATAGGAATGTTGGGATTTACATTGGCGGCAATATGGTTTATGAACAGGTTTTTTCTGCCCTCTTATTATCAGCACAGCAAAGTATCAATGCTTGAAGAATGCTATGAGGAAGCAAATTCAATAGTAAATAAAGATAAGGATTACAGTAGTGGAGAGTCGACAGGATTATCGGACGATTCGACGCTTAATCTTGAAATAATGTCTGCGAATAACACATCCAGTGTGTATATATTCAGACTGAACAATTTTTTTGGAAAAGTATATTATCAATATGATTATCCAAGTGAAAAAGTTATTACTGAATTTCAAAGGCAGAACATTATAGACAAAACTAAAGATTATGTTGTTGGTATTGAGGATTCACAAAGTTATTATGTCAGGGATAAAAAGCGTAATCTTATTGATGTGAAAAATGAATATTGTGTATATAAGGTACTTGATGAGAGGATAGGTTCATATTATATTGAACTTTTTGGCAAGCTTGATTCGGGAGCCTTTGTATATGTAAGTACGAACTATCAGAGCATGGCAGAAAATATAGGTATATTTAATTCATTTCTTCTTTATGTCGGTGTTGGTGTTATAATATCCGGTGTGATTCTGATGGTATTTATAGGAAATAATTTTACGAAGCCAATCAGAAAACTGACAGAGATAGCACAGAAGATGGCAGATTTTAATTTTGAAGTAAGATATCCGGTTAAAGAACATGATGAGATAGGTGTACTGGGCAGCAGCATAAATACATTGTCGGAAAATCTAGAAGAAAAGATTTCAGAATTAAAGACAGCAAACAATGAATTGCAAAAGGATATTGAAAAGAAGATACAGATAGACGAAATGCGTAAAGAGTTCCTATCAAATGTATCACATGAACTTAAAACACCTATTGCACTTATACAGGGATATGCGGAAGGTCTTTATGATAATATAAATGATGACAGTGAGAGCAGGGAATTTTATTGCGAAGTTATAATGGACGAGGCTGATAAAATGAATAAGATGGTAAAGAAGCTTCTCACATTAAATCAGATAGAGTTTGGAAATAACCAGGTGAATTTTGAACATTTTGATATTGTTCAGGTTGTAAGGACGGTAATAAATTCAGCAACTCTTCTTGCAAAACAAAAAGAGGCACAGATAGAGATAGATGATTATCCGCAGATTTATGTTTGGGCTGATGAATATATGATAGAAGAAGTAGTTACGAATTATGTCAGCAATGCGATAAATCATGTTGATGGCGAGAAAAAAATAAAAGTAAGCCTGAAAAAAACGGATAAAGTTGTTAGAGTCAGCGTCTTTAACACCGGAAAATGTATTCCGGAGGAGGAACTCGACAAAATATGGATAAAGTTTTATAAAGTAGATAAAGCGAGAACAAGAGAGTACGGTGGAAGCGGCATAGGTTTGTCAATCGTAAAGGCAATAATGGAATCAATGAATCAAAAGTGCGGTGTACTCAATCATGAGGATGGAGTAGAGTTCTGGTTTGAGCTTGATATAGAAAATTAATAATGGAGCACATATTCGTTGACGATAATGTCACAAATGTGGTATTATATAAAAAGATGAAAAATGGGTGGTAATGACGGAAAATCATTACAGTTCACAGCAAAATGTGGACAGTAAGTAAGAATACTCATTTGCAATGTGTATAAAGCACGGAGGGACAATATGAGAAAAGGGATGTTCATTGTGGCAGCAGCCACGGCAGTTTGTCTGACAGGATGTGCGAGTGTTCAGACATTGACAGAAGATCAGAATAATGCGATAGCAGAGTATATGGCAGATAGTCTGTTAAAGAGTGATAAAAATTATACATATAATATGAAGTTAGACAATGATAATTATCAGGAAGAACCGACGGCAACTCCTCAGATACAGCCGACAGCAGTTCCGAAACCGACAGCTTCGCCGGAGATAGGTAGTACCATGCAGCCGGTCACACCTTTAAATTCAGATAATCCAACGGAGTCATCAGAGCCGCAGCAAAAGTCGGTATCACTTAGTGATGCTATGAATTTATCTGGATTTAAAGCAAAAGTAACCGGTTATAACTATGACAGTGCTATCAGCACGGGGGTATCAGATATATCAGCACACAAGGGTAAAAAGCTGTTTGTTGTTAATATAAAATTTAAAAATACTTCCGGACAAAACAAAAAGATTGATATGACAAAAAATAAGAGTTCATATGTTTTAAATGTTGATGGTAAAGATATGGACACTCCGCTTTTAACTATTGCAAACGAGGACATTCATTTTATAAAGAAAACTGTAGCTGGAGGAAAAAGTGTAAATTCGATACTTGTATTTGAAATTCCTTCGGGTACAAAGTTGAAAAATGTTCTTTTGGAAGTAACCAACAAAGATATGATGGCACAGGTAAATATTAAATAAATAAACTTACAAATGTGAAAAGATATTGGAGGTAAGGATATGGAAACAGGAATCTTATTAGAGAGTGGAACAAATGAACTGGAAATATTAGAGTTTCGTGTTGCAAACAATTACTATGGAATAAATGTCGCAAAAATAAGGGAGATTATTTCTTTTCAGACACCTACGCCTGTACCGAATGCTGATCCACGCATAGAAGGTATATTTATGCCGAGAGATGAGATTATCTCAATTATAGATCTTGCAGAGTGTCTTCATCTGCCAAAGCCTGAAACACCGACAGGAGATATGTATATAGTTACAAATTTCAATAAATTAAATACGGCATTTCATGTAAATGGTGTTTTGGGAATACATAGAGTGTCATGGTCAGATATAGTTAAGCCGGATTCAACAGTAAATACAGGCGGAGAGGGCATGGCAACAGGAATTGTCAGAATAGATGGAAAACTTATAATCATTCTTGATTTTGAAAAAATCGTAGCAGATATAAATCCTGAGACGGGACTTAGAATGTCAGATGTTGAGAGAATGCCACACAGAACAAGGAATGAAACACCTATACTTATAGCAGAGGATTCACAATTACTTAGCAAGATGATAGTAAACTGTCTTGAACAGGCAGGATATACAAATCTGACAACAACAGCAAATGGTAAGGAGTGCTGGGATAAACTTCAGGAATATAATGCAAGTGGTGATCTTGATTCAAAAGTATCATGTATTATAACAGATATTGAGATGCCTCAGATGGATGGTCATCGTCTTACCAAGCTGGTTAAAGAAAATGGTGATATGAATCATATACCTGTAGTTATATTCTCATCACTTGTAAATCAGGAAATGAAGATAAAAGGCGAACAGCTCGGTGCGGATGCACAGCTTTCCAAACCGGAAATCGGCCAGCTTGTTGCTGCTATTGACAAATTGGTTGGAAATGAATAGACCAAATAGGTAAATCAAGCAAGGAGATAATTGGATTGAGAGAAGAAGATAATATTGAAAAGGAAGGTTTACAGGAAGATAATCCGGATATTGGCGACAATTCAGGAGATGAAGATTTTGCAGAATATGATGATCTTTCAGCACTTGAGGGATTACCACAGATAGATGAGTTGGATAATATGGACGATCTGTCAGGAGTTTCGGATGTGGCTTCAACTATTGATTTTGATGAGTCCGGACATCAGGATGAGTCAGAAGACGATATTGATATACCACTTCCTGACATAGATTTTTCAGAAGACGATGGAATAGCATCGGAATTATCTGACGGGTCAGATATAAAAACTACATATCCGGAGATAAAAGATGACGATAATAATGCGACGGATGATAGTACTGTCGAAGAACCGCAGGTGTCAGAAGATATTGCAGCAGAAAAAGATGCTGAGATAGAAACTCAATCAGATGCAGAAGCTGAACAGTCGGGTGCAGATATAATGTCACTCTCAGAGGACGGAGCAGATGAAGAACAGTCAGACGCAGATATAATGTCGCTCTCAGAAGATGGGGCAGATGAAGAACAGTCAGACGCAGATATAATGTCACTCTCAGAGGACGGAGCAGACGAAGAACAGCCTGATAATGATATAATGTCACTTACAGAGGACGGAGCAGACGAGGAACAGTCAGATGCAGATATAATGTCGCTCTCAGAGGACGGAGCAGACGAGGAACAGTCAGATAATGACATAATGTCACTTACAGAAGATGGAACAGCTGATGACGAATCAGGTTCTATAGATGATATGCTCGGAGGTCTTTTGGACGATTTTGATGCAAATGGTTCTATAGGTGACGATACAGAAGAACAGCCGAAAAAAAATAATGAGTCAGAGTCAGATGCAGGTGATGGACAGAAAACGGATGATCTTTCTGATTTGTTGGGGATGCTTAGTGATGACTCAACATCTGATGATGTTATAAGCCTTGACAGCGTTTCTAATGAAGAAATTCCTGATATATCAGAGATTCCTGATATACCTATGCAAGAAGAGGAGGACATATCCAATATACTCCCTCAGAATGAAGAAAAGGAAGATGATGGTGAAAAGCAGAGCATTTTCAAAAAAGTTTTTGGAAATGTAGTCACGGATGAGATAGCAGAAGCAGAGAAAAAACAGGAAGAAGAAGAGGCTGCTAAAAAAGAAGAAGCCGAAAAAGTAAAAGAAGAAAAGGCTGCTGAGAAAGCAAAGCAAAAGGAAGAAAAAGAAAAGCTGAAGGCTGAAAAGGCAGAGGCGAAAGCTGCAGCAAAAGCGAAAAAAGCGGAGGAAAAAGCGGCAAAGAAGGCGGAAAAGCAGGCACAGAAAGAAGCCGAAAGAGAAGCTGCTGCAAATGAAGTAGTAGGAAAACTTAACAAGGTTGGAGTTTCAATAGTAGCTGTATTTGGAGTTATAATACTCGCCGGAATAATTATCGGTACAAACAGTTTTGGAAGCGGTTTGGATAAGAAGAAAGCTACAAATTACTTTGAAATGCACAGATATTCGCAGGCATATGAATCTGCTGTAGGGACAAACATGAAGGAAAAAAATCCTGAGCAGTATAAAAAGATTGTGACTGTTATGAAAGTTCAGCATGCTCTTGATTCCTATCAGAACTATGAAAATGTCAAAAAATATCCTGAAGCATTGGACGCTCTTCTTATGGGACTTAAGAAATATGATGCAAATAAAAAGACTGCATATGACCTTGAGATAGAAAACGACCTTGCGAGTGTTTATGATAAGATACTTGATATTTTGTCAGATGAATTTGGTCTGTCAAAGTCACAGGCATATGATATTCTTAGCTTAGGCAGCAGTGAATATACAAGCAAAGTTAATGCTATTGCAGCTAAGTAAATAAATAAAAACTCACCGGTATAAAAAAGTCGGTGAGTTTTTTTGTTTGAAAAAGCAGAGAACATAGTCAAAAGTATTTCTTTATCGTACAGAAATTATCATATCGACAACACCACCCGTATGTGGTACACTTTTAACATACAAAATAATGACAGCAGAGGTGATATACAGAAATGATAGCAATTATTGATTATGATGCAGGAAATCTTAAGAGTGTTGAGAAAGCTTTGTTATATCTCGGTGAGGAGTGTGTAGTCACAAGAGACAGAAATGAACTTCTTAAAGCGGATAAAGTTATCTTGCCGGGAGTGGGTGCTTTCGGTGATGCGATGGAGAAACTTAATAAATTTGGTCTTGTTGAGGTAATACATGAGATAGTTAAAGAAAATAAACCGTTTTTAGGAATATGTCTCGGACTTCAGCTTATGTTTGAGAGCAGTGAGGAGGGACCGGGCGTAAAAGGTCTTGGGCTTCTTCCGGGAAAGATAGTCAAATTTCCAGAAAAAGATGGGTACAAAATTCCTCACATGGGATGGAATTCAATTAAGATAAAAGATGGGAGCAGACTTTTCAAAGGTGTTTCTGACAATTCATATGTTTACTTTGTTCATTCATATTATCTTCAGGCAGAAAATGAAAACGATGTAGCAGCAACTACCGATTACATAACACACATTCATGCATCTGTTGAGCATGGCAATATATTTGCCTGCCAGTTTCATCCGGAAAAAAGCGGTGATGTCGGATTGCAGATATTAAAGAATTTTTGTGAATTATAAAATGTGATGCGATAGTTAAAACAGACGGTAATGTAAATGCAAAAATTCAAGGCAGCATTATATACTTAGTTGTGTAAAAATAGTTGTTTAAAAAATTAAATCGTGCAGAAATTGGAAACAGAAAAGAAAGTGGTCTGTTGCACTACAGGTGTGATTAGGCAGCAAAGGAAAGGCTTGGTAGATATATGTTTACAAAGAGAATAATTCCATGTTTGGATGTAAATAACGGCAGAGTTGTTAAAGGTGTAAATTTTGTTGATCTTAAAGATGCGGGTGACCCGGTTACTGTTGGTGCTGCTTATGGGAAAGCGGGTGCAGACGAACTTGTATTTCTTGATATAACGGCATCTTCTGATGCGAGAGCGACTAAGATAGATATGGTAAGGAGAGTAGCGGAAACGGTGTTTATTCCATTTACAGTCGGTGGTGGTATAAGGACAGTTGATGATTTTAAGGCTGTTTTAAGAGAGGGAGCTGACAAGGTTGCCGTAAATTCTGCTGCAATATTAAATCCTGAACTTATATCTGAAGCGGCTATGAAATTTGGAAGCCAGTGTGTTGTCGTTGCCATTGATGCGAAAAGGAGAGAGGATGGCAAAGGCTGGAACATCTTTAAGAATGGTGGTCGTGTTGATATGGGGATAGATGCTATTGAGTGGGCTATGAAAGCGTATGAACTTGGTGCCGGTGAGATATTGCTCACAAGTATGGATTGTGATGGAACAAAAGACGGATATGATATTGAACTTACAAGAACTGTTTCTGACAATGTAAATATACCTGTAATCGCATCAGGCGGAGCAGGAAAACTTGAACATTTTAAAGAAGCGTTTACAGAGGGAAATGCAGATGCAGTGCTTGCAGCATCACTTTTTCACTACAAAGAACTTGAGATAAATGAGGTGAAAAAGTATCTTAGAGAAGAGGGTATAAGTGTCAGACTCTAAACATATTTACAGAAAAGAGGAAGAAAGTTATGGGAATGATTGATAATGACTGGCTTCCGGCTTTAAAGCCGGAGTTTGCGAAAACATATTATAAAGATTTGTTCGAGTTTGTTAAGACTGAGTACAGCAGAGTTGTTGTATATCCACCGGCAGATGATATATTCAATGCGTTTCATTTTACCCCATTGTCAAAAGTGAAAGTAGTGATTTTGGGACAGGACCCGTATCACAATGTAAATCAGGCACACGGACTTAGCTTTTCAGTGCCGCCGAGTCAGAAGGAGATACCGCCGTCGCTTCAAAATATATACAAGGAATTGCATGACGATCTCGGCTGTTATATACCAAACAACGGTTACCTCAAAAAATGGGCGGATCAGGGGGTGCTTATGTTAAACACGGTGCTTACGGTAAGGGCTCACCAGGCAAATTCACACCAGAATAAAGGATGGGAACATTTTACCGATGCTGTCATAAATGCGGTAAATGAGCAGGACAGACCTATAGTATATCTTTTGTGGGGCAGACCTGCACAGAGTAAGATTCCTATGCTTACAAATCCGAAACATCTAATATTAAAAGCACCGCATCCAAGTCCGCTTTCAGCTTACAGAGGATTTTACGGATGCAGGCATTTCAGTCAGACAAATGAATTTCTTAAAGAAAACGGAGTAGAGCCAATCGACTGGCAGATAGAAAATATATAACGCTATTATGGAAGTTAATACTTAAGAATTAATTACATTTCTTTCAGATATATTGTGTCAAAAATGTGTCTATGCTAACATATCCTTAACGAGGGGCTGTTTATGTTTCATAGCCGCCTAATCAGCATCTGTATCTGAAAGGAGTGTTTTTTTATGAAAAAAAGAAAAATTTTAACAAGAGGGATTACGACGGCGTTAGCAGTTGTAAGTGTATTTTTCGTATCACATTATGCAAAGGCTGGGGAAAATTATATTAAAACCGGAGAAAAAGTTGATTTTACGGAGCTTTATGACTCAAAAGAGTTTAGTACAGACAATTCTAAAGTGACTTTGTCGAAAGATAACAAGACAGACGGCTTGTTTGTTGATGGAAAAACCGAAGAAATTGAAAATGCCAGATTTATGCTTTCAAAAGAGATAGATTTTTCTGATAAAAGCGGATATCTTGTTTTTTCAGGTACATCTGAGAGAAAAAGAGATGTGACGCTTTCTTTATATTTAGATGATTCGACAAAGAGTTTTGCAAAAGTTAAGCTGACAAGACAAAACAGAAAAAATGCGTGGAGTACAGATGACAATAGATGTATAAAAATATCCGATGAGATAAAGGGAAAACATAAAATATATTTTAAATTTACGGATAATAATGGAAATGAATATAAAGGTAAGAGTCTGAAAATATTATTAAAATATACATTTGTATTGGATGAAGATATTCCGATGATCGATCTTGATATTGATGAGTCAAAGACACCGATAGCTGCAATGAACGGTGATCCAAATCACCAAACAGAGTGTTATGGAAATATGACTGTTGATATTCCTAAAGGGTATAAATCAGAATATACCGATAAGAAACTTTCTACAAAGACTTATGAGCTTGATTATATAAGGGGCAGAGGTAATTCAACCTGGGGACCTGACAAAAAACCATACAAATTAAAACTTGACAAAAAGGCTGATTTGTTAGGAATGGGTTCTGACAAACACTGGATACTTCTCGCAAATTATTATGACATATCAATGCTCAGAAACAAATTTACATATTGGCTTGGGAATGTGCTCGGACTTGAATATACTCCGAAATGTGAGTTTGTAAATGTCGTTATGAACGGAAAATATCTTGGTAGTTATTATCTGTCTGAGCAGGTACGCGTCGGAAAAAACAGGGTAAATATTGATGATTTGTCTGCTGATGATGAATCAAAGGCTGTAACAAGCGGCTCTGCGATAACAGGCGGTTATCTTCTCTCATGTGAAAAGGCAGATGATAGGATGAATATAACAACGGATAAAGGAATGGCATTTGCAATAGAAAGTCCTGATTTTGAAGATTATACAAATATTGAACAGTATAACTATATATCAGATTATCTTAAACAGACGGAGGCGGCCATATATGGAAGGGGATTTAAAGACAGTAAGGGAGTTTCTTATGAAGATTACATGGATGTTGATTCAGCGATAGACTATTACTGGGTACAGGAATTTTCGTTAAATGGTGATGCGTTTATATCAGGAAGTACATACCTATATAAAAAAAGAGATGGAAAACTATACTGGGGACCATTATGGGATTTTGATTATGTTGCATGGGGAGCAACAGAATATACATCTAACAGCGTTGAAGGTTTAAATCTTGATAGAAATGCATGGTTTACAAAGTTGTTTGCTAATGAAAAATTTAGAAAAAAATTTGTGGCAAGATGGCCTTATATAAAAGAAAAACTGTTGGAGGGAATAAAGGACGGAGGAATCATAGATACATATTCGCAAAAACAATATGCTTCACAAAAAGCGAATTATTATGTCAACAAAATGTATTCACAGGATGATATACTGGAAAATAACGATGTGTTGAAAGATATTGTGAATGACATGAAGATTGATGAGAATATTGGAAAAACGACAGAAAATATGGCAAAGATAACATATGATTCTGAGGAACAGAGATTAAAACAGTGGATTCGTGAGAGAATAGACTGGATAGACAAAAATATTTCTTCAATAAATGATTATTGTGCAAGCAGACAGTTTGTATTTATGGTGAATGGAAAAACATATGCAACGGTAGATTATATATTTGACACTGGAGTTGAACTGCCTAAAGAACCGACTAAGAAGGGATATATTTTTTGTGGATGGTACTATAAACAAAAAGCGGGCAAAAAAACATATGAGATTAAGTTTGATAAGAATGATTTAACAACATTGACAGATAAGAAAGTGACATTATATGCAAAGTGGAAAAAGAAAACTAAGGCAAATACTGTCAAAAAGTTTATATTCCAATATAATGATATATATCTTTCACCATATGATGATTATAGTATGAAATATGGAATTCAGCCATTTGGAGCTGCCATATCGGGCATCAAATGGAAATCGTCAGATAAGAAAATTGTTACGGTAGATGAAAGTGGTACGATTCATGTTGTCACAGAAAAACCGGGAGTCTGCACGGTGACAGCCAAGGTAAAAGGTTTAAAAGCAGTGCGTTGTAAGATTCATATCGTATTATGGGATAAAATTACAGGACTTAACGATTTTAATGTGGCTAAAAATAAAATTACATTGAAAAAAGGAAAATATGCAAGAATAAAAGTATCATTATTACCTAAGAATGCCTATAATCCTAATATAACTTATGTATCTTCAAATAAGAAAGTTGTGCAGGTTGACGAAACAGGTATGATACACGCTAAAAAGAAAGGAAAAGTTACGATAGTCGTATATTGTGCATCACTTGAAAAAGCAGAATTAGTTACGGTAAAGGTTAAATAAAAAGGTAATCATACACATTTATAGTGTGGATAATAAAAGGATGAACTGTTACTTTTTGTGTGGCAAAGGGATGAGTTTAAGACTTGTATTATGTCTGTTTATTTGGTAAAATATTGATAATTGTGATAATTAAGGGGGTTCCATAGTGATAGATGAGACAGGAAATGTCGAGGTAAAAAAGGTAAATATGGAAGGTGTCCCGGAGCAGCTCGTTTTTGGTCTTGATATAGGAACGAGAAGTATTGTTGGAACGATAGGTTACAGAGATACAAAGGGATTTACCGTAGTTGCACAGACATCAAAAGAACATGAAACAAGAGCCATGATGGATGGACAGATACATGATATAAACATGGTTGCATCTACTATCAGTGAAATCCGTGACAGACTTGAGTATATGACCGGGCGTACATACAAAGATGTGTGTATAGCAGCCGCCGGTCGAGTGCTCAAGACTGTTGAGGCAGAGGCAGAGATAGATTTTAATTCAGAAACGGTTGTTACGACTGAGAAAATATATACACTTGATATGCTCGGTGTAGAAAATGCTTATGAAAAGCTTAGAGAAGAACAAAATAGTGATGATATAAAATTTTATTGTGTTGGTTACTCAGTAAAACATTATTATCAGAACGGATATGCGATAACAAATCTTGAGGGACATAAATGTAATAAGATTTCTTGTGAGATTATTGCAACATTCCTTCCTGATGAAGTAGTTGACGGACTTTATACTGCTGTTGAGAGAGCCGGATTATATGTTGCAAATCTTACATTGGAGCCAATAGCAGCTATAAATGTTGCAATACCTGAGAGGTTTCGATTATTAAATATCGCACTTGTCGATGTAGGAGCAGGAACATCCGATATTTCCATTACAAAGGATGGAAGCATTATTGCATATGGCATGATTCCAAGTGCCGGCGATGAGATAACGGAGTGCCTTGCAAAACATTATCTGACGGATTTTAATGAGGCAGATGCCCTTAAATGCAAGAGTACCGAGCAGGAAGAAGTTGAATTTAACGATATAATGGGACTGCCATATAAGATTTCATCTGATGAGATAGCGGATGTGGTGAAAGATGCTGTGCAGTCAATTACAAAGAGCATTGCTGGTAAGATTATAGAACTTAACGGTGGAAAGTCAGTCAGTGCGGTCTTTGTAGTAGGTGGCGGTGGAAAAATCAGAGGCTTTGTGGAAAGTCTTGCTGAGTTTCTTGAACTTCCGAAAGAAAGAGTTGCACTCAGGGGTTCAGAAGTTATGGGAAATATTAAATTCATGCAGGACGATATAAAGGTTGATTCACTTCTTGTGACTCCGGTCGGAATCTGTCTTAATTATTATGAACAGCGAAATAACTTTATATTTGTGAATATAAATGATGAGAGAGTCAAGTTGTATGATAATGGTAAGCTGGCAATTATAGATGCTGCTATGAGCATCGGATTTCCAAACGAGGATCTTTTCCCTAAACGGGGAAAAAGCATTATTTACAATGTGAACGGTGAGAAGCGTATGGCTCGTGGAAAGCATGGAGAAGCCTGCGTGATAAAGATGAATGGTGCCGAAGCAGGGATAAATACACCGGTTATTCAAAATGCAAAAATCGATATAAAGCCGTCAACGGTTGGAGAAGATGCTGTTTTGGAGATAGAGGATATTCCAGAGTATAAATCGACTATTAAATTTACATTCAATAATAAGGAAGTTGTCTGCCCAAGATATGTTGCGGTAAATGGTGAACTTGTTTCAGGATTTTATGATATAAAAGATGGTGATGACATATGGTTCCTTGATTATTATACATTGAAACAGGTATTTGAATTTATGGACATTATCTATAGCGGAAAGGTGTATGTAAACAATGTTCCTGCTGATATGAACACAAAGGTTTATGACAATTTTTCTATTCTCTGCGAGATAAAAAAAGAAGAACCTAATTATAATGAATTATATGCAAAATACGGTGAACCTGAGTTCCCGACAGATGTTGTGTATTCAATAAATGAAATAGCATCAGATAATAATACTGTTAATGATAAGTATGATAGCACATTGAAAGAAAACATACATAAGACAGATGAAACAGGCAGAGTGGATGCTAATGAAATCGAGACTCACAGTACCGGAGGGGAGACAGCCGGGGAACAGAAAAACTTCATGGAAAATATTAAAAAAGAAATAGCTGATGAGAAAGTGACAGTACAGCCTGAGGAAGAAACAGCTTCCGTATCGGTTTTAGAAAACGGACAGCCGGCAGAAAAAGAAAATGCTGCATCGACTGCCAGGAACGGACGGGCAGGGGTAGATGATATTACGATTACCGTAAATGGTGACACTGTTATCATGAAGGGAAAAGAAAGATATATTCTTGTAGATGTACTCGATTTTTATCCTGTAGATACCTCAGTAGCTCATGGCGACCACCTTGAAACAATGGTAAATGGTGTTCATGGAGATTTTATGACACCGGTAAATGATGGTGATGCTGTTGTAATTCAGTGGGTAGTATGAAATTAAAATTTTCACACTCAAGATTTGTGCTTTGCACAGACTTGCTATGCGTGAGAACGAAGAATAAAAGATGGGATATAGCATAGAAATGAGGTAGAAATGAGAGTATGCAGTATTGCCAGCGGCAGCAGTGGAAACTGTACATATGTTGGCAGTGGTGACACAAATATTCTGATAGATGCGGGAGTGAGCCGTAAAAGGATAGTCGAAGGTCTTAAAAAGATTAGTGTTGCTCCTGAACAGCTAGACGGAATATTTGTAACACATGAACATAGTGATCATATTCAGGGTATAAATATGATGGTCAAGATGTTTGATACACCTGTCTATGCAACAGGTGGAACGCTCGATGCAATAAGGCTTAAGGATAAAAAAGGCATTATTTCAATGAATCATCTTTTTGAGGTACACGCTGATGAGCCGGTATCTATGGGAGCGATAACAGTAATGCCATTTTCAACATCGCATGATGCCGCAGACCCGGTAGGATATACGCTTACGGCGGAGGGACATAAGACGAGCATAGCTACTGATCTGGGAAAGTATGATGATTATACGATAGACCATTTAAAAGATACAGATGTTTTGTTTATTGAGGCAAACCATGATATAAGTATGCTTGAAGCCGGAAAATATCCGTATAAGCTTAAGCGTAGGATATTGAGTGAATACGGTCATTTATCAAATGAAGATTCAGGAAGTTTGCTGTGCAAGGTGATAAATAAAAATTTAAAATATGCATTTCTTGCACATCTGTCAAAAGAAAACAACTATCCGCAGCTTGCATTTGAAGCAGTAAAATGTCAGTTGTGGGAGGAGATGGGATTAAAAGACCTTGATTTTGACCTGTCGGTAGCAAAGAGAGACGAGCCGTCCAAGATGGTTGTGCTTTAAGATAATTTAAGATAAGAAAAAAGTGTGAAAAATTTTCACATACGGGATTTGTGTCTGTGCACACTGGACACAGATTTTATATGTGAAATATTATATTACACACTATGCAAAAAATGTGTGCAGAAACGAGGGATAGATAAAATGAAAAAAACAGTTATAACAGTAGTAGGCAAGGATAGTGTTGGTATTATCGCAAAGGTATGCACATATCTTGCAGAAAACAATGTAAATATTCTTGATATTTCACAGACTATCGTAGGTGGATTTTTTAACATGATGATGATTGTTGATGTGGCAGAATGTAAAACAGACTTTGCAGGATTTAACAATGCCCTTGAAAAGATAGGTGAGGATATGGGCTGTACTATAAAGGCTCAGCGTGAGGATATTTTTGATAAGATGCACAGAATTTAATAATTTGGAGGGGCAGCCAGTATGATAAATATAGCAGAAGTTAAAGAAACCAATGATATGATCGAGAAGGAAAACCTTGATGTAAGAACGATTACGCTTGGTATAAGCCTTTTAAATTGTATAGATGATGATCTTGACAGATTAAATGAAAAAATATATAACCGTATAACAACTGTTGCAAAAGATCTTGTTCCTACAGGAAAAGCTATTGAACTTGAATATGGTATTCCTATCGTAAACAAGAGAATATCAGTTACACCTATAGCTCTTATCGGAGGCTCTGCCTGTAAGAAGCCTGAGGATTATGTAACGATAGCAAAGACGCTTGATAAAGCTGCAAAGGAAGTTGGAGTAAACTTTATCGGTGGATATTCTGCACTTGTCTCAAAGGGGATGACAAAGAGTGACGAGCTTCTTATCCGCTCAATACCCGAGGCACTTAAGGCTACGGATTTCGTGTGCAGTTCAGTAAATGTCGGTTCGACAAAGACAGGATTAAACATGGATGCGGTAAGACTTATGGGTGATATTGTCCGTGAGACTGCTGATATAACAGTTGACTGTGAATGTAACGGCTGTGCAAAACTTGTTGTATTCTGTAATGCACCTGATGACAATCCGTTTATGGCAGGAGCATTCCATGGTGTTACCGAAGCAGACGAGATAATAAATGTCGGAGTAAGTGGACCGGGTGTTATGAGAAAAGCACTTGAGTCGGCACATGGGCTTGACTTTGGTGCACTCTGTGAAAAGATTAAAAAGACGGCATTCAAGATTACGAGAGTAGGTCAGCTTGTTGCACTTGAGGCATCAAAAAGACTTAATATACCGTTTGGAATAATAGACCTCTCACTTGCACCTACACCGGCAATCGGTGACAGTATAGCAGATATTTTCGAGGAGATGGGACTTGAGAGAGCAGGAGCACCGGGAACAACGGCGGCACTTGCAATGCTTAATGACCAGGTTAAAAAAGGCGGTGTAATGGCATCTTCGTATGTAGGTGGTCTTAGCGGTGCATTTATTCCGGTAAGTGAGGATCAGGGAATGATAAATGCAGTTCAGGATGGAGCACTCACTCTTGAAAAGCTTGAAGCCATGACCTGTGTATGTTCGGTAGGACTTGATATGGTAGCAATACCGGGAGATACAAAGCCTGAGACGATTGCGGGAATAATCGCAGATGAGATGGCTATTGGAATGATAAACCAGAAAACGACAGCGGCAAGACTTATACCTGTTCCGGGAAAGAAAGTCGGAGAGATGGTAGAGTTTGGAGGATTGTTAGGATATGCACCTGTAATGCCTGTAAATCAGTTTGACTGCAGCGAGTTTGTAAACAGGGGCGGAAGAATACCGGCACCTATACACAGCTTTAAGAATTAAGAAAATTAAGAAAAAATATTAAAACACATTAATATACCTTGAAATTGTTGAGTTTTTGGTAATTTTTACAATTTTAAGGTATATTTTTTTGATATAATCGTAAACATATATATTGACGCAGGTATATGTAATGTGAGATAATTAAAACCGTATCATGAATAAGATTCATTAAGAGATATATTCTTATTGTCAGTCATATGTGGTATAAACGGCAGTCTTGTTCTGATACAGGCGAAAAAATATTAAATTACTTATGCGATAAAGTCGCAGGAATGAGGTTAGAAATATGTCATTAGAATTATCAAAGAAAGCAGCAGCAGTTAAACCTTCGTCAACTCTTGCAATCACGGCAAAGGCAAAAGAACTTAAGGCACAGGGAAAAGATGTAGTTGGATTTGGAGCGGGCGAACCTGATTTCAATACACCTGAAAATATCTGTGACGCAGCTATCAAAGCTATTAAAGATGGATTTACAAAGTACACACCTGCTTCAGGAACAAATGAATTAAAGGCAGCTATATCTAAAAAGTTCAAGGAATTTAACGGACTTGATTATGATACGGACCAGATAGTAATAAGCAATGGTGGAAAACATTCACTTACAAATATATTTACGGCACTCATAAATCCGGGAGATGAGGTTATCATCCCTGCACCATTCTGGCTCAGCTATCCTGAGATAGTAAAACTTGCGGGTGGAGTGCCGGTTATCGTTACGACAACAAAAGAGCAGAACTTCAAGCTCACGGCAGAGGATCTTGCGGCAGCAGTAACAGACAAGACAAAAGCACTTGTATTAAACACACCAAATAACCCTACAGGAATGCTTTACACGGAAGAAGAACTTCGTGCAATAGCAAAAGTTGCGGTAGAAAAAGACTTCTATGTGGTAGCAGACGAAATGTATGAAATGCTTGTTTACGGAGAGCAGAAACATATAAGCATTGCATCACTTGGAAAAGATATATATGACAGGACTATAACTTGCAGCGGACTTGCAAAGAGCTATGCGATGACAGGCTGGAGAATAGGCTATACAGGTTCATCAAAAGAGATTGCAAAGATGATGGGAAGCGTGCAGAGTCACCAGACATCAAATCCAAACTCTATAGCACAGAAAGCGGCAGTAGAGGCTCTTACGGGACCACAGGATTCAGTAGAGAAAATGCATGCTGAATTTGATAAACGCCGTAAATATATGTATAAGAGAATCTGCGATATGGATTTACTCGATGCACTTGAGCCAATGGGAGCATTTTATGTGTTTGTAGACGGCAGTGCAGTACTCGGAAAATCATATAAGGGAACAAAGATAGAAAGCGTTCCACAGATGGCAGACATACTTATCAATGAGTACAATACGGCAATCGTGCCATGTGCAGACTTCGGATTCCCAGACTGTTTCCGTCTTTCTTATGCTATATCTATTGAGCAGATTGAGAAAGGACTCGACAGGATTGAAAGTTTTATAAAGGAATTGGCATAATAAAAAAATGAATAAGGTTTTAGGCGATTTATAATAAAAGGGATAATGATTATTGAGACAAAATTTCAATAATCATTATCTTTTTTTGGTGAAATATTATACACAAAAACTGATACTTGTAAATAAAAAAAACAAAAAACCCGTTGAAAACGAGTTTTTAAAATTCACACACTGTGATGCCCTAAGGCGATTTGAATAAATTTTTATTTGAACTTATGATGTAAAATTAAGTATGGTACTTAATCTATAAGTATGATATAATAAAAATATAAAATTGTCAAGGAGGTAATGGAAATTATGAAGCAAAAATTTTATGTAGGTCTTGATATGGGTACAGCATCAGTAGGCTGGGCTGTTACGGATGATAAGTATAATATCATAAAGAGACATGGAAAGGCTCTATGGGGAGTACGATTGTTCAAAACTGCTAATACAGCAGAGGAAAGAAGAACATTTCGTGCCGCCAGAAGAAGAACACAGCGTAGAAAACAGAGAATGGAATTGTTGCAGGAGATATTCGGTGATGAAATATCAAAGACTGATATAGGTTTTTATCAGAGAATGAAAGAGAGTAAGTATTGGTTTGAAGATAAGAGAGATATAAACGGAAAGCAGCCTGAATTACCATATGCACTTTTTGTTGATGATGGATTTACGGATAAAGATTATCATGAGCAGTTTCCGACTATATTTCATTTGAGAAATGTACTTGTAAACGAGTGGACACAGAAGTATGATATAAGACTTGTTTATCTTGCAATACATCATATTATTAAGCATAGAGGACATTTTTTGTTTGAGGGAAAGAAAATGTCTGAGGTGACGGATTTCGGCAGTGCATTTGAGGCTTTTTGTAAAGTGGCATCGGATAATGATATTGAGATAACGGTGGATGAAGAAAAGTTAAAAGATATAGAAGATTTGCTGAAATCAAGACAAAAAAGTAAAACAGCAAAAAAGCAGGAGTTAGGAAAGATAATAGCAGGAACTGACAAGCAGAAAAAGGCACTTGCAGCATTGATTACAGGCTGTACTGTTAAATTAAGTGAGATATTTGCGGATAAGTCACTTGATGATGGTGAAAGAAACAAAATTTCTTTTGCTGATTCAAATTATGATGAGTATATTGCGAATGTGGAGGAAACTTTAGCGGAAAGATTTTTATTGATAGCTGCCGGAAAGGCTCTTTATGACTGGGCGGTGCTAAGTGATATATTAGAGGGTTCGACATATATTTCAGAAGCAAAAGTAAAGATATATAAAAAGCACGGGGATGATTTGAGAAAGTTAAAAGGTCTTTTAAAAACAAGACCGGATGAATATAAGTTGATTTTCGGATTACCTGAAAAGCAGGCAAATTATAGTGCATATATTGGTATGGTTAAAAAGAATGGGAAGAAAGTACCTATAGATAAAAAATGCACAAAAGCTGATTTTTATTCATTTTTGAAGAAAACTTTAAATAAGATAAATTTTGAGGATGAAAAAGAAAGAGAAATTGCGGAAAGTATCATAAATGAGATAGAAAATGAAACATTTTTGCCTAAGCAGGTAATAAGTGATAATGGTGTAATACCTTACCAGCTTCATGAGGCAGAGCTTGACCGCATATTAAAAAATGCAGCTTTGTATTATCCGTTTTTGAGTGAAAAAGATGATGAGGGTTATACAAACACGGACAAGATAAAGGCAATATTTAAGTTTCGTATTCCATATTATGTCGGACCGCTTAATACATATCATTCTGACAAAGGCGGCAACAGTTGGGCGGTAAGAAAACAGGATGGAAAGATTTATCCGTGGAATTTTGAAAGTAAGATTGATGCAGAGGAAAGTGCTGGAAAATTTATAGGAAGAATGACAAATAAATGCACATATCTTATAGGAAAAGATGTTTTACCTAAAGAATCGCTGCTCTATTCAAAATTTATGGTTTTAAATGAACTTAACAATTTAAGGATTGACGGGGAAAAAGTGTCAGTTGAGATAAAGCAGGCTGTCTATGAGAATGTTTTCAAGAAATACCAGAGGGTAACGGGAAAGAAAGTTAAAGATTTTCTTATAAGGAGTGGCATTATAGGAAGAGAACAGGAGTTGTCGGGATTTGACCAGAACTTTAAAAGTTCTCTTAAGGCATATCATGATATAAAACAGATAGCAGGAGACATAAATTTAAGTCAAAATCAGAAAGAGGATATAATAAAGGATATTACAGTATTTGCAGACTCACAAAAGATGCTTAAAAAGCGACTTAAGATTAAATATCCGGAACTTAGTGATAAACAGGTGACAAAACTTGCGGCAAAGAAATATACAGGATGGGGAAGACTTTCAAGAGAGTTTTTAGAAGAAGTAGAGTCAGTCAATAAAGAAACGGGTGAAGTGCTAAATATAATATCAGCACTTTGGGAGACAAATGAAAATCTTATGCAGCTTCTCAGCAACAAGTACGATTATCTTTCAGCGATAAAAAGATTGAATGATGAAGCAGAAGATAAATCTGAGGTGGTAACATATGATGATGTCCAGAAACTTTATGTATCACCGGCGGTCAAAAGACCCGTATGGCAGACTTTAAAAATCGTAGAAGAAATATCAAAAATAATGGGAAGTAAGCCGGAGCGTATATTTGTCGAGATGGCAAGAGAACCAGGACAAAAGGGAGATGTAAAAGTTTCAAGAAAATCAAGGCTTTTGGAAAAATATAAATATTGTAAAAAAGAAGCACCTGAGATTTATGAAAATCTTGTAAAAGAAGATGATAATAAACTTAGAAGTGATAAATTGTTTTTGTATTATACCCAGATGGGAAGATGTATGTACTCAAATGAAGTGATAGACATAGAAGATTTGTTTACAAACAGGTATGATATAGACCATATATATCCGCAGTCAAAGGTTATGGACGACAGTCTCGACAACAGAGTTCTTGTGAAAAGAGAATTGAATAGTAACAAAACCGATGTTTTTCCAGTGCCAAAGGAATATATGGACAAGGCAAAAACTTTATGGGATATGCTTAAAAAGAAAGATTTAATCTCAAAAGAAAAATATCACCGTTTAACAAGGCGTGATGGTTTCAGTGAAAATGAGTTGTCCGGTTTTATCGCAAGACAGCTTGTAGAAACAAGACAGAGTACAAAAGCAGTAACGCAGCTTCTAACAAAGGCATATCCTGAGTCTGAGATAGTATATGCAAAGGCTAATGCAGTAAGTGAATTTAGACATAAATTTGGATTTACAAAAGTAAGGAACATAAATGATTATCACCATGCGAAAGATGCTTATTTAAATATCGTAGTTGGAAATACATACTATGTTAAATTTACAAAAGATGCGGCATGGTTTATAAGGAACAATCCGGGAAGAACTTATAATCTTAAAAAGATGTTTGAGCAGGGGACCGTCAGCCGTGGTGGTGAAACAGCATGGGTATCAGGTGAGGATGGAACTATTTTCACAGTAAAAAGAGTAATGGGAAAAAATAACATACTGTTTACAAGAAAAGCATATGAAGTCAGGGGAGGCTTATTTGACCAGCAGATAATGAAAAAAGGTAAAGGTCAAATTCCTGTAAAAAATAATTCAGAGGATGACAGGCTTTGTGCAACAGAAAAATATGGAGCATATAACAAGGCAAGCGGAGCATATTTTATGCTTGTTGAATCAGAGGATAAGAAAGGCAATAAAATAAGAACTTTGGAATTTGTTCCTGTTTATCTTGCAAAAGAGTTGGAAAAATCTGAGGATGCAGCAATAAGATATTGTGTTGAAAAACTTGAACTTAAAAATCCTGATATAAGGGTTAGGAAAATAAAAATAGATTCACTTTTTAATGTGGATGGTTTTAGGATGCACCTTTCAGGAAGAACTGAAAAAAGGCTTGTTTTTAAATGTGCAGAACAGCTTGTGTTAGATGAAGAAAGTCAGAAAATATTAAAAAAGACAGCAAAGGTATCTGCGGATTATAAGGAAAATAAGAATATAAAGATTTCAGATAAGATGGAACTTACTGATGAGATGCTGATAAAGTTATATGAGTTATTCTATAAAAAATTAAAGGACACGATATATAATATAAGACTCTCAACGCAGGTAAAAACATTGGAAAGTGGTAAGGAAAAATTTGAAAAACTGTCTTTGTTGGATAAATGTCTTGTGATTGAGGAGATATTACATCTTTTTCAATGCCAGAGTTCCAGTGCAAATTTAGGATTGATTGGAGGTCCTGCAAGTGCAGGCTCATTGAAAATATCTAATAATATAACAAATAATTCTAAAGTGTTATTATTAAATCAATCTATAACAGGATTTTATGAGCAGGTCATTGACCTGAAAACTATATGAGCTGGCGTGTAGTGGTTATTCATAACACTGCGAAACTGGACCTTCAATTAGGGTATCTTGTGGTTCGCAGTGATATGAATACTACAAAAATACATATTTCGGAGATAGGATTGCTTTTGATAGAGTCAACATCTGTTTCATTGACAGTTGGTCTGCTCGCAGAACTTACAAGACAGAAAGTTAAAGTTATATTCTGCGACCAGAAAAGAAATCCGAGTTCTGAACTGATAGGTTATTATGGTTCGCATGATACAAGCAATAAAGTGAGAACACAGATAAATTGGAGTAGATTTATAAAGGATAGTGTCTGGACTGAAATTGTGCGTGAAAAGATTAAGCAACAGGAATGTTTTTTAAGAGAATTAGGTAAGGAGGAGGAAGCACGGCTTTTATCCGGATATTCAAGAGCAGTTCATTGGAAAGATGAAACTAACAGAGAGGGACACGCTGCAAAAGTATATTTCAACGCATTGTTTGGAATGGATTTTTCGAGGAGTCAGGACAATAATATAAATGCGGCACTAAATTACGGATACAGTATATTACTTTCTGCATTTAACAGGGAAATAGTTGCAAACGGTTATATAACACAATTGGGACTTTTCCATGACAATATGTTCAATCAGTTCAATTTTGGTTCTGATCTTATGGAACCTTTTAGAATTCTTATAGACAGGCTTGTGTATGACATGAATTTGATAGACTTTGAACATGAGCAGAAAATGAAACTTGTAAATGTATTAAATGGCGAGGTTTATATGGAGGGAAAACATTTCATTGTTAATAATGCCATAAAGAGATATACAAAAAGTGTATTTGATGCAATAAATGATTCGGATATTTCGTTGCTAAGATTTTATTCAGTAGATGAGTTATAGGTTTATGAGAGTAATGGTAATGTTTGATCTGCCTGTTATTACGACAGAACAGAGGAGAGAATATACAAGATTTAGAAAGTATCTGTTAAAAAATGGGTTTGTGATGATGCAGGAGTCAATTTATACAAAATTGGCTTTAAATACTACCGTATCAAGAGGAATAATAGATGGTGTGAGGAAAAATACACCGACTGAAGGACTTGTCCAGATGCTCACTATCACAGAAAAACAGTATAGTAAAATGGAATTTCTGGTAGGAGAGGAACAAAAAGAAATCTTGCAATCGGACGAAAGATTGGTGATATTATGATACTTGCACAGGCAAAACTTGGAATAAGAGTAGAATTGACAGAAAATAGAACCACTGTATTTGTTGTGGAAAATCCTAAAATGTGGCGGAAAATTCAAAAGTCTTTTATGAGGCAGGTTTTGGGAGAAGAACAAGGCTGGATATTGTCACATGAAGAAACTGAGATAGCGTGGAATAAGTATGTCGAATTGATATTAAATCCTTTACTTGCAGATGAGAACAGTAAACACATTTTAAATAAATTTTTACAGTCAGTTCAGAATGTTTCAGTGAATGAAAAAAGATGGATGCAATATCAGAAACTCAATCAGGTGATACAAAATTTTTTCTATGATATGGAAATGGAATTTGATTTTGAATATGAAATTGATGAAAGTGTAGATATTAGTAAATTGGCAAAAGCTGTCGGAATACATATAGTTCAGGAATATGACAATGATTTGGAGCGATTGATAAAATATTGTATTCTAGTGCGGGACTTATTAAAAATTCAGGTATTTATATTCTTTGACTTGAAAAGATATTTTTCTGAAAAGGAAATACAGGACTTTTATGCCGAAGCTATGAGTAGAAAATGGAATATTATTTTGTTTGAGAGCAGTCAATTCAGTATATTAGAGGAAGAAAAGTATTATATTTTAGACAAAGATTGCTGCTTTATAAGTTGAGTTATTTGCTCATATATGGTATTATAAAATTATCTAAAGACAAGTATGTTTGAGTACGGTATATACATTTTATGCTGGTGATGGCATTTCATTTTTGAATTTGAGGTTTGAGAATGATGTAAAAATGTATGGTACTCAAACGCTTTTCTACCGAAGGCAAGGCAAAAAACGGTTTGAGAATGATGTAAAAATGTATGGTACTCAAACTACTCTTTCTATCTGATTGACTAAGGTTTTGTTTGAGAATGATGTAAAAATGTATGGTACTCAAACTATATATATGAGTGTATGCTGTATAATAAGTTTGAGAATGATGTAAAAATGTATGGTACTCAAACTTCTTCCACCTGCATATAGTATCGCTTGTGTTTGAGAATGATGTAAAAATGTATGGTACTCAAACGGATAAATGTTGTATTCCCAGCAGGGACACGTTTGAGAATGATGTAAAAATGTATGGTACTCAAACATCAAAAAGTTTATTATGATTATTCAGTCTGTTTGAGAATGATGTAAAAATGTATGGTACTCAAACTTCTTCCACCTGCATATAGTATCACCTGTGTTTGAGAATGATGTAAAAATGTATGGTACTCAAACTATTTGTTAAGAATCCTAATGCAGAATATGGTTTGAGAATGATGTAAAAATGTATGGTACTCAAACGAGTTTGGAGAGACACACGGCATCTGTACAGTTTGAGAATGATGTAAAAATGTATGGTACTCAAACTTTCTTCCACCTGCATATAGTGTCTACTGTGTTTGAGAATGATGTAAAAATGTATGGTACTCAAACAGGCTTTGATGTCTAAAGCGTTCTCACTCAGTTTGAGAATGATGTAAAAATGTATGGTACTCAAACAAAAACATCTGATAGCACTATCACTGGAGCGTTTGAGAATGATGTAAAAATGTATGGTACTCAAACAATAACGCTGAAATCGTTGAGATGGACGACGTTTGAGAATGATGTAAAAATGTATGGTACTCAAACAATGAAACACTGTGCGATGCGGAACTTTTGGTTTGAGAATGATGTAAAAATGTATGGTACTCAAACGGATTTCTAAGTGAAAAGGCTTTGGAGGTCGTTTGAGAATGATGTAAAAATGTATGGTACTCAAACAACTTCTTTTATAAATGTGTTAGGCTTTTCGTTTGAGAATGATGTAAAAATGTATGGTACTCAAACAAAGCTGGCAATGATACGGCGATGTGCCGCGTTTGAGAATGATGTAAAAATGTATGGTACTCAAACTCTTCCATTGCCTGGCGTGTGCCTAGTTTCAGTTTGAGAATGATGTAAAAATGTATGGTACTCAAACTACTACAGAATCTATTGTTAAAACATATAAGTTTGAGAATGATGTAAAAATGTATGGTACTCAAACTAATCTTTTTATAATTTTTGTTGTACTAACGTTTGAGAATGATGTAAAAATGTATGGTACTCAAACCCATACACTCTTTGTATGGTTCTGTCCGTCGTTTGAGAATGATGTAAAAATGTATGGTACTCAAACTTTTGCAAGCTGTGGGATTGTCGGAATATGGTTTGAGAATGATGTAAAAATGTATGGTACTCAAACCAGAAACTTGATAATATCACATCTTATTATGTTTGAGAATGATGTAAAAATGTATGGTACTCAAACATAACTTTTCCGCATTACCATCGGATAATGGTTTGAGAATGATGTAAAAATGTATGGTACTCAAACGCAACGCAGGAGAAATATGACTCTACTCTGTTTGAGAATGATGTAAAAATGTATGGTACTCAAACAGGTCAGATTTACATTAACGGTATTAACATACTACTTATTAATTTCTGATGAATGAATGTCGTACTTGTAGAAATGAAGAAGCACATTAAAGGACATTATTAAAAAAAGTAACGCAAACAATGATAAAATCGCCATTTAATGCAGTTAAGTGGTGATTTTTTTGTATGTTATTAACAAAGAAATCTATATAAAATAATGCATATTGGATAAGAAAATAAAAAATCTAATATTACAAAATTGTTTATAGTGTACTAAATCATATAAAATATTTCTAACAATATTCACATATTAAAAAGATAAATCGTATGTTATCATTATTTTACTTAAGAAAAAACAAACATTTTTATCTGTTTATCAGATGATAAAGTTCAATTATGAACATATATTTCTGAAACAAATACTGAAAGAAGGTGGAACAAGTGGCTAATGAAATACAAAATAAAGGAAAATCTAAAAAGAATAGAAAAACTGATGAAGAAGTGATACAGATAATAAGAAATCTTCGTTTGATTGACGATGTATTATTTGAAAAGTTTATGGAAGATGCGGCGGTGTATGTCAACACACTAATATAGTTTACGATTACAAAGGAAGAATATATCATATAACAGACAGTGGAGATAAAATAGAATAGCATATAAATATATTATAAAAGAGGGGATAGTCAAAGCAGATACAGCGAAAATATATGCAGACAGTTCACAGTCAATCAAAAATGTGATATACTTAAAAAGCACTTTTTGTTATACAAATTAGGTATTTGTGAAATGCTTATAATCTATTATGATTAAATTGTTTTGTAAATATCTATTATACAAATATAATGGAGGAAACTATAGATGGGTAAGATTTTTAAATTCGATCAGGATGTTGATACTGACCAGATAATTGCTTCACAGTATCTTCTTTTTCCTACAATTGATGAGATGAAAACACATACATTTGAGTCACTTGATCCTGACTTTGCAGCGAATGTAAATCCGGGAGATTATGTTGTGGCTTCTGAAAATTTTGGCTGTGGTTCTTCAAGAGAACAGGCACCTAGCGTATTAAAAGCACTGGGTGTTAAGGCTGTTGTGGCGAAATCATTTGCCAGAATTTTTTATAGAAATTCAATAAATATCGGACTTCCGGTTATTGTCTGTAAAGAGCTGCATGACAATGTAAATGCAGGTGATGAGATGGAACTTAATCTTCAGGAAGGTATTGTGCGTGTTGGTGATAAAGAATACCAGTGCACAAAGCTTCCGGCGTATATGCAGGGAATACTTGACCAGGGTGGTCTTATTGCATCATTAAATAAGGAGGATTAATTTCATGGGAATGACAATAGCAGAAAAGATTATTGCGGCAGCCGCGGGTGTAAATGAGGTTAAGCCGGGAGATATACATACAGTAGAACTTGACAGACTTATGAGTAATGATGGTACGACGCATCTTACGATAGATATGTATAACAAACTTAAAAATCCGCATATTGCAGATGTAAACAAACTTGTCTGGATAGTAGACCACAATGTTCCATGTGACAGTGTTAAAACAGCAGCTTCACATAAGAAGATGAGAGATTTTGCAAAGGAGCATGGCATTAAGTTTTATGAAGGTGCAGGTGTGTGTCATCAGGTTATGATGGAAAATCATGTTACATCAGGTGAACTTATTTTTGGTGCTGATAGTCATACCTGTGCTTATGGTGCTGTTGGTGCATTTGGTACCGGTGTTGGATGTACGGATTATCTCTATGCTATGGTTACAGGTAAGTCATGGCTTCTTGTTCCTGAAACACTTAGATTTAATCTTAAAGGAAAACTTAGGGACGGTGTTTATGCAAGAGATCTTATCCTTACTATTATAGGAAAGATTGGTGCAAATGGTGCCAATTACATGGCTATGGAATTTGGCGGTGAGGGACTTAAAACTCTCAACATGAGCGACAGAATATCTATCTGTAACCTCTGTGTTGAGGCAGGTGCCAAAACAGCACTTATGGAAGTTGACGATATAACGATTGATTATCTTAAGGAGCATGGAAGAAAGCCAAAACACAGCTTTTCAAGTGATGCTGATGCTAAATTTGCAAAGGTCTATGACATTAATCTTGATGAAATTGAGCCAATCGTTGCAAAACCTCATTTTGTGGACAGCGTAGTACCGGCAAAAGAATGTTTAGGAACTCATATTGACGAGGCATTTCTTGGTTCATGCAATAACGGACGAATTGAGGATCTCCGTGTTGGTGCAGAACTTATCAAAGGAAAGAAAGTTGCTCCGCTTGTTCGTTTCCTTGTGGTACCGGCAAGTGCGGCAGTTTACGAGCAGGCACTTAAAGAGGGCATTATCGACACATTTATGGAATCTGGGGCAATAGTTATGAATCCGAACTGCAGCGTATGCTGGGGAAGTTGTCAGGGTGTTATCGGTGAAAATGAAGTTCTTATAAGTACGGGAACAAGAAACTTTAAAGGCCGTGCAGGACATAAAGACTCATTTATCTATCTTGCATCAGCCGCAACAGTGACAGCATCAGCGATAAAGGGTGAGATTACAACGGCTGATTTATTGTAGAAAAATCTAAATAACGAAAAGAGGAAAAATACATGGCACAGTTTAGTGGAAAAGTCTGGGTGCTCGGTGATGATATAGATACGGATATTATTATTCCGACTGAGTACCTTGCATTAGAGACAGTCAATGACATGGCACCATATGCGTTTTCACCACTCAGACCGGAACTTGCAGCACAGATTAAAGAGGGTGACATTATAGTTGCCGGAAAGAATTTTGGCTGCGGTTCTTCAAGAGAGCAGGCACCTGAGATTATAAAAGCACTTGGTATAAAATGCGTTATCGCAAAATCATTTGCGAGAATATTCTTTAGAAATTCAATAAACAACGGTCTTTTGCTTATCGAGAATGATAAACTTCACGATGATGTGAAAGAGGGTGACAGTATTACAGTTACAGTTAATGAAAATATAGAGTATGATGGAAATAAATATCCTATAGCATCACTTCCGGATAATCTTGTTGAGATAATCGATGCAGGCGGACTTGTAAAAGCAATGCGTAAATTAAATGGATTAGACTAGGAGGTAAGTTATGGGTTCAACAATTATTGAAAAAATCATTAGAAATAATGTCGGCAAAGAAGTAAAGCCGGGAGAGATAGTTACCGTAAATGTTGACAGAGTTATGGTACATGATATTTTTATTCCATTTGTTGCCTCAAAGTTTGAGGAGATGGGATTTACGAAGATATGGAATCCTGACAAGGCGGTTCTTATATATGACCATCTTGTGCCGGCAAGTCAGGTTGATGACACAAGACATTTCCGTATTGGAAATGAATTTGTGGAAAAATATGGAATGAAAAATATTCACCGTTCAGACGGAATCTGTCACCAGCTTATGACAGAAGCAGGATATGTTAAACCTGGAAACATAGTTTTTGGAACAGACAGCCATACTACTACATATGGATGTGTTGGTGCATTTTCATCAGGAATCGGTTATACTGAGATGGCAAGTATTCTTGGAACGGGAACGCTCTGGATTCGTGTACCTGAGACTATCAAGGTAAATATCACGGGAAAACTTCCTGACAATGTTATGGCTAAAGATATTATCCTGAAGCTTATTGGAGATCTCGGTGCTGACGGTGCGACATATAAAGCTCTTGAATTTGCCGGAGATACAGTGGAAAATATGTCGGTGGCTTCAAGAATGTCAATGTCAAATATGGCGATTGAAGCAGGAGCGAAATGTGCATTATTTACACCTGACGAGAAAACAGCAGAGTATTGTGAAATCGAGCTTACTGACGAGCAGAAAGATTTGGTCGGTGACAGTGATGCGGTTTATTCAAGAGTTATAAATTATAAAGCAGAAGATTTAGTACCTGTTATGGCTTGTCCTTCAAATGTCGATAATGTAAAACCAATTTCAGAGATTGAGGGAAAAGAGATTGACCAGGTATTTATCGGTTCATGCACAAACGGAAGGCTTGAGGACCTTATGGCAGCGGCAGAAATCCTTAAGGACAAGCATGTAGCACCTTTTGTAAAACTTATCGTTACGCCTGCAAGCCGTAAGATATACAGACAGGCGGTAGAGAATGGAACGATGGAAATCCTTTCAAAAGCAGGTGCGATAATAACACATCCAAGCTGTGGACTTTGCTGTGGACGAACAGGCGGTATTCTGACAGACGGAGAGACAGTTGTTGCAACAAACAACCGTAATTTCCTCGGTCGTATGGGAACATCAAAAGTAGGTATCTACCTTGCGTCACCAAAATCGGCAGCAGCTTGTGCAATAGCAGGAAAGATAGTAGTACCGTAATAGTAAGTTGCTTTTTGACAATAAACCAGACAATTTGTGTCTGTGCACACTTGACACAAATATTAGGTGTGAATATATTATATTTCACGCTATGCACAGAGAATGTGTGCAGAAATGAGGAGTAATATGGTTAAGAAAATAGTAAATAACGATATGAGTGAAGTTTTAGCAAGCAAATGTGCATTAGTTGATTTTTCGGCTGCCTGGTGTGGGCCTTGCAATATGATAGGACCTGTAGTAGAACGGTTGTCAGAGGAAAGAGACGATGTAGAGTTCTTTAATGTCGATGTTGACAAAAATCCTGACCTTGCAATGAAGTACAGAATACAGAGCATACCTGCACTTGTATTATTTAAAGACGGTGAGGAAGCAAATAGGAGTATAGGCTTTATAACCAAGGACAAGATAGAAGAACTTATTTCGTAATGTTTTATTTCAAGTCTGCTATGCTTATATAGAAAATGTTGATGCTTAAAATGTAAGATAATGTATTTATTGCAATAAAATAAGCCCCCTGTTATTAACTGTTATAAAACAGAAAATAACAGGGGGTTTTGCAATCAATAAGATATTTATGGTACGCTTTGCTGTTTTAAAATCTCATGCAGGTGATAATGTACTATTTCTTTACAATTTTCATAGATTTATTAAAACCTGTTTTTGAAGTGAGTGTTTTTCTGTATTTTGCATAAGCCTTTTTCGGAACATAAAATTTAGCTTTTTTATTGATGTTCTTAAAAGCATTTCGGCCTATTTTTGGCGGCTTACTTCCTTTAAAGGTGATACTGTTGAGTTTTTTACATTTTGCAAAGCAGTCTTTTCCCAGAGTTGTTATATTTGCATTTATGCACACCTTTTTTAATTTACTTTTGTTATAAAATGCCTTAGGTGCAACAGAAACAACTTTATAGGATTTATTTTTATATTTTACCGTATTTGGAATGACTATATTAGTTTTGTTTGAAGTGGGGTATAAGTATTCCAAATATTTTTTGGACGAGTTTGATATTTTAAAATAAATACCACTCTTTTTATCTGCAAATTTAGTTTTTGCAGATGCTGGTTTTTTAGTTGGTGCAACAGTCGGAGAGACTGATGGCACATTAGTCGGTACTGATGTCGGAGCTGCATCCGGGTCACTAGGTGGTGATGTTGATGCGGTATTGTCAGTTGGAGCCGGTGTTGGAGCCGGTGTTGGGGCTGGTGCCGGAACAGGAGTTGACGGTGGCTGGGAGGTATTTGCAGGCTCGGTGGTTGGAGCCGCCGTCGGTTTAGTAGTAGGTGTATTTGCAGGCTCTGTGGTTGGAGCCGCCGTTGGCTTAGTAGTAGGCGTATTTGTAGGCTCGGGGGTTGGAGCCGCCGTCGGGTTAGTAGTAGGCGTATTTGTAGGCTCGGGGGTTGGAGCCGCCGTCGGGTTAGTAGTAGGCGTATTTGTAGGCTCGGTGGTTGGAGCCGCCGTTGGCTTAGTAGTAGGTGTATTTGTAGGCTCAGTGGTTGGAGCTGCCGTCGGTTTAGTAGTAGGCGTATTTGTAGGCTCGGTGGTTGGAGCCGCCGTCGGTTTAGTAGTAGGTGTATTTGTAGGCTCAGCAGTCGGAGCTGCCGTTGGCTTAGTAGTAGGTGTATTTGCAGGCTCGGTGGTTGGAGCCGCCGTTGGCTTAATAGTTGGTGTAGGTGTAGGCTTTGTGGTAGGTTCCGCAGTTTCTAAGGGGTCGGCAATTCTTATATTTTTTGTTATGGAATTTCCAAAGTAACTTAGAACGATACTGTAATTTCCGTATATATTCTTTAATTTTGCCACATCGTCTGTTTCAATAGCCAAAATTGTTTCATATGAAGAATTTTCGTCATTTTCATCTGACTGAGTAGTTTCCAATGTTATGAGAGGATATACGGTATTGTCAGCATCAGTGTTATCTGAGCTGTCAAAAATGACTTTTCCATCTTTAATTATCTGATAGTCAAGGTTACGCATTAAAATTGAATAATCAGGGATGTAAGTCTCATCATTTTTATTTATAAATTTAAGTTTATAGCTATAATCATGATAAAATTCCGTAGGATATATAATGTCGGGACCGTCAGTTATCTCAAAAGACTTAAAGTCAGTATCATCAGGCTCGGAACCTGATTTTTTGTATATGCTCCATTTTTTTATATTATCTTCAGTTTCGGTTTTAAGTTCTGCAAAAGTATCCTTTGTGCCATCGATACTGAAAGTACCATCTGAACTCTGCGAAGAAGTGACATATGTATGTCCGTAATTAAAGTTACTTATGATTTCTTGTGTGTCAACAACATTTAATCTTGTTGTGCCGGTCACATTACCTGATATTCTAAGTGTCTGCTCGTTGTTTAATAATATTGAAGCATTTTTTTGAGTATTGTCAGCAGGAGCTAATGATAAAAGTGTTTCTGTTATGGCAGGATTGCCTGTAAGCTGTCTGAAATCGAGTATTGTGTTATTTCCTAAGATTACATTTTTAACATCAAAAATATTGGAGGAGTCAAAATTTATCCTTGAATTATTATCAAGTTTAAGACAGTCTATGTCATTTAAGCTCATTGATGATGAAAATACATTTTTTGTTAATGTAACATTTACTTTTCCATTATGATTTGCTGTATCAAATCCTGTTATGCCTGATACCTGTGCTGAAGAATCAGGGTTGTCGGCATAAAGATTTATGTCAACATCACTATTGAGAATACTTGAGTCAGAGTAGCCGCCACAATGAACGACAGAGTCAAGAAACTTGCCGCTTAGGTTTAAAGTTGCAGGGATATTTCTTGATTTGAAGTAATCCCCCGCATATATGTCGGCAAATTTTGTTTCGGCATTGGCATTTATAATATTGACGACAGTGTTCCCGCCAAGAATACTGTTATCTGTATTCAGTCGGTATGCACCACCGGATATATATGGGCGTATTTTACTCTGTGCTTCAGAATCAAGTTTTGTATTTACATTATCTATTGTAAGTGTATGCCCTCCAACATAGATTGCCGTGCTTTTAAAAGCTTCCGTTCCCAAAATTTCAGAAGTTGTATTGGTATTATAATTTAAAGATGATTTTCCAAGTATTATTTCGGGTGCTATCTGAAGTCTCATATCTTTAAAGGTTACATCTGCGGCGAGCTGGATGGCAGCCCTTAACTGCAAAACGGATTTTTCAGTATCATTGCCTGCAATAGTAATATTTTTGTTAATTATAAGTGGAAGGGCAGAACCATCCGTACCTTTTTCATATTTTGTATATTGAACAGTATCAGTAAGAAATAAGGTTTGTCCATCTTTAATATTTTTTAAAGCTGTTCGTATGTTTAGGTATGGATTGTTAAGTGTTCCATTTCCTCCTTCGCCCTCACCGTCTTTTAGATAAATGATGTTTTCCGAGGTCTGAGCTTTTGCAGTCATACACATATCTGAAAATGGAGTATGTCCGGTAAACACTGATACTGCATGAAGTGGTACTATACATAATGTCAGTATCAGGATAAATGAAATGTGTCTGTAGAATTTTTTCATATTCAAATCGCCTCCTATTATTCAAAATTAACAGTTTGTCTTGCATTTATTAAGTTTTAAATTAAAAATAAAACTTCACAGATTATATATCTGTGAAGTTTATTTTAGCTTCAATATTTAGAAACATTATAACATGATACATTTGTTAAATGAATAATAATTTCACCATTTTAGATGCAATAATCACCCGAACCCTCGATATGCCAGGATACAAGATCCTCAAGTGTTATATTGTCGACAACATCGCAGATGGCATCATACATTTTTTGCCATACTACAAATGTAGCACAATTGCTTTTTCGTTCGCAGCTGTCGGCATCTTCCTCGACACAGGTGACAGGTGCTAAAGAACCTTCGGTGAGTCTTAATATCATTCCGACGGTATAGTCTTTTGGGGCTTTTTTTAACAGATAGCCACCATGAGGTCCGCGTATGCTCTTTACATATCCGGCATTATTTAATATGGAAATTATTTGTTCAAGATATTTATCTGATATATTCTGCCTTTTGGCTGCTTCTTTTATACTTACAGGTTTTTCGTTACAGTGCTGTGCTATGTCTATCATAAGCCTTAAAGCATATCGCCCTTTTGTTGATATTTTCATTTTATTTATTCCTCATTTCTGTGTATGTTTATTGATAATATGTTGTTGTGTTTAAAAGGTGTTTTGAACCTTGTATTACAACATAAAAATAGTGTATGGAAATTAAAACTTTACAGACACTAATTATATATTATATACTATAATTCATAGTAATTCAATATAATTTATGGGAAACCCGGTAACAGTTTCAGTCATAAAAAATATACAGCAATACTTGACGCATTCAGCTAAAGCGGATAGTATTATAGCTAATGAAAAAACATATAGTGAGGTGATTAGAGACATGGTGAGAAAACAGATAAGATTTCGTGGAAAAGTTCAGGGTGTAGGATTTAGATATCATGCTAAAAATGCGGCATCATCATTAGGTCTTACGGGATGGGTTCGCAATGAAAGTGACGGTTCGGTATATATGGAAGTTCAGGGCGAAGATGTATTGGTAGAGAGATTGCTTCTTAATCTAAACTCAGATACATATATAGATATACAAAATGTTGAAATCCGAAGTATAGATATAGTCGAAAAAGAAAACGGTTTTAGTGTTGCATACTGATACAAAAGATTGAAGGGGGAAGAAAATTGAAGCGTAAATTTATGACATGTGGTTTGATAGGTGGGGTCTGTCTGTTGGCAGGAGTTGCGGCAGCAGGTTCCGGGACTTTAAATAAATCTGACAATAAAAGAAATGAAACAGTTTCGGTTGTTTCATATAAAAATATGGAAGACAAAGGAAAGTCAGATAAGAGTGCAAATGCTACAACAGGTGCGGTAAGTACAACGACGGAAGCAATAACCTCATACGCATCTGGCAGAAAGCCGGAAGTCTCATTACGTATGAATAAAGGAAATTCTCAAAAGAAAAACAAAGCGGCGGATAAGAAAGTTAAGAAAAATCCAAGAAAAGAGATTGTGAAAATTGCAAAAAAATATAAAGGAAAGATTACATATCTTTGGGGAGGAAAGCCTACAGATGTTCAAATTAAAGGAAAAGAGCAGCCTAAGAAGCTTGATTGTTCAGGATTTATCCAGTTTGTTTATTCAAAATACAATAAGAAGAGGATTGAGTCACTGGGGTCGACTATTTCGATATCAGGTTTGCCGAAAATAAAAAAGAATGAGCTGCAGCCGGGAGATATAGGTCTCAGAAATGGTACCGGTTCACTTTATTTTGACGCTGATGGAAAATCTTACTCAGAGCCGGGGATGGCACAGGATGCAAATGAGAGTAAGGAAAAGTCTTTTGATAAGAAGATTAAGGCAAGAAAGACTAAAAAAACACAATTAAAAGATAGGATTGAAGAAAAGAAAGATAAAATATCAGAGTATAAAGATAAGATAACTGCTCTGAATGGTAAAAAAGATGAGGTTATTGATATATCTGAATCAGAGATTTCATCTGACAATGACGAGCAGCAGGAGGAAATATCAGAGGAGGAGAAGGAACAACAAGACCAACAGCAAAGAATTGAACAACAAAAAAAGAATAATGAGAAAATAAATGCTTTGATAAAATCGTACAATGAAAAAATAAAAAAATGTCAGGCGGATATAAATGGTTATTCTGAAAGGATTAATAAATATGATAAGCAACTTAAGAAACTGAAAAAACAGCGTAAAAAATATAAAAAAGATATTGAGGAAAGTATAGATCATGTTGGGATATATTGTGGAAAAAATAAGAAAGGTGAAGCAACATGGTGTCATTGTTCGTCATCTAAAGGTGGCGTGGTGTATGAAGTGACTGACATTTTCACACATTACTACAGTGCAAATGATTATCTTTCAGAATAAATATTATAACATTATGAGAAAAGTCCCCCACTTCTATTGCTTAGGGCAATAAGCGGGGGACTTTTCTGTACCATGAGTGACACAAGTAATTTCTGTTATGTGCAGGTAGCAGAGTGGATTATGAATATCCGCTTGCCGGGGTGCATTGAACAGATTTTAAATATCAGTCTTTTTTGTTCTGCTGATTAAATATGCTCTGCCACCAAAGAATATTATTCCTGCACCTGATAATACTAGTGTTACAATAAAAGGCAGAGAGTTATTTTTTTCTCCGGTAGAAGGAGAACCTTTTTGTCCTGATGGAAGTTCGGGTTCCTCAGAGTAAGTGTCTGTATCATCATTGTTGTGTGAAGTCTTTTTGACTTTTGGAGCCGGTGTGTTTTTAGGATTATCAGTGTCAGTTGGTGTATCGGTGTCTGTCGGTGTATCGGTGTCTGTCGGTGTATCAGTGTCTGTTGGTGGAGCAGTCTGCGACGGTGTATTTAAAGGAAGTGTTGGAGCAGTCTGCAACGGTGTGTTTATGGGAAGTGTTGGAGTTACACTTGGTGTAACTGTCGGTGTCTGGGTGTTAGTCTTACCGGGAACAACAGGTGTATTCGATGGTGATGGAGCCGGCGATGGATTTGGAATCGGCGTTGGAGCCGGTGTCGGCGAAGGTGTGATTGCCGGACCGGTTGATGAAGTTGCATCAGGTGTTGCCGATGGAACGATAGCTGACGGACTAGCCGGAGGAACTACAGACGGCGAAGCTGACGGGGCAACGGTTGGTCTGACAGACGGCTTAGAAGTCGGAGCAGTTGTCGGTTTAACAGTCGGTTTAACAGTCGGTTTAACAGTCGGAGCAGTTGTTGGTTTGACAGTCGGAGTAGTCGTCGGTTTGACAGTTGGCTCGATAGTTGGAGCAGCCGTCGGTTTGACAGTCGGTTTAATAGTCGGAGTAGTTGTCGGTTTGACAGTTGGCTCGATAGTTGGAGCAGCCGTCGGTTTGACAGTCGGTTTAATAGTCGGAGTAGTTGTCGGTTTGACAGTTGGCTCGATAGTTGGAGCAGCCGTCGGTTTGACAGTCGGTTTAATAGTTGGAGCAGTCGTTGGTTTAATTGTCGGTTTTGCTGTAGGTGCAGTTGTTGCAGGAGTCGGAGTGCCCTGGTCACGAGGAACTTCACCGTAAGGATAAAAATGTCCTTCTGCTGCACAGCATGAAATCTTTTCAACTATATATCCGCCCTCGAAACAACCACCTGATATTTTTATATCAGCATTTGGAGCAAGAACATGACCAGCAAGGTATTCAAAAGCAAGTTTCTGCGTCTGAGGGAAGTTCCAGATAAGTTTTACACCTGACAGATCCATTTGACCTGACTGAATCGTTGAAGCTCTTTTAAGGTTTTTAAGTCCGTGTGCATCATCAAGAAGATATGCATTTTTTTGCTTATTATCAGGTGAGATATAAAATGTTTTACCATCACCCTTGGAGGCTGATATAAATACGGCTTTTTGTTTATCACCTGATTTTACAAAATCATAACTGCCGCCTAGGGCAATAGGCTTACCTTTTTCAAAGCTGATAATATGCTCCGTTGAAACAAGCTCATCTAAATCCTTAACTCCATCAATAAGAATCCAGTCAGCCTGTTTTGAAATACTTTCAGGTATATATACGGAAGTGACTTTTGATGAAAAAGGTATTGTAAGGAGTTTCCCAAAATAATTGTCTATGCGTGCATTTTTTAAATTTTTCTCAGTAAGAGTAAGTTGTCGTTTTTCAGCCATATCCTGAGCTTCTTTTTTTAATGAAGCAAATGCTGAAGAGAAGTTTATATAAGCACTGTTTTTATCAGGATATTTAGTGATAGAATGGCATTTTACAAATAGAGATTTATCGTGGTAATATGCCGGCTGGTTTAATAATTTCTGATAATCAGGTTTACCTGAAAGAAAATGACTGTTGTAGCATCCGCTGTAGTCGTCTATGTGTTTGATATAATTCAGATATGAAGGTGAGACAGCCCCGTTTCCGAAAGATTTTAAGTTTGCAATACCGCCGCAGGCTGCTGCACCTACAAAGTGGTTGGAAGTCTTTAGATCATCTTTGACAAAAAACTGGTAATCACTTAGAAACTGTTTGTAGCTGTATTTTTTGCCGGAATCAGTATATACAGGTGCGGCAGCTTTACTGGTGATAAAACCACAGGTGCTAATCAGCAAAAGAGAAATACAGGTTATTAGTGCAATGATTTTTTTTGACTTATGTTTCAAAATTTAATCCTCCATTCATTTTGTTTTAATGCGATTATCAAAAAACGTGATCTGTCGTTTGAACCGCAGGTTGATAAGACAAGCATATGCTGATTTTTTGATGATATGCTTTTTTTTAAGTGGATTGTGTTTTTGTGGGATAAATTTAATCGGACGGTATTTAGAAGTTTTATCAGTCCCTCATTAGAATTTTTAAAAGAAGAAGGGATATTTTTAGTGCCCCAGACTGCATTAGTCACTATCTTATATCTTATTTTAGATATTGGTGTTATGATGTTGATATAGCATTTTACTTTAGAAAAATCAGTGTTATCAAACCGGTGCAGCATACCAAACATAGAGCCATTCTTCATATTATGCCCGTATAGAACGGTTAATGCATCTGAAAAATCTTTTTTACTGCCGGTTTCTGAAAAAATGCATCCGGGATAGCCAAAACTTTTATCAAGATTGTGCGTCAGGTAATAATTATTTATCCGTTTGTGCTGGAGAACCGGATATGAAATACCAAGTTTCGTAATTTGTATCCATGCATAAATATCGTTATTGTATTTTTTAAGAGAATTAAAATCTACATCAGGAATTTTTGCGATATCTAAACCATGGGAGGTTTTAATATTCTTATTCCGTGTGTTTTCTGAGTTGTCATTACTGTTATCGTAAAAAGAAATTTTGTCGGTATCTTTCCATGTGTTTTCTCTTATCAGTTTATTTTGGATTTCTTTATATGTGTGTTCTTCATTTGAAAGCTGTTGCCTGTAACGGTAAGAAAATACAAGCCATATTGCTGCTGCAGCAACAAAAACAGCAATAAAAAAACATAAGAAAAAAATATTCAATTTTTCTTTCAAAGCAAATCTCCTTTACATAAAAATGTGTAGTCCATTTTTATTAAAAGAAAAGATAAGATATGACAAGACATAGTATTGGCTTATATTGGAAAAAAATATACTTAAATCTGGAAAGATATTTAAATTAAAATCTGATAATGTCAGAATACAAAAATACATGGATTGCGTGATAAGTGTGTAAATGTGTAAATAAAAGTAAAAAAATAGTAGTATCTTTTGTCAAAAAGTTGTATTATAAATACATATATTTTAGGTGGAGGATGACTATGAAGGAAAATGAGAAACTGTTTGGAAAGATGTCAAGTCATCTTGCGGAGTATGATTATCTGACGGGGCTTCCAAACAGACGCGGACTTTATGAATTTTATGATATACTTGAAAGTAAAGACAGTATCCATGCTATGTTTATAGATATTGATAATTTCAAGCGTGTAAATAATATATATGGGCACAGCATGGGAGATGAACTCCTTATATGTATAGCAAAGCTTATAGAAGAAAATGTTTCTGGTTTTACATCGAGAATCGGAGGAGATGAGTTTGTTGCACTTATTGACGGTAATATGACGGAAGATGAGCTTAAGAGTACAGCAGAAACTCTGCTCAGACAAATGGAAAACATAGATTTTAGAAAGGACATACTTTCTAATGTATCCCTCAGTATAGGAATCGTTACAAGGCAGAGAGTGAGCACCATGCTCGATGATATTTTACATAAATGTGACTCTGCAATGTACGAAGCAAAATATGACGGAAAGAACAGATATGTATTTTTCCGGGAAAATGATAAGAAAGTACAGCGAAACAGAAATATGGAAATCGAGATGGACGATGCATTAAAAAACGGTGAATTTATTGCCTATCTTCAGCCAAAGGTGAACATGATATCAACAAAATTAACCGGAGCAGAGGCATTATCCAGATGGAATCATCCTGATGACGGTATCAGGACACCCGGAGTATATATATCATTGTTTGAAAAAAACGGTTTTATATCTAAGCTTGATATGTATATGTTTGAGGAAGTCTGTCGTATAAAGAAAAGTTGGAAAGGCAAAAAATATGAGCATATCCCGGTGTCAGTCAATATGTCAAGACTGCATCTTTACAATAAGAAATTTCCTGATATGCTTGTTGAGATAGCAGACAGATATGGTATAGATCACAGTGAACTTGAGATAGAGATTACGGAGAGTGTTTTTGTTAAAGACAGTGAAGAACTGATAAGAAATGTAAAAATGTTGAAAGATAGACATTTTATTGTTTCTATTGATGATTTTGGTTCAGGTTTTTCAGCACTTAATCTGCTTAAAGATCTGCCGGTAGATATTATTAAGATAGATCAGGAATTTCTTAACAGTTCCGGTGATGATGACAGGGGTAAGAAAGTTTTGAGAAATGTCATCAATATGTGCAAAGACTTAAAGCTGGATGTTGTCACCGAGGGTATAGAAACTGAAGAACAAAGAGATTTTATCGTAAGATGCGGATGCCAGATAGCACAGGGGTATTTCTATTCAAAGCCGCTTCCGGTTGATGAATTTGACAAATTTGCGAATGAATATATAACTAATGATGACACCAGTTATGTATTTAGGCTTAATGGTAATGTAAAATCGGATGATGGAAAGCTTGAGGCAGATACAAAATGTTTTAGTGAGCTGAAATTTGATACCGGTATATTTAAAGAAAGCAAGGCACTTGTATTTCCGGGAGGTCCAAAGGAAAAACAGGTTATAGAGCTGCCGCATGAGATTTTGTCAAGTGATAGTTTTATGGTTTCAATGTGGATATACCCTACAGAAGAACATTCTTGGAGATGTGCTTTATATGTAAAGTATGAGACTGGTTTTTTTGGCATGATTCCAATTGCGTGGGAGGGTCATTCATCTTTCAGAATAAGAGATTCAAAGGAAGTAAGCGGCTGGTATGATATCAGTGGATGTAAACTTCAGGTGAATGAATGGTCCCATTATGTTGTGAGTTATAATGCAAAGACTGAAACTGCTTATGCATACATAAACGGACAGCTTGTCGGAAGCATGAAAAATGTTCCGGGAAACCGTTATGCAAAGCGTATCGTGCTCGGTGGTGATGTTTTTCAGCCGTCATTTATTGGGAAGATATGTGAAGTAACATTTTATAATGAGATAAGAGATCATGATTTTGTAAGTGAACTTCATCAGTCATATGTGACAAGAGATGATTTTATTGGATTTGAGATAGGAATAGACAAATAGATTTTAATGAGAAAACAATGACCCATATTAAACAATGTTAGGTTTTAAATTACATTTGTTTAATATGGGTTATTTTTTAATGCATAGGAAAATGTCAGTAAAGTAGTGTGACACCAGCAAAAATTGCAAAGCAATTCTTGTTGGCAAAACGCTGGTTTTGTACTTTTTGTGTATAGGAAAATGCTCGTAGCGTAGTGTGACACCAGGACAAAATGTAATACTTTTTTTGTGCGAATAAATGTATATGGTTTTAAAAACTACATAAAATAGAAAAAGATACAAGAAAACATTGACAAGAAAACATTATAGGTATATACTTGGATTAGTTTGATAATCAAACAAAATTGATATGCGAAAAAAACGCGTGCAGAAATGAGGATTAATATGGATATATATGAGTGTGGAGAAAAGTTGAAAGCTCTCCGTATCGGAGACATGGTGGCAAAAATACCTATCATACAAGGTGGAATGGGAGTCGGCATAAGCCGTTCAAAACTTGCAGGTGCAGTTGCAGCAGAAGGTGGAATAGGTATTATATCGACGGCACAGATAGGATATGATGAGGATGGTTTTGAGAAAGACCAGGCAGGCTGTAATCTTTTAGCCATAAGAAAACATATAAAAAGAGCAAAAGAGATAGCGTGCGGCAATGGTCTTGTAGGTGTAAATATCATGGTGGCATTAAAACATTATAAAGAGCATGTTATGGAGGCAGTTGCGGCCGGAGCGGATGTTATAATAAGCGGAGCAGGACTTCCGGTTAAACTTCCTGAGTATATAGGAAAAGCAAAAACCAAAATAGCACCTATAGTTTCATCAAGGCGTGCGGCGGATATAATACTTAAGATGTGGGCGAGAAGATATGACAGGACAGCCGATTTTGTTGTGATAGAGGGGCCAAAGGCAGGGGGACATCTGGGATTTTCAGATGAAGAACTCGCAGATATTGAAAATATTGATTATGACGAGGAGATAAAAGATATTATCGAATGTACCAAAGAGTACGGTGAAAAATATAATACACATATACCTGTTATCGTTGCCGGTGGGATATTTGACCATGACGACATTATCCATGCACTTGAACTTGGGGCAGACGGAGTACAGATAGCGAGCCGTTTTGTTGCGACAAAAGAGTGCGATGCATCGGACGAATATAAGCAGGCATATCTTGATGCAAAGGAGGATGATGTAAAAATAATCAAAAGTCCTGTCGGTATGCCGGGGCGTGCGATAAGAAATGATTTTATAAAGCGTGTTGAAAAAGAAAAACAGCCGGTGGACAAATGTTACAACTGCATGAAAAAGTGTAATCCTAACGAAGTGCCATATTGTATAACAAAAGCACTTGTCGATGCCGTAAATGGAGACATAAATAACGGACTTATATTCTGCGGTGCAAATGTGGGGCGTATAAATGAAATGACAACTGTTCATGAACTTATGAAAGAACTTGTCCGGCCGACAGATAAAAAAATACAGGATGAAAATGAAACACATGATATTCAGAATGTATATTCACAGAGAGATAAAATGATAAGCTGATGGAGCGTAAAAAAGGAAAGACTAAACTGTTGCTTTTAATTTTAAGAAATGCAGAAGATAAACGGCTGTCGCAGTGAAGATGCGGCAGCCGTCTTTTTAATCTATACTGATGTTGTTTTCTTTGATGTATTCACCTAGTTTCATATCTGAAGCTAAAATGTGGTTTGAAAGCCAGTTTAAAAGATAATTTATGAGTTCAAACAAATATGTCTGCTGGTGTTCGTCAATCTCATCAAGTTCGTTTATATCAATATGAACAAGCTTGTCAACAAAAGCTGCGTGAGCCTTCTTTTGGGCATCAATACCCGGATAAGATATTTTTTCCATAAGGGCTTCTTCATCACTGAAATGAGTTTCAGTGTAAGTTTTAAGTTCATCGAGAAGACGCATAATCTCATCATATTTATCATGGAGAAGTTTTTCATGAATAAGGTCATTGGTCTGCTCGATTATCTCAAAAAGATGGCGGTGTTCGTCATCAACAAGTGGAATGTCAGTTTTATACTTGTCTGTAAAGGCAAACGGGTTGTCATTTTCGTTTTCATCTGAGTGCTCAACAAGTTTGCCAATCATAATGTCGCTGCCTAAGATATGTTTATATAACCACTGAACGATATAAACGAGAATATCATTTAATGATTTTTTAGTAGTTTCATTAGAAGAAGTATCAAGTTTAAAACTATTTACCTTTTCTGTAAAAATCTTGTGTTCTTTAATCTGTGAGTCAAGCTCAGGGTCATTGATTTTTTTCATATATGCTTCTTCATGGGCAAAATGAACAGCCGCATAATCTTTAAGTCCTTTAATAAGATTTTTGGCAATATATGTAACATCTTCAGTTTTGTCAGCAAGAGCAATGGCATCATTTATCATATCGAATAATTTCTTGTGTTCGTCATCTATTTCTTTAATGCCAATCATACAATCCTTAGTAAATTCGTACATGAAAAACCTCCTTAATATTTATATGTACTCTCGAATTTATTTGTTTGAAAGATTCCGGGAGTATGTTTATGTCTTTTGATACGGCATTATTATATAACAATATTTTAAATATTACTATATCAATTTGAAAAATGGATTAAATTTGTTTAAATGTAATAAAATCTTAATTGTATTTTTCTTCTTTATGCTATAGAATAACTTCTGCATTGTACTTGTTGATAATAATTATTATTTTAAGAAAGGCGGATTATAATTATGAAAAAAAGAATTATAGCTGTTATGTGTATTATTTTGTCGATTGGTTTATTGTTTGGAGAAAGCGATACTAATGCTTCTACAAAGTCTCCGTTGATATATGCCGGCAGCGAGAATATTACAGGCGGTAAATATACACTTGGTCAAAAATCAAAACTCAGACTTAACATAAAAAATAAAAAACAGTATAAAAAAATAACATTCAAAACTGAAAATTTCAAAAAAATTAAAATAGATAAAAAAGGAACTGTTACGGCAGGAACTTCTAATGGTACAGGCAATATTACAGTAACTGGAATAACAAAAGATGGAAAAAAATATAATTCACATCTAAAAGTAACGGTTACTGATACTCTGGGAAAATATTCAAATCTTACTGATTTAAATACACAAAATGAAGTGAAAAAATATCTCATTGATGCCGGTGTTTCAAAGAAAAATGTAGAGGCGTGGCTGAAAGATGTGAATGAATATAATAAGACTATTAAAAATACCAGTCTTGTGAAAAAAGGATATAAAAAACTTGGTCTTAATGTACCAGTGTATAATGACACTAAAATAGCGGAGTACTGGTCAAAGAAGTATAATATGTTTATCGGATATAATTGTCGTATAACTGCATTTGATCTTTTAAAAGATTATGTGAAAATAGGAAAAAATGTAAAGACGGATACAACTGAATTGTTCATGGATAGTGATGCGTTGAAAAATTCACCTTATCAGAAATATAACAAAAAAGATACAAAGAAGTTTGAAGCATTATATTCAAGTGTTAATACTGTTTATTCGACTAATACAGATAAACATATTAGTGTTTTCAAAAAATATCGAAAAAAGAATGATATTAAATTTGCCAATGATAAGACTAAGGCATCTCTTATAACAGTTGTTTTTCATTCCAGCTTCAGTAAAAAAGAGAATGAACTTTTTATAGGTCATGCAGGGGTACTTGTGCCGTTAAAAAATAAAAAATATATTTTTATAGAAAAACTTTCGTTCCAGTCACCATATCAGGTTATTAAGTTTGAATCAAAACAGCAGCTTAATGAATATCTTATGAGGATGTATGATACGGAATGGGGACAGGATACAGCTAAACCATTTATTATGGAAAATAATGATGTTTTATCATGTTATCATTCTGTACGATAATACAGATGTGACAAATGAGAGGAGAAACTTTAGCAAAAGGGTGCAAAAATGTTTCCTTTGACTTCCTGTATTAAATAATGTATAATTTGTTGTCGGATAAAAATGTAACTACTTTAAATGTGATGTAGGGAAAATTTTTTGAACCTATATCAAAATATTTTTTATAAAGAAAGGATAACGATTATGAGTAAGAAACCGGTTGTATTGATGGTACTTGATGGTTATGGATTAAATGATAAGACAGAGGGAAATGCTATCGCACAGGCAAAGACACCTGTTATGGACAAACTTATGAAAGAGTGTCCGTTCCAGAAAGGAAATGCAAGCGGACTCAGCGTAGGACTTCCGGATGGACAGATGGGTAACTCAGAAGTTGGTCATATGAACATCGGTGCCGGACGCATCATTTATCAGGAACTTACACGAATTACAAAAGCTATTGAAGAGGGAACATTCTTTGAAAATAAAGCATTACTTGCAGCAGTTGAGAATGCAAAGAAAAACAATTCAGCTCTTCATCTTTTTGGACTTCTCTCAGATGGTGGTGTGCACAGCCACAATACACACCTTTATGGACTTTTAGAACTTGCAAAGAGAAATGGTCTTGAAAATGTATATGTTCATGCTTTCCTTGATGGTCGTGATACAGCACCTACATCCGGAAAGGGCTTTGTAGAGGAACTTCAGAAAGAGATGGACAAAATAGGTGTCGGTAAGATTGCATCTGTACATGGACGCTATTATGCAATGGACAGAGATAACAACTGGGACAGAGTAGAAAAGGCATATAATGCACTTGTAAAGGGTGAGGGTGTTAAGGCTGATGATGCTGTAAAGGCAGTAGCAGACTCATATGCACAGGGTGTAAATGATGAGTTCGTTGTTCCAACAGTTATTGAGGAGAACGGAAAGCCTGTTGCAACTATAAAGGCTAACGATTCAGTTATCTTCTTTAATTTCAGACCTGACCGTGCCCGTCAGATTACACGCACTTTCTGTGATGAAAGTTTTGACAAATTTGAGAGAGCAAACGGATTTATGCCTCTTACATTTGTATGCTTTACAAATTATGATGAGACTATCGGAAACAAACTTATTGCATTTGAGAAAGAGAGTATTGAAAACACATTTGGTGAGTTCCTTGCAGCACATGATATGACACAGCTTCGTCTTGCTGAGACAGAGAAATATGCTCATGTAACATTCTTCTTTAACGGCGGTGTTGAAGAACCAAACAAAGGTGAGGAGCGTTCACTTGTAAAATCACCTTCAGTTGCTACATATGATCTTAAGCCTGAGATGAGTGCACCTGAGGTAAGTGAGAGACTTAATGAAGCTATCGCATCAGATAAATATGATGTTATTGTTATCAACTTTGCAAATCCTGACATGGTCGGACATACAGGAGTTATCCCGGCAGCGGTAGCAGCAGTTGAGAAAGTTGACGAGTGTGTCGGAACAGCAGTAGAGGCAGTTAAAAAAGCTGACGGAGTATTATTTATCTGTGCAGACCACGGAAATGCAGAGCAGATGGTAGATTATGAGACAGGAGCACCATTTACTGCTCATACAACAAATCCTGTTCCGTTTGTTCTTGTAAATTATGACGATGCTTACACACTGAGAGAGGGCGGATGCCTTGCAGACATAGCACCTACACTTATCGAGATTATGGGACTTGAACAGCCAAAAGAAATGACCGGAAAATCACTTCTTATAAAAAAATAGTAAGTAACTGTTGTAACAGTTCAGCCTTTCATTTCTTCATTCATAAACCTGCCAGTAAACTGTCAGTCGCTGCTATGCAGCTTTTGTATATTTCATTTTAGAAATGAAAGGCTATTCTACCATAAAAAGAGAATTTGGCATACAATGAACAAGTTCATTGTATTACCAATTACTTTTTATGGCTGAACTGTTACCAAATAGAAAAAATATATTGAAATATATGTAACATTATGATAGACTAGATTAGTACAGTGTTTTTTGCTGTACTAATCAGTTTATGACAATAATCTTTATGTCAGGGCATGAAATTTATTGTTTGAGTTTTAGTTGAATGGAGGAGCATAGTCGATGATTAAGACAATTCATGGAATTTTATTGATTCTATACATTATCGTATGTGTTGCACTTACAGTTGTAGTTATTCTTCAGGAAGGCAAGCAGGCAGGACTTACAGGAGCTATCAGCGGAGCAGCAGAGTCTTATTGGGGAAAGAATAAAGGTCGTTCTATGGAGGGCGGACTTGTTGTAGCTACAAGAGTTCTTGCAGTATTATTTGTTTTGATTTCACTTTTATTGAATCTTAGTATTTTTTCATAATAGTAACAGTTCAGCCAAAAAAAGATAAGTCAATAATACACGAGCTTGCTCGATGTATTATTGGCTTGTTTTTTTGGGCGGAATAGCCTTTCATTTATAAATGAAATAAACATAAGCTGCGTAGCAGCGGCTGACAGCTTGCTGGCAGGTTTATGAATTTATTAAATGAAAGGCTGAACTGTTACCCGCAATATTATTTTATCCCACAAAATGATTGTTTCATCATGGATTATAGGATATAATATATATTAAGATGTTATTGTGAAAATCATTTTTCACATAACTGAATTGAGCAATAGGGGGTGTTTGTATGAATAGAGAAGTTTTAAACAGTAAAAAAGAGATGATTCTTGAATTTGTTAATTCAAAAAGTTATAAACCAATGTCAACAAAAGAGATGGGAGTTGTCTTACAGGTTCCGGCAAAGGAAAAGAAAGATTTCAGGGCAGTTCTTGACGAATTGTATAGCGAGGGAAAGATACAGCTTGATCTTAAGGGAAAGATAAAACCGCTTTCTGAGGATATTTTTGTTGGAAAATTTATGGGCACTCAGCGAGGTTTTGGCTTTGTTCGTGTTGAGGGAGATGACGAAGATATATTTATCCCTGCACACAAGACCAGAGGAGCAATAGATGGAGATACGGTTCATGTAGTTATTGATGACAAAGCACATGGAAAAAGGCGTGAAGGTGAGGTTATATCCATTGTTGAGCGTGGAACAGATATTCTCGTTGGGACATATTCAAAGAGTAAGAGCTTCGGGTTTGTTGTACCTGACAATCAAAAGTTTGGCAGGGATATTTATATTCCAAAAGCTGAGAGCAAAGGTGCGATAACAGGACATAAGGTTGTTGTTGAGATTACCGATTATGGAAGTGATACGACAAATCCTGAGGGAAAGATTCTTGAAATAATCGGTCACATAAATGACCCGGGGGTAGACATTTTATCAATAATAAAGGCTTACGGACTTCCTGAGGAGTATCCTGATGAGGTTATGGATCAGGTTGAAAAGATAGAGGATGAGGTAGCAGAGGAGGAGAAGAACGGAAGAAGCGATTATAGAAATCTGCAGATGGTAACAATCGATGGTGAGGATGCAAAAGACCTTGATGATGCCGTATCACTTACAAAAGAGAACGGTATATATCATCTTGGTGTTCATATTGCAGATGTATCAAATTATGTCACTGAGTCTTCTCCACTTGACAAGGAAGCCGTTAAGAGAGGTACGAGTGTTTATCTTGTAGACAGGGTCATACCTATGCTTCCGCATAAACTGTCAAATGGTATCTGCTCGCTCAATCAGGGAGTAGACAGACTTGCACTTTCATGTATGATGGATATAAATGATAAGGGTGAGATAGTAAAACACAGCATAGAAGAAAGCGTTATAAATGTAGACAGGAGAATGTCCTACACAAGTGTTCATAAGATAGTCGAGCTTGAAGATGAGGAAGAACAGGAGAAGTACAAAGAACTTATACCTATGTTTGAACTCATGTATGAACTTGCTGGTATATTAAGAGAGAGAAGATTTAAGAGAGGTTCTATTGATTTTGATTTCCCTGAGAGCAAGATAATTCTTGATGAAAAGGGCAAGCCGGTAGAGATAAAAGAATATGAGAGAAACAATGCAAACCGTATAATCGAGGAGTTTATGCTTGCTGCAAACCAGACAGTGGCAGAGGAATATTTTTGGCAGGAACTTCCGTTTGTTTATCGTGTTCATGAGGAGCCTGACGAGGAAAAAATAAACAAGCTCGGAGTTTTTATAGAGAATTTTGGTTATACTTTAAAGGTAAACTCAGACGGTGAGATTCACCCAAAAGAGATACAGAAGCTTATAAAATCCGTTGAGGGAAAGCCGGAAGAAGCACTTATAAGCAGACTTGCACTTCGCTCAATGAAACAGGCAAAATATATGACGCAGTGCGGAGGACACTTTGGTCTTTCGATGAAGTATTATTGTCATTTTACATCACCTATCAGAAGATACCCTGACCTTCAGATACACCGTATTATAAAGGAAAATATTCATGGACAGATGAATGACAAGAGGATAGGTCATTATAATCAGATACTTCCAGAAGTTGCGGAGGCTGCAAGCAGGCTTGAAAGGAGAGCTGACGATGCAGAGCGTGAAGTTGAGAAGCTGAAAAAAGCTGAGTACATGGAACAGTTTATCGGACAGAGCTTTGATGGTATTATATCAGGCGTCACGACATGGGGAATGTATGTTGAACTTCCAAATACTGTTGAGGGAATGGTAAGAGTTGCCGACATTCCGGGAGATTATTATTATTTTGAGGAAGAAAAGTACAGAATGGTAGGCGAGCATACAGGAAAGTCATATAAACTCGGTGAACCGATAAGGATAACTGTCTCAGCAGTTGATAAACTTACGAAAACAATAGACTTTACCGTATGTGAAGATTATGAGCTTTCAGATGGTGATTCCGAAAATGATGATGGTAATATTGTAGATAAAACTATAAAAAATAAAGAGTCTGATAATAGTTCATTAGTCAGTGGTGATGAAAAAGAGCCTGAAAGCAGAAAAAATGAAAGAAAATCAGCAAAGAGCCAGAGCCGTAGAGTTGTGGGAAAGTCAGACTCAGAGAGTTTAAGATCTTCTGAAAGAGAAAAGATTGCAAAAGGAAAGAAACGCAGAAATGTAGAAAAGTCTGATTCATCAGCAAATGAACATAGAAGAAAAACTTCAAAAAGTTCAGAAAGCCGAAGCAGAAGAGATTCAGAGAGAAAATCTAAGATGGTTTCAAAACCAAAGAATAAGGCTGCAGCAAGAGCAAAGCAGAAGGCTGTTATGGAAGCGAAAGAAAAAGCATTAAAGGCATTTGAGTACAGAAAGAAAAAAGCTAAAAAGAAAGCCGCTAAAGCAGCCGCTGAAGCAAAGATAGAGCATGAGGTAAAGAAACTTACCGGTGCAGCTAAAAAGAGAGCCTTAAATAAGGCAAAAAAGAAAGCAAAGAAAAAAGCAAAACAGGCAAAAAAATTAAAGAAGTAAATAGAGGTAGTTATGGCTAAGCAGACAAAGAAACTTATAGCAAACAATAAAAAAGCATATCATGATTATTTTATTGAAGATAAGTATGAAGCCGGAATATCACTTGCGGGAACTGAGGTTAAGTCACTCAGAATGGGGAGATGCAGTGTAAAAGAAGCTTTTATACGAATTGAAAAAGGAGAAGTTTATGTCTACAATATGCACATCCCTGCATATGAGAAAGGAAATATTTTTAACAAAGATCCGTTAAGAGTGCGTAAACTTCTTCTTCACAAAAGTGAGATACGAAAAATTGAAGGTCAGATAGCACAGAAAGGTTATACGGTCGTGCCGCTCAGTGTCTATTTTAGCGGAAGTCTTGTCAAAGTTGAGATTGGTCTTGCAAAAGGTAAAAAATTGTACGACAAGAGACAGGACATAGCAAAGAAAGACCAAAGGCGTGAGGCAGAGCGTAAATTTAAAAATCTTCAATTTTAGTATATAAGAACTAATGAAAAATAATGGAGCTTTATTTGCCAATCTGAAATAGACTGTCAGACAAGGCATAAATAAGTAAAGAAAGTTTTATTGGTAAAATTGCATAAAAAAATAGCTTAAAATTTATACAAAACAGCAAAAATACAAAAAACACTTGACGAATCATATTTACGATAGTAATATATTGGCAACGAAACAAGTTGCGAAAGCGAACTGGATTGTTACTGATTGTATATCATACATATTAGGCAAGACTGGGTTGCACCGTTTGATAATGAACGTAGTTTATATATTACTATTGTTTAGGTATAGGTGTGATGCAGTTTTTTTGATTTCATTTTTTTAAAGTTTATTTTCTTTTTGAATTGAAAAACTCGGTGAAAATTTTGCTGTTTTGTCCGGGGGAAGAAAGGTGAAAATCTTAAAAGTTATAAATAACAATGTTGTAAGTGCCTGTGATGATAAAGGCAAAGAGATAGTTGTTATGGGAAAAGGTTTAGGCTTTGGTAAGAAAAACGGAGATATTCTTGACGAGTCAAAGATTGAGAAAAAGTTTTCGATGCCTGATGAGAGTGTCAGCAGACTTGAAGAAATATTAAAGGATATTCCTTATGAGTATGCTCAGGTTGCAAATCGTATAATAGCGATGGTAAAAGAAAAGTTTGATATGAAACTCAGCAAGATAATTTACATAACGCTTACCGATCATTTAAATTTTGCGATTACCCGTTTTAAAAAAGGTATTGAAGTTGAAAATGCACTTTTATGGGAAATCAAAAGGTTTTATCAAAAAGAATTTGAAGCCGGAAAAGAAGCTCTTGAAATCATAAAAAAAGAACTTGGGATTGAGCTTTCAGAAGATGAGGCAGGATTTTTTGCAATCCATATATTAAATGCCCAGATCGATGCTGATATGATGCAGACTATAAATATTCCGGGGATTACAAAAGATATTGTAAATATAGTAGGATATACATTTGGACGAGAACTTGACAGAGAAAGTTTATATTATGAGCGTTTTATTACTCATCTTAAACACTTTCTTGCGAGGGTTGTAAAAAATGAAACATATGGTGAAGATGCGAATGACAGACTCGCCATAATTGTGAAAGACGAATTTCCGAAAAGCTACAGATGTGCATTAAGGATAAGAGATTATCTCAAAGTGAGCAAGAAGTATAATGTATCTTTGGAGGAAATATCGTATCTTACCATTCACATTCAGAGACTTTCAGGTGAAGGTCAGAAAAATATTCACAAGGAAAGCTGAAATATTAAAATATTATCAGCTATGCAGTGTGAATTATACCATGAAAAGTGAATTTAAAGTCACGTTAGTAACTGCAAATTAAATATAAACACACCTGTTAGGGATTGTTACATTCAGTTGGCGAAACCCGGACACGAAACTTTTAACTTTTATTTTGAATAAACATATTAAAGAATATAAATATTAAGTATGTGAAAAAATATAGTTAGTTTTGTGTCCGGGTTTTAGTTTTTATGATGATAGTTTGAAAAATCCATATATGCAGGATTTTATCGTTAAAAATCCGATTTTTCAAACATAAGATTTGTGTTTGTGCACACTTGATACAAATCTAAGGTGTGAAATATATCATATTTCATATTATGTACAAAAAATGTGTGCAGAAAAGAGGGTCATTATGAAAGAGTATTTTGGAAAGAAAATTTTTGGCGGTATTGCAATAGGAAAGATTAGTTTTTATTCAAAAAATCAGAATGTTGTTGTTAGAAAGAAAACAGAGGATTCTGAGGGTGAGATTGCAAGATATGAAGCAGCAAGGGAAAAAGCGATTGAGCAGCTTCACGGACTTTATGAGAAAGCATTGAAAGAAGTCGGAGAGATGAATGCAGAGATTTTTGAGGTTCATGCTATGATGCTTGAGGATGATGATTATAATGATTCAGTAAAAAATATCATCACTTCACAGAAAGTTAATGCTGAGTATGCGGTTGGAGTTACCGGTGATAATTTCTCAGAGATGTTTGCAAATATGGAGGATGATTATTTCAAGGCTCGTTCTGCCGATGTAAAGGATATTTCGGAGAGAGTTATCTCGATTCTCTGTGGAAAAACAAGTGACAGTGATATAGGAGATGAACCGGTTATAGTTGTTGCTGATGACCTCGCTCCTAGTGAGACGGTTCAGATGGACAAGACAAAACTTCTTGCATTTGTCACAAAGTTTGGTTCTTCAAATTCACATACGGCTATCCTCGCAAGGACGATGGGAATACCTGCACTTATCGGTGTTGATATTGACGAGGAGTGGAATGGAAAGACAGGTATCATTGACGGTTTTGAGGGCAAACTTATTGTAGAGCCTGATGAAGCTGCTATGAACGATTATGTAAAGAAGCAGGAAGCCGCAAAAGAGCAGAAAAAACTATTACAGAGTCTTAAGGGAAAAGATACAGTAACAAAGTCAGGAAAACAGATAAAATTATACGCAAATATCGGAAACCCGTCAGATCTTGCAGCAGTCGTTCAGAATGATGCGGCAGGAATCGGACTTTTCAGAAGTGAGTTCCTTTATCTTGAAGCAAGTGATTATCCGACGGAGGATGAGCAGCTTAAGGCTTACAAACAGGTGGCAGAGACAATGGCAGGAAAGAAAGTTATAATCCGTACGCTTGATATAGGAGCAGACAAGCAGGCAGATTATTTCAATCTTGAAAAAGAGGAAAATCCGGCAATGGGTTACAGAGCAATAAGAATCTGTCTTACCAGAGAGGAAGTATTTAAGACACAGCTTCGTGCTTTATACAGAGCAAGTGCATATGGAAATATCGCTATCATGTACCCTATGATAACATCTGTTGACGAAGTAAGGAGAATAAAAGAAATCTCAAAACAGGTAAGGGAGGAACTTGTTGCAACAGGAGTTGAGATTGGCGAAGTTGAGGAGGGAATCATGATAGAGACCCCGGCAGCCGCCATTATAAGTGACCTTCTTGCAAAAGAAGTTGACTTCTTTAGTATAGGAACAAATGATTTGACACAGTACACACTTGCTATAGACCGTCAGAATTCAAAACTAGACGAGTTTTACAACCCACATCACGAGGCAATTCTCAGAATGATTAAGATGGTTATCGACAATGCACATAAAGAGGGAATCTGGGCAGGAATCTGCGGAGAACTCGGTGCCGACACAGAGCTTACGGAGAGATTTGTTGAGATGGGAATAGATGAGCTTTCTGTTTCACCGGCTTGTGTACTTCCAATCAGAAAGATTGTAAGGGATATGGATTGATTGTTTTAGATAAATAATGCAATGTGATTTTAGAATGTAATAATCTAAAAATTGAAATATAAATAATGGACTGATGATGATAGTGTAAGTTCATAATATTTATTTTACTTTGCAAATAGAGTGAAAATATAGAGGATGAAGTTATGGATTATAAGAAAGCAGCGGAAGAAGTGCTGGAAAAAATAGGAGGGAGCGATAATATAATCTCAGTGGCACATTGTGCCACGAGATTAAGAATTGTTACCGGCGACAACTCAAAATACAGTAAAAAAGCAGTTGAAAATATAGATGGTGTAAAAGGTGTGTTTGAGGCTTCGGGACAGCTTCAGATAATCTTTGGAACAGGTGCGGTAAACAAGGTATATGATGAATTTATAGCACTTGTACATATATCCGGAGGAACAAAAGAGGATGTAAAGGCGGCAGGTGATATAAAAAATATTACTGCGGTAAATCGCAGTGCATCCGGTAAGGCGGAAACAGCAAATGATACGATAGGTGAACAAAAAACAGTTACGGCAGAAAACAACAGTTCAACTGGAGATAATGCAGTAAAAGAGATTTATTCACCATTAAAGGGCGAGGCTGTTAAGCTTTCAAAAGTTCCTGATGACACATTTGCAAATGAAATCCTCGGAAAAGGAATGGCAGTTATTCCAGGCGATGGGGTGGTCGTATCACCGGTTGACGGAGAGGTTTCGACTTTATTTGATACGCTTCATGCCATAGGAGTGACTGGGGATAATGGACTTGAACTTTTGATCCATGTTGGAATAAATACGGTTGAGCTTGAAGGAAAATATTATAAAGCACTCGTAAAAGAGGGTGATAAAGTTACGAAAGGACAGCCATTACTTAAATTTGATATAGAGGGAATCAGAAGTGCAGGATATAATACGGTCACACCTGTTATTATCACAAATTCAGATGAGTATGAGAGCGTTGAGCAGGTTGCAATAGGCGATGTTGAAAAATCAGCACTTGTTATGAATGTGCGGTAAGAAGATTATTTTAGAAGGTATTGTGGATATGGCAGATAACGATTACAGATTAAAATGTATGGAATAAACAAAGATTGTATAGATAAAGGCAGCACCGAAAGTGTCGATAGTGAAATTTTGAGTTGTATTAAAACGAAAAAGTGTTAAAATAGAAAATATAGATAAATATAAGACCATATTGTAAAATAATATGGTCTTATATTTTAGGAAAATCAGATAATGATGTAAAAAACCAAAGCGTTTTATATGTTTTTGGTTATAACTGGTGTTGATAATGAGAGGAAAAGAGAATGGAAATAGATATAATAGGATTGTTAAGTGCATTTTCTTTTGCACTTGACTGTGTGGAAGCAGAGTTGATCCATGTTACTTCAAATCATGGAAAAAGAGTGGCATATATGAGTGTCTGCATGGCAGAAAAGATGGGGGTGTCTGATGATGCATTGCGAGATCTTGCGGCATGTGCACTTCTTCACGACAATGCCCTTACACAATATATAAATGAAGAATTTTATAGTGATATATCCAATATTGATACATTGAAAGTAAGTAGTGATGACATAACTCCGAGACAGCTTGGTATGCATTGCATATACGGTGAGAAAAATCTCGAAAAATATCCTTTTAAAACAGGTGTAAAAGATGTTATATTATATCATCATGAAGAAGCGGATGGTTCAGGTCCTTTTGAAAAAAAATGGACAGAAGTTCCTCTGTTTGCAAGGATAATACATTTTAGTGATATGCTAGATGCATTTTGCAAGGCACAGAAATTTGATGAAGATGTTTTTAACAAAGCGGTCCATTTTATTGAGAAAAATAAGGACAAAAGATTTGACAGTGAAGTGACGAAGATGTTCTTTGATGCCTTTGATAAAGAGGAGTTTAGCAGACTCGGTGATGAACATATTGAGGAATATTTCTGGGAAAAGGTACCATGTGAAAAGAGTTTTTATTCTTTTAATGTGTTAAAAGACCTTGCAGATCTGTTCGCAAAGATAATCGATTACAAGTCAGAATTTACGAGCAGACATTCTCTCGGAGTGGCAAGAACGGCTTCAAAAATTTCAGAGATAATGGGATATGATAAGGTTATCTGCGATAAGATGTATCTTGCGGGAACATTGCATGATGTAGGAAAAATTGCAATAGGAAATGAGATACTTGAAAAGCCTGCAAGACTTACGGATGAAGAATTTGCTAAGATGAAAAACCATGCCGGTTATACATATATGATATTATCCAAGGTTGATGGTTTTGAAGAGATAAGGGATATTGCTGCATTTCATCATGAAAGGCTTGACGGCAGCGGTTATCCGTTTGGTAAAAGGGCAGACGAATTAACTACACTTCAGAGGATAATGGCGTGTGCCGACATATATCAGGCATTGACGGAAAAAAGACCGTACAAAGATGGGATGGATCACGATAAGGCTTGTGAAATTTTAAAAGATATGGCAGATAAAAACTGGATAGATAAAAATATCACGGAAGTTATCTGCCATACAAAAGAATTATAAAAATATCAAAAAATATCAGCTTTTAAGGTCGAGCAGTTTGTCTATGGCAGGCTGCAGAGCCTTATTTTTTCTATAGGCATCAACAAGATCACGTTCTTTAAGTGAGTAAGTTGATGTTTCGTTTATTTTTTTCTTGGAATATCCGAAAGTTCCCAATACATCAGTGATACGGTAAAATTTGCAAAGATATAGAAGTATATCAGCATCCGGTTGTGTCTGACCGCTTTCCCAGCCGTAAATTGTTTTATTTGCAACAGAAATTCCACATTCATCGAGATATGCGGCAACATCATCTACGGACAGATTGTTTGATTTTCTATAATATTTTAGCATTTTTGCTATAACAGGATTTTTCATTTTCAACCTCATTTCTTTATATAAATTTTGGCATTACCGTCTACAGAGTGTAGTCAGTAATATGTTTGTACTTGTCGGATAAGTTACGCATATCCTAATAGTATATTAAAGTTCATTTTATTTTTCTAATTATTATTCAGCGGTTGTTTTCTGAATATTCTTTATAGATAGTATCAAAACAAAAACAACAGTGTCAAGAATATGGAAAATATTCTTGAAATATAAGAAAACATATGGTTGAATTTCTTTTAAGACAAGTATATAATGGATATACTATATATACAGTTCTTGGAAAACAAGAAAATGAGGTGCAAAAATGGAAGAAATAAGAGAAGAAACAAAAGCTCAAAAAGAAATAGCAGCCTATATCAGCAGAAACAACATATCTGCATCGGAGGTTGCAAGGAAAACAAAAGTGGATGTAGGACTTCTGACCGGAAAGGCAGAGAGGAAGATGAATGCATCTGAAATGCTTTCAGTTTGTGCATATTTGGAAATCGAACCGCTTAGTTTGATATAGAAAACACAATAAAAATAAAATTATATAAGAATGGGGTACGATATGATTTTTTATAAGTGTTATGGAAATCACGATAAAAATAAGGATATAGATGTAGATAAACTTCCTGAAAAGGAAAGAAAATATTATGTATTTGATATAAACAATAATAATGACATAGTGCGTGACAATGATGATTATGACAGAAATATAGAATGTCCTATATGCCGCAGCAGAAAACATCTTGTAGTAGAATCAATACTTTACTGGTGTAATGAGTGTAAGGTGCCGTTGTATGAGCAGGTATGCGGATGCTGTGGAAAAAAGGGGAAAAAGTTTGTAAAAGACTGCCGCATCGTATTTCCGGAAGAAAAGGTGCTGCTTGAGATACTTCTTGGAAAAGAGCAGGGAGAACTTGACAATGTGTCCGTATGGAATGGAAACGGAAATATCTATTATGCTGACGGGAAAAATATGAAGCTTAAGATAAGTGAGCTTATAAAGCAGGAAACGGAAAATATACGTACTTTATATAATGAAAGAGTTCAGCATATAAATACGGATTTTTTTGAGCAGATGGTAAAAAGATTTATTACCGCCAATAAAAAGAGGTTTGATGATATAGATGATGATGCCATGGTTCAGATAAAGAAAAAAGTTAAGGATTATGATGACAGGGAAATTTTTGTGTCATTCAGCGGCGGAAAAGACTCAACGGTAGTTGCGGATTTAGTTAAGAGAGCAATGGGAAGACCGGATATATGCCATATATTCGGAGATACGACACTGGAGTTTCCTGAGACGGAAAATTATATAAAAGAATATAAAAGGCATAATCCCAAAGCACTTATCGTTTCATCGAGAAATAAGGATAAAAATTTTGAGGAGCTGTGTGGTATAGTCGGACCTCCGAGCAGGGTTATGAGGTGGTGCTGCACGATTTTTAAGACAGGTGCGATAAACAGAAAGATAGAGACGATATATGCCAACAAGACAAAAGTTTTATCATTTCAGGGAATAAGGAGAAGTGAGTCAAACAGCAGAAATAAATATGACAGGGTTTCAGAGTCATCAAAGATAAGCAAACAGGAAGTATGTGCACCTATCATATCGTGGTATGACTTTGATGTATGGCTTTATATCATGACGAGAGGAATCATATTTAATAAAGCCTACAGGCTGGGTTATTCGAGAGTAGGCTGCTGGTGCTGCCCAAATAACAGTTCATGGTCGGAGTTCTTATCAAAAATACATATGAAAGAACAATATGAAAAATTTCATGCGATGCTTATTGATTTTGCAAAAAGTGTTGGAAAGAAAGACCCGGAGGTGTATGTGGACAGCGGAAACTGGAAAGCGAGACAGGGCGGCAACGGAGTGAAATTTGCCAAAAATTCTATTGTGAATTTCGAGCGGTGCGTAAAGGAGGAACTGGCATTCAACTATGAACTTACGAGAGAGATAACACCGACATTATACGAGCTGTTTAAGCCATTTGGAAGAGTTGTTGAGCAGCTTGGAGACAAAAGACTTGGTGAAGTCTATGTTGTTGATGCAAATAGCGTAGCAGTTTTAAGGCTTCAGGGAAAAATCGGAACAAAAAAACTCAAAATAATAGTGGACCATCCGGAACTTATGCGTGCTAAAGATGCAGAAGAAGCAAAAAGAAAACTTGACTGTCAGATTACAAAATATCAGATGTGTCTCGGATGCAGGGCGTGCGAGAGCGTGTGCAGATTTAGTGCCATTAAAGTGAGGTCTTTTGCAAATGACACAAATACCGTGGCTGACAAGATGGCAGATTATCATATTGATGATGATAAGTGCAGGAGATGTCAGGAGTGTGTGGGTCATTTTTCGGTTGGTTGTTATATGAGAAAGGTACTGTCAATAAAAAGGTGATATATGGAAGATAAGATTACATTAAAAGGGAATGGAAGTTTTTATATAAGAGAGGGCTGGCTTACAAAAGGACTTGTAGAGATAGAGAAAAATCCTGAACTTTTTTCAAAAAAGTATTTTGAGGGGGCAGACGCATTAGGTGTTGGTTCAGTTATGGCAAAATCAATAAAATACTGGCTTATGGCAGCAGGACTTATCGTAAAAAAAGCAGAGCAGTCACCGGTAAAATATGATATTAAAAAGGGAAGTTTTATTTCAAAATGCGGCAAGCTTATTCTTGAAAATGACAAATATATTGAAAATAAAGATACACTTTGGATAATCCATTATAATATCGCATCAAACTATAAAGATGCGACTATGTGGAACTTGTTTTTTAACAGTGTCAGCGAAGAAAGATTTAACAGGAGAGAATTTGAATTTATGATGGAGGAGGAGCTTGAAAAGAGGGGGCATGGACAGGGTTCATATTCTGAGAGGTCACTATCTAATGACTGTGCGGTGCTTCTTCAGATGTATCTTGATGACAACAGGGAGAGAAACCCGGAAGAAAAAATGCATTGTCCGCTTGCAGAACTTCATCTGCTGACAAAAACTAATGATAAGTACAGCAGAAATGAGATAAAAGAACAGGATATAAGCAGTCTCGCCGTATTGTACGGAATATGCGGCTACTTAGAAAAGGCAGGACTTATTGAGGAAAAGGAAAGAACGAGCGTAAGCATTGAAAATCTGCTTGAGGATGAAAATAGTCCGGGAAAAATATTCGGGATTAACAGGATAACATTAAATGACTGTCTCGATGTATTAGAACAGGACGGCTATCTTAAGATAGACAGGACAGCAGGACTTGATACTGTTTATTTTGAGGAGAGTTCAATCAAAACCAGAGAGAAAGTCATGGAACAGATTTATAAATAAATGTACTCTCGGAATCTTCTGAACGAAGAATTTCGAGAGTACATATAAAGGCTCAGGAGGGAACACAGATGATATTAAAAGATGTCATAAAATTAGATGAGAGATTTCAGACATCTGTAAACATAAGATTTGATATTGATAAGATAAGTAAGATAGATGAATTTATACCTGCAAAAAGTACATTAAATGTTTTGGAGTCATATTTAGAAAATATATTTGAAAAGAAAAATAATAAGTCAACACTTCTTGTAGGTCCTTATGGAAAAGGAAAATCACATCTTTTGCTGGTGCTTCTTGCACTTTTGCAAAACAGAAATGATAAGAAATGGGAAAATTCAATAACACGATTTTATGAAAAGATAAAAAAGCAAAATAAGAGACTTGCCGCCTGTATCGAAAAAAATATTTTATGTGGCAGAGAAGATAAAAAAAGGTATCTTCCTGTGATAATAAGTTTCGGCAGGTCATCACTTGAAAATTCATACAGACTTGCACTATTTCAGGCATTAGAAAGGGAGAAAATAACTAATCTGATGCCAGATTCAATATACGATGAAGTGCTTAAAAAGACTGAGTCATGGAAAAAAGATTATCCTGAAACATATGAAAGATTTACAAAAAATCTGGAAAATGCAGGGTATGAGGTTGAAAAGTTTGCGAGCGATATAAAAAAAATATTTTGCCGGCACTTGAAGTTTTTAAGAAGATATATAAAGAGTTGACGGCAGGTGGAGAGTTCAATCCGCTGCTAGAAAATAACATTCCAAAGATATATGAAAATGTTGCCTATGAACTCAAAAAATACGGCTTTGACGGAATGATAATAGTATTTGATGAGTTCAGCAAATTTATTGAGGGCGAGGACAGCAGAGAGACATCAAAAGATATGGAGCTTGTGCAGTCAATGTGTGAACTTTGCAATGCGTCAAAAGAGCCTGATATACGCCATATTTTTGTGACACACAAAAGTATAAAAGAGTATGGAAGATTTTTATCAACACAGATATTAAATTCGTTTAAAGGTGTTGAGGGACGATTAAGCGAAGTGGTTTTCAGGACTAATGCACAGAATTATTATGAGCTTATGATGAATGTCATACATAAAGATGAAAAAAACATGGGGACATATTATAAAGAGTATGGAATTGACACTGTTAAGATTACGGAAAGAACCTACAACATGACAAATATGTACACCATATTTGATAAGAAAGATTATGAAAATATAATAGTAAAAGGGTGTTTCCCATTAGCACCGCTCACTGTTTATACTCTTGTAAAGATAAGTGAAAAAGTCGGTCAGAATGAGAGAACGGTATTTACATTTATGTCAAATGATGAGCCGAACACACTTGCAAGATTTGTAAAAAATCATACCGAAAACAGCGATACGCTTGTATCAGCGGACATGATATTTGACTATTTTGGCTATATTTTTGAAAAGGACATATCAAATGAGAGATGCCACAGGGAGTATATAAAAGCGAAATATCTTATCAGGAAATGTGAGAAAGAACAGGCTGACAATGGCGGCGAGGGCTTCTATGGAGATAAACTCTATGATTATATGAAAAAGATAATAAAGTCTGTCGCACTATTAAATATGTTAAATCAGACAGAACTTGTGGCAAACGATAAATGTCTTATCTGCATGGTATGTTTAGAGGAAAATAAAAATCTGTATGAGGCTGCAAAAAAAGCACTTACAGACGGTGGCTATTTAACTTACAGGCGAAGAAGCGACAGCTATGTATTCAGGATAAATACGGATGCAAACTTTGAAAAAGAGATAGAAAAAAGAATAAATAAAATAAAATGCAGTCAGAGCGAAGTGGTGGAATGTTTTAGAAAAACAACTGAGAGACGATTTGAACTTCCAAAGGAATATAATGATGAAAAGAAGATGACAAGATATTTTGAATACTGTTTTGAGTATGGAAAAAAATTAGAAAATACTAAATATCTGAAAAAACGCATAGAAGAATTATCAAAGGAAAACTTTTCGGATGGCAAGATAATCTTAAGTATGGGAGAAGCTGACAGAGAAAAAATAGAACAGAATTTAAAGGAACTTGAAAATGAGAGAATAGTTGTCATATGCCCTGCTGAAAGTGTGGATTTCACGGACAATATTAAAAAATATTATGCCATAAATGATATAAGAAATGATGAGGAATATCTAAAAGAAAATGAAACAGCGTTGGAGGAGGCTTATTTTTGTCTTGATGATGTTGTATTTGAGATAAACCGCAAGATAAATGAACATTATATGCCGGGAACAAATAATGCAATATATTTTTATATGCAGAAAAATGGTGAGAAAAAAGCGGAACTTAAAAAGAATGACAATATAAATACAAACCGCAAATTGCAAAAGATATTGTCTTCGATATGCAGCGATTATTATGGAAAAACACCGTGCATAAACCATGAGCTGATAAATAAAAATGATATATCTTCACAGATAAAAAAAGTCAGAAATGAGATAATGCACAGACTGCTTTCAAATGAGGATATGAGCGAATGGGACGATGGAAAAAGTGCAGAAGCGACTATATACAGGGCAGTTCTTAAAAATAAGGGACTTATCACTTATGATGATGAAAATGCGGATAGTCCGGAAAAACAAGATGATGATATAGCAGAACTTCTTGACAAAATAAGAAAATTTATAAAAGACAGTGTCGGAAATAAAAACTGTTTTTCGGAGTTATATAAGAGTCTTAAAGGTAAGGATTTTGGTGTGAGAAACGGGGTCATACCGATATATGTCGCATACTGTCTGTCGGGAAAGATAGGGACTCCGCTCGTATATTATGACAGGATTGAAAACGAAATCTCGGCACAGATACTTTCAAAAGCCGATGAAGAACCGGAAAAATGCTATTTATATATTGAGAGAAATGATGGAGAAAAAGAGGAATATCTCGAAAATATTATAAAGATATTTGATATATGGCAGAGCACAGATGAAGTTTTGACACAAAAAACTCAGATGCTCTCGCCTATGAAAAAGCTGAGAATGATAACAAACGGATTGCAGCAGTGGTACCGTTCACTTTCGGGATATTGCAGATATGTCTCACTTGACATATGCAGTGAAGATAAAGTGGAGAATGAAAAAAACTGGATTTATTCAAAATGTGATTTATTTAGGAATGACCTTGCCGGAAATATCGAGAGTGCAAGAGAATATCTGTTTGAAAGTCTGCCAAAACTTACAGACTCAGCCAAAGACGGAAATGTCGATTATAAAAAGTGTGTTTCTGAGATTGTAAAAATAAAGTCAGAGATTGAAAAAATGTATGACAAACTGGTTGATAAATTAAGTACAATGATAAAACAGCAGTTGTCAGATGAAAGCAATGTCTCTGTTATATCTCTCAGAACGGTATTTGAGAGATGGACGGAAAAAAATGAGGAAAAAATATCACAATTAAAAGATTCTGGCGTAGTATTTGAATATTGCGTGGAAACGCTTATCAGATATGTGACTAAAAACAGTGAAGAAGATGAAGAAAAAATAATAAATAAAATATCGGACGGTCTTATCGGACTGGCACTTAGAGATTATAAGGATGGCACGGCAGAGATATTTGAAAAAGAACTTGAAAAAGCGGTAAAAGAGCTTGAACGGACACTGAAAAAAGAAAATACGACTGATAACGCAGTTTCATTTACGATGGATACGGCAGACGGAAAACAGGTAAAATGCAGTCTTTCAGAGTACGATGAGTCGCCGGCAACTGACATTATCGAAAATCAGTTGAGGGAAGTGCTTGGCGAAAATGAATATGATAAGAGTGCACAGGTAAGTGCCATACTTAAAATATTAGGCGAGATAGTAGGTTGATGTGAAATACAAGGGGGAAGAAAATGTTATATTTTGATAATGCGGCAACGACATATCCAAAACCTGAACAGGTTTATAAAGAGATGGACAGGCTCACAAGAGAGTGTGCCGTAAATTCAGGCAGAGGAAGTTATAAAAAGGCAGAAAATGCAAGTGCGGTAATAAACGAAACAAGAAAAAAAGTATCAGAATTTATGGGAGCGGAAAATGCGGAGGATGTGATATTTACATCCTCTGCGACAGAAGCTGCAAACAGGGTTTTGCGTGGATATGGCTTTGAAGAAAATGTGACTGTATATGTGTCACCGTATGAGCATAATGCCGTTATGAGAACGCTTGAAGCATTAAGAAAAGAAAAAAAATTTAAGATAAAAGTGCTTGAAACTGACGAAAAAGGTTATTTGAATTTAGATGATATAGAGTATCAGTTTATGTGTGATGAGCCTGACTTTGTCTGCATAAATCTTGCGAGCAATGTGACAGGCTATGTGCTCCCGGCGGAGCGTGTTGCAGACATGGCAAAAGAGTACGGAGCCATCGTGCTTGCAGATGCGGCACAGGCAGCAGGAAACATAGAGATAAATTTAAAAGAAACAAACATAGACATATTGATATTTGCAGGCCACAAATCAATGTATGGTCTTTTCGGAGTGGGCGGATTTATAACAAACAGCAGGATATTTGACCGTGACAAAAACATTACACCGGTAATATTCGGTGGAAACGGAGAAGACTCTCTAAATCTTGAATTATCAGAAAGAGGGATTTCCAGATACGAAGTGGGAAGTCCTAATATCGCAGCAATAGGAACATTAAAAACAGCCATAGATACAATAGAAAAAGATTTATCGGAAACACAGGAAAGAGAAAACAGGCTGCTTAAATATCTGATAGAAAAATTAGAAGATATTGACGGCATACATATATTTCAAAAGCCGGAAACAGAAGAAGAATTTCAAAATCACATAGCAGTGCTCTCGATAGGATTTGAAAAATATATGTCAGACGATGCCGGCACGATATTGGACGGCGAATACGACATAGCCGTGAGGACAGGGTATCACTGTGCACCGCTTGTGCATGATGTGATAGGGAGTAAGCGGTATGGCGGAACGGTCAGGATAAGTATGGGGCGGTTTACGACAAAAGAGGATGTGGATGAGCTTGTGGCAGCGGTAAGGGATATGAGGTAGGACAAAGGAGGATGAAGAGATGAGTGAGAATATGTAAAAGAATAGAAGATGAAACTTATTGATTAATTATAAAAAATGAACAAAGGAGATAGCTAATATGAATCTTAAAGATGCAGGTATATATGATTTGACAAATATTTTTAAAGGTAAGGCAACAGATGCACATGGAGCTTCTCAGGGAAGCGTAATAAATAATAAACCGCGGTTTATAAATATTCCGGCATATCAAAGACCGTATCGTTGGAAAGCCGAAAATATAGAAAGATTATTTCAGGATTATGCCGAAAATAATGAGGAATATTTTCTGGGTTCTGCCGTTGCTGTAGAAAAAAGCAAAAAAGATGGGAGTATAGAATTTGATGTTGTGGATGGACAACAAAGACTTACGACATTATATTTACTTAATTATATAAGGTATTTATTGAGAAGAGAGTATACATTGTTTAAACTTAAAAATCCATATCAGCCCAAGGCGAGTGAGTTATGTGAAAAATTAAAGGAATGTTATGTTAATTTGATAGGAAGAAATATAGAGCCATTTGAATATATAATTCATAAAATAGAAGAATTGTCTGAACATGAGGAAATGGATCCTAATAGCAGAGTTGATAAATTGGTTTCATGTTATGAAGAACAGTTATGTATTGCAAAAATGAAGAGTACTTATGAAGAAACAATTAATGAGAGATTATATCAGGCACACAAATTTTTAGACGACGAGAAACTATGTTTAAAATATTCGCGTTCCAGATATGATGATATTTTAAAAAAAGCTCTTTGTAATGTTGTTTTAAACAATGTGCCTAATACAACAGATTATGAATTACAGGTTATGAGAGAGTATAAGGATGAGGAATTTATTCATAATTACATAACAGCATTAAAAACTATATTTAATGAGATATGGGGGAGAGCAAAGTTAAATGTAGATAAAGATGCAGATATAATGGAAAAATGTGGAAAGGCTATTGAATTGGCTGATGAAATAGTTGAAAATATGTCATTATGTATTGTTTTGACCGAAAATGAAAATGATGCAAATAAATTGTTTGAAGTATTGAATGACAGAGCATTGGAAGTAGAAGATTTGGAACTTATAAAAAATCATTTTTATAAGGAGTACTGTACAAAATCCAATGATACAGATGAAAAAAAAGACAATGTTATTACGGAATTAGATGAATTATGGGCTGATAAGATTTTTTGTGGTAATGTTGATTATCAAAACAAGCTTATTTCATACTTGGCAGCAGTATATTTAACTTGTGATAAAGAATTAAGCTATAAAGATGGTGCTAAATTGAAAGATGCAATAGAAAAGAAATATTCGTCAGTAAATTATTCTTTAGAGGAAAGAACATATACAGATAAAGAAATATTGTCGGATTTTAATGCCTATTATGCTGTGAAAATAATATTAGAAAATTTTGGTGTGAAAGCAAAAAAATTAAATGAGATTTCGCTGAGAGCGGAACAGGAAGATAAATCAATTACATATAAAACATTACATTTACTAAATGCACTTAAATATCATGCTGTTATACCTGCATTAACAAATGTGATAATTGCATCATATGCAAAAAATCATTCGTTAATAGATGAAGATTTTGGTATGAAATTTAAGAATTATATTTGTGATTTGATTGAGGATAAGAATCATAGCATTGATGAATATAAAAATATTCATCAATGTGCATATATGCTTTGGATTGCTTCTTTGAAAGCGAAAGATTATAATATACCAAGACAAATAGCTAAGAGAATTATAGAGAAAAACGGTCGTGTAGGTTTTTGTTATGACTATATGGATTTTAAAGGTGATGAAATTAATAATTTAGATGAAGAACTTGAAATTTGGCTTAATAATTGGACATTCAATAATAAGAAAACATTTGCAATAAAGGTATTGATGTTAAATCTTTTATTGAGTCAGAGGTTAGAAACTGAAGATGGTTATAAAGCTGACACATTTACAATAAATATTAACTCAGCTTTAACTTACAAAATGGATGCAGGAAGATTGCAATTGGACCATTTAGAAGCAAATATAATTAATCGTGTAAATTCACAAAGTTACTATTTATCTGATGATATAGAAAAAAGACAGAAAGATGTAAATGGATATATTGGTAATTTTATGATACTTGATGCAGTTGACAATAACCAAAAAAACAATGTTCCATTAAAAAATGCAATGGAGTATTACAAAAGGATTGAAAAGAGTTGGTTGGTAGATGATATAGAATGTATGATAAAAGATGAAGAATATTTTGATTTAGAAAGACAAATTCCTAAAGAAGAATTTTTTAGAGAGAGAACAAAAAGATTAAAGTGTTGTTTTAAAGCATTTTTGAGAAAAAAATTAAATGATACACAGGTGACTATTAGATTTTGAAAATTAAGATATAGCAACAACAGGGACATAAATATTTTATGGCATTTATGTCCCCGTTTAAATGAAATCCAACTTTATTCACAAAATTCATAAATCAAATTTATATCCCTACAGCTCTGGAAATCTCCGCAAAATTTATAAACAGGTCTTCATATATATTAACCTTTACAACCGACTCAAAAGTATAAGGAACATTTAGCAGATTTTCCTCATCTGTTTGATATTTGGCAAGGGGCATAAGACTTTTAGTCTCATACATTTTATTATAATACTTTGTTATAGAGAAAATTTCAACATTTTCCTTTCGCTCCCCCTTTTCAAACCGCAGATTTTGTGATAAATTATAAAGCATTGATGGAATTACCTATTTAAAGGTGATTTTGATGATAAGCAGGTGAAAGGTGCACTATCATTTACCATCATCATAAACTTATAATAAAGAATATGTGAGGAGACAAAAATGATTAAGGTAGTAAAATTTGGTGGAAGTTCTTTGGCAAGTGCAACTCAGTTTGCAAAAGTTGGAAACATTATCAAAGCCGATCCTGAAAGAAAATTTGTAGTGCCAAGTGCACCGGGCAAGAGAAATTCAAAAGACACAAAAGTCACAGATATGCTTTATGCGTGCTATGATCTTGCAGAAGCAGAAAAAGATTTCTCTAAGGAGCTTAAAAAGATTAAGGAAAGATATGAGGCTATCATAAACGGACTTCACTTAACGCTTTCTCTTGATGATGAGTTTAAGATTATCGAGGAAAACTTTAAGAAAAAAGCAGGTTCACAGTATGCAGCTTCAAGAGGAGAATATTTAAACGGAATCATCATGGCAAATTATCTTGGATATGACTTTGTTGATTCGGCTGAAGTTATCATATTTAATGAGGACGGCTCATTTGATGCAGATACAACTGACAAACTTTTAGGTGAGCGTCTTTCAAAACTTGAAAATGCTGTTGTACCGGGATTTTATGGTGCTACATTAGGCGGTGTCGTAAAAACTTTCTCAAGAGGAGGTTCGGACATTACAGGTTCACTTGTATCAAAGGCAGTTCATGCGACAGCATATGAAAACTGGACTGATGTTTCAGGTTTCCTTATTGCAGATCCAAGAATTATTGATAATCCAAAACCAATTAAGGTTATAACATACAGAGAGCTCAGAGAGCTTTCATATATGGGAGCAAGCGTACTTCATGAGGATTCAGTATTCCCGGTTAGAAAGGCGGGCATCCCTATAAATATAAGAAATACAAATGCTCCCGACGATGAGGGTACATGGATTGTTGAGAGCACTTGTCATCATCCGGCATACACTATCACAGGTATCGCAGGAAAGAAAGGGTTTGTTTCAGTAAATATAGATAAAGACATGATGAATGCGGAGGTTGGATTCGGAAGAAAAGTTCTCAGTGCATTTGAGGAAAATGGCATTAACTTTGAGCATATGCCATCAGGTATCGACACAATGACTGTATTTGTCCATGAGCCTGAATTTGCTGCAAAGGAGCAGGCTGTAATATCAGCAATTAACCGCAATGCACATCCTGACAGCATAGAGATAGAGGCTGATCTTGCACTTATCGCAGTCGTGGGTCGTGGAATGAAATCCACAAGAGGTACGGCTGGTCGTATCTTCTCAGCACTTGCCCATGCAAATGTCAATGTAAAGATGATAGACCAGGGTTCTTCAGAGCTTAACATTATTATTGGTGTAAGTGACAATGATTTTGACACAGCTATCAAAGCAATATATGATATTTTTGTAACTACACAGTTATAAAAATAATAATGGTTAAAAAATCCGGTTGTTTTTTTATTGAAAAATAATAATTCACAGATTATAATGAGCCAAAACAAATCAAACAAACAGGCAAAGGGCTTTATGTTTCCGATGCCTGTTTTTCTTTTTGCAAATTGAGCTAAGATGTGTTTTTAGAAATGCAACACTTCCAAAGATGATATGGGATGGTGTGCGTTCAGAAATAGATCCGACGATAACTTCGATAGCATCAATACTTATAATTACAGTATCTATGGTGATGATAGCATCAGGAATTACGGAATATAAGGCAGAAAATGTAAAGACAGTAAAAGAATTATAGCAGGCTTTATATACCATATTCGTATTATTAGTGACAAATTTCGTGATTTTCATTGATATTTTTAGGAAATTGGGTATATAATAAAGTACTAAAAAAATAATACGAATAAGGAGTGATAATTTTGTTTGACAAAAAACTTGAAAGTTTAAATGTAAGACACAAGATTAACTATGGCTTTAATTTCGTAATAAAGCTCATGGTGGCATCAGGTATTTTATCTATTATGGCTTTAAGCTGGGTATTTAAGGATGTTAAGAAAAATATAGGTGCAAGTGGAAGTTTAAGTAGTACAACTGCCGTATTTATAATAGGTATTATTTTAATAATAGCATTTGTCGGACTTGCAATATATTTTTCAAAGATGCTTGGTACAAAGATCGTTCAGTCTATTATTGAACCTTTGATAGAAATCGAAAAGGTTACTAAGGAAATTGCTGCAGGTAATCTTCATTGTGAGATAGATTATCGTGCAAAGAATAAGATTGGGGAACTTGCACATGACCTGAGAAAGTCGGTTTCAGTACTCGCTTCCTATGTCGATGATATTTCAAATTCCATGGATGAGTTCTCAAAAGGAAATTTTGCGGCAGAACCACAGGTAGAATGGCAGGGAGATTTTAAAGGTATCAGAGATTCTTTTGTTGAATTTGAAAAGAGTATGTCAACTACAGTTAAAAGCATACAGCGTGTTGCAGATGAAGTTGCAGATGGCTCACAGCAGGTATCAGAAAGTTCAAACGGACTTGCAGAGAGTTCGACTGAGCAGGCAGCAGTCACAGAAGAACTTACGGCAACCATCACAAACATATCTGAGCAGGTAGCAAAGAACGCACGTAATGCAGAAGATATAAGTGCAAAGGTTAAAAATCTTGGCGGTGAGATTGCTATTGGAAATGAGAAGATGCAGGAGATGGTTCAGTCTATGAACGAAATCAGCGAGGCATCACAGGAAATAGGAAAGATTATTGCTACAATAAACGATATATCCGCACAGACAAATCTGCTTGCTTTAAATGCATCCATAGAAGCTGCGAGAGCAGGAGAAGCAGGAAAAGGTTTTGCGGTTGTTGCAGACCAGGTGGCAGTTTTGGCAGCACAGAGTTCAGAAGCGGCAAAAGAGTCATCACAGCTTGTTGAGACATCTGTAAAAGCTGTTGAAAAAGGTATCATAATTGTTGATGAAACGGCGAAACAGTTAGAGAATGTGGTAGCAGGTTCAGATGCTATTACAAAGGAAGTTAATGAAGTTGCAGATGCACTTGGTGCTCAGAATGATTCATTTGATCAGATAAATGAGGGTGTTGACCAGATAAACAATAATGTCCAGAATAATTCTGCGACAGCACAGGAGTGTGCGGCTGCAAGCGAAGAAATGGGTGGACAGGCAGAAGAACTTGATAGTCTTATCAGAAAGTTTAAGGTTGCTAAGTTTAAATAAATAAAATCATATTTTATTGCGAACAGGCTGTTATCGGTACTTAATCTTTTAAGTAGGAACAGTCTGTTTTCAAAATAAGTGTCTAGGTCTTTAAAATAAGTGTCAAGCGTTCTGTAAAATAAGTTGACACATAAAATGAAATATGGTAAAATGGCTTCATTAAAAACAGTTGCCAGAGAGCAGCTCAGTACAACGGGGTTGTACTGGTTTCGACGGGCTCACTGAAGATGGAGAAGCTGTTCGTGGTCGGACACCACGTAAAAAGTTCGACTTAAATTTAAACGCAGAAGATAATTTTGCATTAGCTGCCTAGTTGCAGCTCATCGGCCCTCATAGCCCACGATGAGGATCACCGGTGTCAACCTTGTGGGACCCTCTAATGTCAAAGCTTTGAGATATTAGAACATTTATGAAGCTACTAAAAGCTGCAGCCTGTTAGTGGGCGTCAGCCGGAGGGAATGTTAAAGCACTGACTATAACAGTAGAAGTACATTGAATCTGGGTTCGGACCGGGGTTCGACTCCCCGCAGCTCCACTATTTATTAAATGTTGAAATAACCAAATTTTTGGTTGTTTCAACATTTTTTTCTTAATATTTGTATTTAAATCTTAAATCCTTTATACTATTACATATTAAAAGATTATTAAGTAACAAATAAACGGGAGAAATTTTAAAATATGGAATACGATTTTTTGAAACAGTTTTCAAAGAGAATGAAGATTGTTGGTATGTTCTCAACATTGATAAAAAACAGTTGGCAGAAGACTACCTGGAAACAGTTCGGTTTTGAGACCATGGACGAGCAGGTGAATATGATATATGCGGTTCTTTTGTTCATTATGGAGTATTCACTCAGGGAGCAGCCTTGTACGATTGATGATATATCAGTCTTTGTTGATGATGTATGTAACAGGTATCTGAAAAAAAGTCTTTCTTACGAAAAAAGCAGGGAGCTTGCTGAGTTTATTATAAATATTGTTTTGTGTGATGAAGGTCATGCGATGTATTTTGACTGTTTTGAGTTTGAAAAGCGTGAATATAAAAAGAAAAATATAAGTTATCTGTCAAATGAGGTGGTCTATCTTGACGGTGATATAAAAAGAACAAGCTACAAACTTACTGATAACGGATATAATCTGGTATTATCGACACTCGAAGTCGAAAACAATATGAAGCTTACGATACATGAGATGATATTTAAGATGCACTTAGAACGGGCTACATATGATCAGGCACTTGATGAGGTTAAAAATATTTTTAATATGCTACGCATACAGCTTCAGAAAATACAGGAGGCGATGGATAAGATAAGGCGAAATGCACTTAATTATTCTATCGAGGATTACGAGCAGATTTTAAATGAAAATATGACTGCCATAAGTGATACAAAGCACAAGTTTATGGAGTACAGGCGTGTGGTTAGAAACCGTGTTAAAGAACTAGAAGATGAAAATATAAATATTAAGGCTTTGAGTGATGAGGATATGGAAAAACTTCATAATCTTCAGGATATTGAGAGATATTTGAGCAGGTCGATAGATGAACATCAGAAGATATTAAATAAACATTTTGACCTTAAAGATCTTTATTCTCATGAGCTTGAGCAGATGTCAAAGATGACGCTTATTAAAAGGTTTTCTATCAGAAATGATCTGTATGACAAAATTATTGAGCATCCGGGCAGTCTTGTAAATATAAATCAGTTTTTAAATCCGCTTTTTAGAAATAATCCGGAGAAAGTTTACAATCTGAATAAGTGTATTCAGTATCAGAAGCCGCTCAGAGAGAAAAATGATGATGAAGAAGAAGAAAAACTTGATTTTGATGCTATGGACTATGAGGAGCAAAAGGAGAGAAAACTCAGGGAAAAGTTAAAAAAATATCAGTCCAGTATGGAATTTCTTGTTGAAAGGACAATGGAGAATGATGGCGAGATTGATTTAGCTTCAATGAGTAGTCTGCCAGAGGAACAGAAGAAAGTGTTTATTCCGAATGCTGAAATGTTTAAGGAGATAATGGTTGAGTTTATTAAAGCCGGGAGTATTGATATTGATGAACTTAGAAAAGAGAGAAGAAATATAGTTGCGGAGGAAAGCTGTAGTTTTCAGTTAAATGAAATGATATTAAAAATTGCTGATGAGAGAAAAAATTCACAGATTAAACGTATAACCGTAAGAAGATGTGATGACGGACAGACAGTTTGTTTTAAGGATGTTTACAATGAATTTGGTGACAGACGAAATATATATTGTTCTAATGTTCAATTTAGATTTGAGAAAGAAATGGAGTAGTTATGGCATACGAGGCAGAAGAAGTAAAGATAAGTCAGGAAATATTTTGTACGCTTATTTCAAAACATGAATTAAGAGAGGAAGATAATAAGGAGCTGTTTGAAGGTTACACACAAAATCCAAGAATAATGAATCTTGTGAAAAGTCAGGGTGAAATTGCGGATTGTACAGTAGAAAGATATGGAAGTGTGATATATCTTATACCTGCTGAAGACAACGATTTTCTTGGGTTTTCAAAGCAGGAATTAAAAGCGAAACTCTGTAAGTCAGGAGCTACGGACAAGGATTATTATCTGTCACAGTTTGTTATCCTTACAATGCTTACAGAATTTTATGACGGTCAGGGGAGCAGCAGTAAATCAAGAGAATATATTAAGGTCGGTGAACTTATAAATCTGGTTTCAGACAGACTTATACAGGCTGGGAATAATATGACCGAGGAGGAAGAGGAAAAGACAGGGCTTGCATTTTCAAATATGCTTGAAGCATACACGGCACTTAGAAGTGACGAAAAGGGAAGAAAGACAAAGACGACAAAAGAGGGTTTTGTCCACAGGATACTGACCTTTTTACAGGAACAGGGACTTATAGAGTATATAGAGAGAGATGATATGATAAACACAACAAAAAAACTTGACAGTTTTATGGACTGGAATTTGTTAAATCAGAACAACTATATAAGAGTGAGCAAAGTTTTGGGAATCAGTGATGAAAAGGAGAAGGTAAAAGGTGAGTAAGATAAATACACTTCGTATCGTAAACTTAAATTATAACAATAATTCTATCAAGATAAGTGATGAAGCATTTCAGTTTAATGGTGAAAGTACGCTTATGTCACTTAGAAATGGTGGCGGAAAGACAGTGCTTGTGCAGATGATGACGGCACCATTTGTGCATAAAAGATACAGGGATACAAAGGATAGAAAGTTTGAGAGTTATTTTACGACAAACAGACCGACTTTCATTATGGTCGAGTGGGTGCTTGACGGGGAAGCCGGTTATGTGCTTACCGGAATGATGGTAAGAAAAAATCAGGAAGTTTCGGATGGGGAGGCTCATGATGAACTTGAGATGATAAATTTTGTATATGAATATACTGCCAGATGTGAAAATGACATATATCATATACCTATAATAAATGAGACTGAATCAGGTATGACATTAAAAAACTGGGGTTCATGTAAAAAGGTATTTGAAAAGCTTAAAAGAGAAGATGGTATGCATTTTAATTACTATGATATGGATATGCCTGCCCAGTCAAGAATGTATTTTGAAAAGCTTAAGCAGTACCAGATAAATTATAAAGAATGGGAAACTATTATAAAAAAGATAAATTTAAAAGAATCTGGACTTTCAGAGTTGTTTACGGATTGCCGTGATGAAAAAGGTCTTGTTGAAAAGTGGTTTTTAGAAGCAATAGAGAGTAAACTCAATAAAGATGGAAACCGCATTTTAGAATTTGAGACTATAATAAAAAAATACGCAAAACAGTACAGGGACAATCAGACAAAAATTCAGAGAATGAAAAATCTCAGAGGTTTTTTGGAAGAAGCATCTGGCATAAGAGTATATGCGGATGAATATGTCGATTACACTGAGAAAAGAAAAAATAAAGAAAATGATATTGCATGGTTTAATGTGATATTAAATGAGTTAAATGCAGAAGCTGAGGAAAGAAAAAGACTTCTTGACGAAGACATAAGGAAAAAACAGATAGAGATTTCAGATATAAAATATGAAGAAGTATCATATAATATTCATTCATTAGAGGCAAAAAAGGAAAGACTCATACACGAATACGAGCAGATAACACTTGAAAAAGGTCAGGTTGCAAAAGAAAAAGACAGGCTTGAGAATAAGAGGGCAAAGCTTCTTTGTGCGAGAGAAAATGAAGAAAAAAATGCTGCTCTTGCAGAATGTAGAAAGATTGAGAGCCGTCTTGAAGCATCAAAAAAGAGTGAGGAACAGAAAGAACCTGAAAGACAGGAACTCGGAAAAACACTTTTTAAACATTACAGCAGGGCAGTTTCGGAGTGCGAGGCTGAAATCGCAAATACAAGAGAAAATATAAAAAAGCAGGAAAAGCAGGAAAAAGAGTACAACCAAAGTAAGTCCGACTGTTTTAAACAAAAGGATGACAATTCATTACAGATAGGAAAGTGTCAGGCAAAAATTTCAAATTATGATGTGATTGAAGAACAGTTTAATAAAAAATACGAAGAAAAGCTTTGCAGAAATATTTTAGGTGTTTATGAGACGGGGACATTAGAATTAAGAGATGATGAGTATAAAAAAGAAATGTCGAAGATACAAAAAGATATAGTTTCTCTTAAACAGGAAAAGGTGAAAAATGATGATGATTTTGTAAAATATGTAAGAAAGCAGGATGATCTCAGAAATGAGATTATGGAGAAAAAGAGCAAGCTGGCATCAGAGAGAGAAATATGTCTTGATTTTGAGGAGCAGTTAAAAATAAGACAGGATATTATGAAACATTTTCTTGTAAGTGAAAATGATGTTTATAACAAGGAAGTGATACTTAAGGGTGCAGACAGAAAGCTTAAGGAGATAAGTGCTGCAAAAAGGTTGTTAGAGCGTGAGAGCGAGCAGACAAACACAGAGATAAAACTTCTTGAGAATGGAAGATTATTGGAGGTTTCAAAAGAGTTTGATGAATATCTGTCATCTATGGAGATTGAATATATATATGGTATGGAGTGGCTTTCAAATAATGGAAGAAGTATGGATGAAAATAAAAAGATAGCTGCCAATAATCCATTTATTCCATATGCGGTAATAATCTCCGGTGAGGATTTTAAAAAGCTGTTGGCAGATAAAAATAAGGTATTTACTTCAAATCCGGTGCCAATTGTAAAGAGAGAGGAGCTTGAAGATAGTTTTATAAATGATGAAACAGGTGTTGTAGAACTTGAAAAGATAAGCTTTTATCTGAAATTTCAAGAGGAACTTCTCAATGATAGCAAACGATATGAAATCATAGAACAAAAAAAGGAAAAAAGCAGGAAAATACAGGAAAACATTGAGAGAAGAGATGAAGAATATAAGGAGTATTTTTCTAAACAGGAATGTATAAAAAATCAGACGATAGAAAGTGACAGTATAGAAAGCAGCAGGGGACTTATTGATACACTCGAGAGTGAAACTGTTAAGATGCAGGCTGAACTTGAAAATCTGGAAAGTTTGAAAAGAAAGATTACCTTAGTAAACGAACAGATAAATCAGAATGTAACAGCACTGAATGAGAAAAAAAATCTTGCAGGGATAAGATTGCAGGATTTCGAGATGCTTAGAGAGAGTTATAATGATTACTGCGATGCAAAAGAGGAAAAAATACGACTTGACAAGAAAAATGAAGATATTGACAATAAGCTGAACATTATTACAGAAAAACTTAATAACCTTATCGAGGACATCAAAGCGGATGAAAAAACTGAGATGAAGAAGAAACAGGAGCTTCTTGGACTTCAGGAAAGATATGAGTATTTTGAAAAATTTAAGGGAAAATCAGAAAATGTTGATAAGGCGTCTTATACTTTGCTTGACGAAGAGGAAAGGATTTCAAAAGAGGCAGCTTACAATGCCCTTTTAAATGATTATTCAAATGAAGTGAAACTTCTTACGGAGCAGTATAACAGTGCCAACAGGAGATTTCTTAAGAGTAAGCAGGAGTTAGCAGAACTACTTGCAAAATACCGTATTAAAAAAACAGACATTGAAAAGACAAGGTATGATAAAGACGATAAGGCAGAATTAGATGAACGCATATCTGCTAACAATATGGAGTTACAGTTGTATGATGAAAAACTTAATAAAGTCAATACGCAGATAACCAAAAAAGAGTCAGACATTGAGCATGCTTACAAGGATATGTATAGGATTGCTGAAAAGAAAGAGCCAATTAGCAAGGATAAAATATCTGACACAAACTTTAAAGACAGGATAATTATAATCCAAAATGAGATAAGAGACACCAGACTTGACCTTGACGGAGTTACAAGTCTTTGCAGAGGATATGAAGCAAATATTTCTGCACTTGCCGAATATAGTGATTTAAAGGTTGAGGAAACCGATGAGCATATAAAGAAAGAGGATATTTTTGGAAAGTCGGTAAAAGAAATTGATAAGTTCAGGGGCATGATGATAAGAGATTACAGAGAACTTATTGAAAATGAGAGAAAGCAGAGTAATGTTATCACAAGACTTTTAAACGAGATGGCAAGAAAAAATATCTTTAAGGATGAATTTTTCCAGAAGCCTATCGAAGTATTATTATCACTTACGGATAATGCAGTCAATTTCATGAAACAGCTTAATATACTGGTTTCATCTTACGAAAGTATGATAGAAAAACTTGAGGTAGATGTTGCCATCGTTGAAAAGGAGCGTGTAAGGATAGTTGAACTTCTTGAGGAATATGTAAGGGATGTCCACGAGGAGCTTGGCAAGATAGATGGAAATTCAACGATAAAAGTGCATGGAGAGAGGAAGAAAATGCTTAAGATAACTCTGCCTGAGTGGTATGAGAATGAGGAGATATATCATCTTAAGATACAGGATATTCTTGAAGAGGTTACTGCAAAGACGATAAAGGCATTAGAGGAAAATAAAAATCCTGATGATATAACAGGGCTTTATATCAACACGAAGTATCTATACGATACGGTGGCAGGTACGGGTAATGTCCGCATAAAGCTTTACAAGATAGAGGAGCAGAAAGGAAGAGAAATTTCATGGTCAGATGTTGCGAAAAATTCAGGTGGTGAGGGATTTTTGTCGGCATTTATAGTTCTGTCAAGTCTGCTCTACTATATGAGAAAAGATGTGTCAGATGTATTTACCAATTATAATGAGGGAAAAGTGCTTGTTATGGACAATCCTTTTGCACAGACAAACGCTTCACATCTTTTGAAACCGCTTATGGATATGGCAAAAAAGACAAATACGCAGCTTATCTGCCTTTCAGGTCTTGGTGGTGATTCAATATATGACAGATTTGACAATATTTATGTGTTAAATCTTGTGGCGGCAAGCTTGAGAAACGGAATGCAGTATCTTAAAGGGGAGCACACAAGAGGAGATGAACAGGAAACAATGATAGCAACGCGGATACAGGTTACACAGCAGGAGCTTATGTTCTAAAATATATAAAATTGTATTTTAAGTATTATACGACATGATGTTGTTGTGAGAGTACATTATTCTGAAATGGAGGTGGCATGGGTAGTAGATGAAATGTTATAAGATTAAATACAGACTTGGCATAACCCATAGTGTTGACAATAATGAAAAGCACAAGCATAATCATATATTAGAAGGAGAAATATTTGCAAAACCGTCGGATGATGATTTTGTTGAATTTTCCGATATGGAGAACATGGTGAATGAAACACTTGAAGAATACAAAAACAAATATTTAAACGATTTGGAAGAGTTTAATGGCGACGCAAATATTGAAAATGTAGGAGAAGTTTTTTGGAAAAAACTTTTCAGGGTTTTTGAAAAAAATGGTTGGGCATTGATAAGGCTTGAAATTGGAGAAAATCCATTGAGGATATATTCAGTTTCAACTGAGGAAATAAGAATGTAAAGCTTAGTTTTGCTTAAGAGGGGAGAGTTTTTATGATAAGACTAGAGAAAACAATTGTTGCAGGAAGTATGGCATTGCTGCTTGCTGGAACATCATTTTTTATGCCGCAGAATAAAGTTATGGCGGCAAGAACAATAAAAATTGATGGAAATCCTTCAGAGTGGGATGGGATTACTGCATATAAGTCAAATGATTCAAAGATTGCAAAATGGTCTGTGTCAAAGAATGATGACTATGTATATTTTTATGTTCAGCAAAATGGTGGAAATATATATGGACAGCCTATAACATCTACAAACTTTATTATCAAATATGAAGATGGAAGCAGTGACGGAATACGTTTTGGAGCGAATATGAATGCTGTTAAAAACGGAACTTTTGGTGATATAGATGGTGTAGGTGATAAAGATAAGGCATCAGAGCCAAGTCAGGAAAAAGATAAGTATGAAACTGAATTCAGGATACCTCAGAAATTTTTTGGCGGTAAAAAATACACATTGGAATATTGCGGGACAAAGGTCAAAAGCGAGGATATTACTGACTTAAAGTCAAAGGATGAAGAGACGAAGAGTGACTATGTATATAATGGTATAAAGATTGATGGAAATTTCTCTGACTGGAATGCGGTTGACAAAAAAGATGTTACGGGTAACACTGAGAAAAACAATAACTTATCAAAGGCTGCGGTTGTATTTGACGGGGATTATATTTACATATATCTTAAGGAAACTTCAGATGGTGCAGCTTTAGCATCAGGAAGTTATTCAAGAGGTGCATATGAGCTCCTCACTGATACAGGCAGAAGAACATCTTTAAAGCTGGTAAAAAAAGATGGAAAATATCAGGTTGAGGTAAATGACTATGTAAACCATCAGATGAAGGGTGAAAGTATAAAAGTAGAACATTCAAATCTACAGTATGAAATTTCAGTACCTGTTTCTGCACTTAAACAGTACAACAAAAAGGTTTCATTTGGATATTACTGTGCAGATAAACCACTTGTGGAAGATATAGTAAATATTGACAAGGGTTCATCGCATGGTGCACTTAACAAGAAGTTTGATGGAATAACATATGATGGTGAGTATAGCGACTGGGACGATTATCCACATTCACTTATAGAATATTCTACACAGGGTGGACAGACTGATGATTCGGAGGCTGCTTTATATGCATCTGACGGATATTTGTACGGTCATGTAAAATCACTTCTTCATAAGACAACTGAGGGGAAAAATGAGTTTATGCCGTTTGCGGTAAGAGCCAATAAAAATGATAAGACATCAATTTCTTTCAGATTTGTTTCTGTTGACAAGGATGGAAATATAAACTGGAATCCAAAGCTTACAAATCTTGAAAATGGAACATATGAGTTTACGCTTGTAGATATAGGCTCATGGACGACTTATAAAAATGTATCAGATAAGGGGTTTATTGATTATGGAAAGATTAAGATAACAACAGGCAGCAAATATGATGAGATGGAATATCGAATTTATATGAACAAACTTGCTAAGAAATTTGGTCTTGATGAAAATGAGATGAAAGTTTTGCAGGCACAGTATATAAATATAGGTGAAGAGTGGGTGACATATGCGGGTACTTCTACAGGTCCTTTTGTGGGGGTTACAATGTGTTGTCTTACGGCAGCAGGTGTACTTTCATACAAAAAAAGAAAAGATAAAAAGAGCATGATGAGGATAGCTGAATGATTAGATATATAATACTTTTGATATTTCTGGTTGTGTGGTTATACATACTTCATGTGACTAAAAAAGCGAAATTACCATTCTGGCATTTCCTATGGGGAAGTGCCGGATTGTTTGTAATCATTTTTGTCGGATTTAAAGATGTACTTACACAGCCTATGGCAAATATTGTAGCAGCGGTTGCCGGTATAGTTGGAAAAATGACCGGTGTATTTGAACCATATTATAAATATGGTATTATTTTTGTGGAATCAGCCAAAGATTCCATTACACTAAAGATTGATTTTGAATGTTCGGGTATTATTGAGATAACGGCATTTCTGTCACTTCTTATATTTTTTAATGTATATTCAAGATATGAAAAAGTCATTATAGGATGCATAGGAACGGTATATATTATTGTCGCAAATGCATTAAGAATAATACTGATATGTCTTATAATACATTTCAAAGGTGTGGATTATTATTATATTTCACATGCATTGATAGGAAGAATTTTCTTCTATATCTTGTCTATCATATTATATTTTTATGTATTTACAAAAGCTCAGATAATAAGTCAGAAGGTAGGAGGATTTGGATATGTCGATGATAATAAATAGATTTGTAAATTCTTTTGTCTTCTGGGCAGCGTGGATAATCATTCCGGTTATTATGGAGATAATACCGTCAATAGGAAGTATAGTTGTTCTTATAAAGAAAAAAATAAAACCGGTTAAATATGATATTCCTATAATATATCCGGAGATATCGCTTCTTATACCTGTTTATAACTCACAGGACTCGTTAGAGGCCTGTATCAGTTCGATATATGAAAGTGATTATCCGAATGACAAGATAAGGATATTTCTTGTGAACAATCAGGGGCAGGATAACAGTTTTAATGTGTTTGCTGAATGTCAGAAGAAGTTTCCGGAACTTATGATGCAGTGGTTAAATGCAAAGCAGGGAAAGTCAAAAGCTTTAAATCTTGCTTTATTTAACAGTGATGGAAAATATATAATTCATATTGACAGTGACGGAATACTTGAAAAAACTGCTCTTACCAATATGGTAAATAAGTTTGAGGCAGACCTGTCTATAGACTGTATGACAGGTGCGATAATGACAATGCCGGACCAGGTGGAAGAGTATAAGGGGTTCTTTGCAAAATTACTTAGAAAAATGGAGTTTATGGAATATGCACAGGCATTTCTTGCAGGAAGAAATTATGCATCTGAGCTGAATGCAATATATACATTGTCAGGTGCATTTTCAGCATTTAGAAAATCTACGGTGCTTAAATCACAGCTTTATAATACAGATACGATATGCGAGGATACGCAGATTACATTTCAGATGAAATATCTTCAGAAAAAGCGTGTTTATATGTGTGAGAATGCTATATTTTATGTTGATCCAATAGAAGATATGAATAAACTCTATACACAGAGACAGAGGTGGCAGAGAGGAAGTCTGGAAGTTTCACATCTGTTTATGAAAAAAAAGATGAATCCTTTGAAAATATTCACTGATGTTAATATAAGAACACTGATGTATGACCATACTTTTGCATTTCCAAGAATTATATGGTATCTTGCACTTATATGTCTTTTGTTTATGAAGTATTCTTTCACTTCAATAGTTTATTCAACTTTGTTTATATTTCTGCTTTATATTTTGGTAGGATATTGTTATTATTTTACAACGATAGGTTTTTTATCAGGTTTCAAGAAATTAAGGAGATATTATGCAAGGCAGTGGTATATAGTACCATTACTTCCGTTTTTTAATTTTGTCGTATTTTTTATAAGATTTGCAGGGGTTATAAACAGTATAAATACAAACAGTGCATGGAAAACAAAGACATTTACGGAAGAAAAGAGAGCGTTCTTTAAGGTTATAAGAGATGAATTTATTATACCGATAAGAATTATCGAGAAGATTAAAAAAATTGTCAACACTGACTGATATGTTTTTGGAAGATTAAAAAGAGAGTGGATGAGGAAGTTATAAAATGAATAAAAACAGAATATTTAAAAAGGTTTCATTTGCAATTATTGTATTTGCTTTAGTTGTGGGCTGTGTGGTTTTATACCAGACAAAAACATACAATAACGGTGTTCTTGAAATTTATGCGTCTCAGCAGGATCAGTATATAAAACTTGTATTGGATCAAATAAATCTTAAAAAAGATACATCTGGTTCAGGACAGGAAATGATAAGAGATATACTTGGGTCGATTGATGGCTCTGAAAAAGAGTATTGGACTTTGTCAAAGGAAGACTCTTTATTATTTGTAAAGGATGTAACAGAGAGTGACAGATACAGAGGACTTTCAACAGCATCGTATTATGTATCTGAAAGCGGACGGAGTTTTTTGAATAGTCTTGAAAAGAATAAAGTGAAGCATAGATTTATAAGTCAGTCAGGTAAAAAATATATTGCATCGGGTGTATTTTTTGAAGTAAATGGAGATGAATATAAAATATGTCTGCTTACGAATGAAAAATATATTATCAATAACAATGAGTTTATGCAGGCACAGATAATAATTCTAATAGGAGTTGTGCTTCTTGTTTTAATGCTTTTAGTAGTGTCGATGATTATGGCGGGCAATATAGATAAAAAACAGTCTCAGATTGACAAACTTAATGAACAGATTCAAAATAAAAATCTGAGCATTGAGAAGATTGAGAGTGAACTTAGTATGTTGAGTGAATATGATGTGAAAAACACTGTATTTAAAGAAAAAATAATAGATCGTTTTATGGAAAAATTAGAAAATAAAAATATAACATCAGTGAGATTTGAAACAGTTGTTTTTAGTGATGCAGGTGCATATGACATTTTTTTAAAAAATTCCCAGTGGATGCTTGACAAAAAGACGCTTAAATTTGAAATAGACAGTGTCAAAGAAAAAAATGCGGTTATGCTTGTGTTTATAGGACATTCCGCAAATGAGGTGAAAAATATCATGCAGATGATAATCGGAGAAAATGATAAGTGCCTGACACCATGTGAATGGAGAAAATCCGATAAAAAGTTAAAAGAGTATTGCAATGATTACCTTAATAAGATAATAGAGCAGATTGGCTGACATAACAGCATCTGAAAATGTCAGGAGGAGAAATATGGCAACTAGACTTTACAGAGAATACAAATTTAAATTTTATCTTAATGCGAATCATTATATTATAATAAACGGAAAAAACGGTCAGACACATCCTCATACATGGGAATTTGTGTTTTATATAATGAAGAGTGAGGGAGAATTTGTTCTTTTTAACAAATTTGAGAAAGCAATAGAAGAGTATCTTGAAAAATTTCAGGGGAGAGTTATGAATGAGATACCTCCATTTGACACAATGGTTCCAACATTGGAAAATATATCAGATTATTTTTGTGATGAGATAAGGAGCATAATAACGAAGCTTGGAGGAGAACTTGCTTTTATGGAGAGTAGTGAAACTCCGACAAGAAGTTATATTATCGATCTTAGGGATGGTCTTGATTTTAAAGAAAATATGTCTAAATTGACGGAAAAACAGGTGGATGAGGTTATGGAAAATATAATTGACAATATACTTGAATGATATAATGCTTATGAACAGATATTTGTATCAATAATAGACATGGAAATGGGGAAAAGATGGTTTTAATTATAGGTTTAGCCGCTTTATTGTGCTGGGTATTAATAGGTTGCAGAACAAAGAGATATTTTGCAGGTATATTTACGGGATTGATATGGATGTTTATACCATACAATTTTTATAATGTTGTTGTAACCGAAAATATAAGTGCACTGCTCAGCACGGTAATCGTGCCGGTGGCAGTTTATACAAGTTTTGATTATATAAAAACAAAGCAGAAAATTATGCCGGTCATTACCGCACTTGCTTTGCTGATACTCAGGCAGCTTGATGCATATACTGCGGCAGTGATTTCAGGCTGCATGGTGATACTGCTTTTATTATGGAAAATAGTAAATGAAGAAAAACATGGTATTATAGCACCTGCAGCAGCAGTTCTTTTGCCAAATATCGTAACAATATATCAGTCATTAGCAGGAAAGGGATTTTATCGTGAAAATTTTTGTATCTCGGAAGATACGATTATTTTTTCAATTAAAGATGTGTTAAATCCTGTGTATAATCTTAGACATGATGAGTCTATATATTATTTTGGAATAGTTATTTTGTTATGTGCTGTATTTGGATTTATATGCAGTCACCGAAAAACGAATATAATGTTTTTATATGGCATATTTCTTATGGTATTTACGGTAAATCCGATTGCAGGATGGTTTGTAAAGAAAACAGGTTTTAGAAGTGACAGATTATATGTTCTGGCTATTATGTCATATACCAGCATATTTGTGGCATTTGTCATGTGGGAAACATTAAAACTTAAGATACATATTGCATTATGTATATTGCTTTGTATGGATATGATTCCCTCGGCATATCTGACATATCAGAAACGAGATAATTTTGTGACATTTTCAGAAGAGAATGATGTATCTGACAGTATTTTGAAGGAAGCACAGAGAGTAACAAAAAATAAGATGATTTTTGCGGGAAAACTTAATGAAGATAAGATTACGGATAAAATTGCGGAGGCAATGGATCTTGGAGAATACCTTTATGTTTTTGACAGGTGTATTTCGGCAGGCTATGATACCGTAGTTTTAGAAAAGTCTAAAATGAGAAACAAAGATGCCGACATATATATGGTTGAGGATGCCGCAAAAAAAGAAAATTACAGGCTTATATCATCAAATAAGTATTATATACTTTTTCACCATGACAAATGTGATAATAGCAATTTTAAAGTAGAAAACAGTTACAAAGCGATAGGAATAGGTGATAAGGTACATCAGTTGGCGATGATATATCCTCAGATTTATGAAAGTGATGAGACAAATATAGAAAAATATTCGGCATCGGAATTGTCAAAATATGAGACTGTTTATCTTAGCGGATTTACATATGATGATAGGGATGATGCGGAAAATATAATAAAAGATGTTGCAAAGAGCGGAACAAAAGTGGTGATAAATGCAGACAATATTCCTTATGACCTAAAGACAAGAAATAAAGCACTTCTTGGGGTTAGCTGCAACAGCATAAATTTTGAAAACGGTTATCCTACATTGATAATTGACAAAAAGGAGATATTAACAGAGCTGTTTGATGAAGAGTATGCACAGTGGCAGGGTGTGTATATAAATGGTCTTAAAAATGTTGATGGATATTTTAAAGAAAACGGTCAGAATATTGATTTTATGGGAAGTATTAAAGACAAAAATATAAATTTTGTCGGCATCAATCTTATAAGTCATTATGCTATAACATATGATGATACACTGAAAAAGTATATTGACAATCTCGTTGGATTTAAACAGGAGGATGCACCACAGCATGAAATAGTTATAAAAAACAAATGATAACATAAACATGATACAAAAAGCTTTTTAAAGATATGTTTAGCATAAAGTCTAAGGCTTTGCAGACAATAGTATGTAGTGCACAGACTTATAGACTGAAATTGTAATAGTGTGGTATTGGTACAAATGTATGGATTTATAGTGCAGACATATCATTTTAAAGAGGTGTATCATGAAAAGAAAATTATTTATAGTGATGACTGTCGGTATGATAATCTTATTTACGATAATGCCGTCAGTTGTGAGTGAGGGAGCAAAAGACGGGCTGCTGTTATGGTTTATGGCAATAGTCCCGTCATTGCTTCCTTTTATGATTTTGTCCGGAATATTGGTGAAATTAAAAACCACAAAATACATAAACCGTTTTTTAAGACCACTTTTTGGGTTAGTGTTTGGGGTAAGTGACGGCGGAAGTTATCCCATACTTATAGGGTTTCTTGCCGGATGTCCTATCGGGGCAAAAACGGCTGCACAGTTGTATAAGGGCGGAGAGATAAAGAGGGAAGAAGCCCAGTATCTTATGATGTTTTGCAATAATTTAAGCCCTATGTTTCTTATTGAATTTATCGGGGTAAAATGCCTTGATGTAAAAAATCCGTTTTTGATATTTGTCGTTGTCGCAGGTTCAGCGGTGATAAATGCATGGATAGTGAGAAAAAAATTGACGGTGAGAGAAAAATCTTCTCAGGGTAGCCGGGATAAAAAAATGATTGTGGATGTATATAAAAATGGAAGTGATGGAAAAAGTTTTAATGTCTGGAAGAAATTAAGTTACAAGAAAGCGGAGAGAATAGGAGAAAGTGTTAAGTTTGAAAAAAATATTAATGAAGGTAAAAAATTGAGCAGTAGGAAAGATGAGAGAAGCAGAGAAAATGTTAAGACTGAAAAAAATTATCCGGTGATGGATGCCGTTGATGAGAGTATTGCGGATTCGTGTGAAACAATATTAAAAATAGGCGGTTACATAATATTATTTTCAATAATAACGAGTATAATAGAATATATAATTCCTGAAAAATACGATGTGGCAGGGTGCATTGCCGCAGGGATAACAGAGGTCAGCACAGGTGCGATGCAGCTCGCAGGGAATGAATGGCTGTCCGGTATAAGAGTGATTATGACAGATGCGAAAACTATTGTTACGGTCTGGCTGTGTGCCTTTGGCGGAATTTCAAGTGTTGCACAGACATACAGTGTACTGTCAGGAACAGACTTATCAATAAAAAAGTATGTGATTGCAAAGATAAGGCAGGGATTTATTGCAGTAATACTTGCATTATTGGTGTTCAGGATATAAAATATAGGGAGTGTGAAATGGAGGTTATTTTATTATGGAAAGAAAAAATGCTTGGAAATCATATGATGAAAACAACAAAAAAGAGTTAGAAATACTTTGTAAAGAATATAGAGAATTTCTGTCGGCAGGAAAGACAGAGAGAGAATGTGTAAAACAGATAATCGCACAGGCTGAGAGTGCAGGCTACAGAAATCTTGATGTTTATCTTAAATCTGGTGAAAAACTTAAATGTGGCGATAAAATATACTCAGTGTGCATGAATAAGACGGTTGCAATGTTCCAGATAGGAAAAGAGCCGCTTGATAGTGGAATGAATATATTAGGGGCACATATCGATTCACCTAGAATGGATATAAAGCAGAATCCTTTGTATGAGGACAGTGACCTTGCATATCTCGATACACATTATTACGGCGGTATCAAGAAATACCAGTGGGTAACAATTCCTCTTGCAATCCATGGTGTTATTGCAAAGAAAGATGGAAGTGTTGTCGAGGTAAATATAGGAGAGAACGATAACGATCCTGTATTTTGCGTGAGCGACCTTCTTATACATCTTGCAGCAAATCAGATGGAAAAGAAAGCTTCAAAGGTTATCGATGGCGAAAACCTTGATGTTTTAGTCGGAAGCATACCACTTAATGATGAGGAAAAAGAAGCTGTATCAAAGGGCGTACTTGCAATATTAAAAGAAAAATACGGAATGGAAGAAGAGGACTTTATGTCATCAGAGCTTGAGGTCGTACCGGCAGGAAAGGCAAGAGAACTCGGCTTTGACAGAAGTATGATAATGTCTTACGGACAGGATGACAGAGTATGTGCTTACACCTCGCTTGCTGCAATGCTTGGAACTGATGCCGAGCTTGAAAAAACAGCCTGCTGTCTTTTAGTAGACAAGGAAGAAATCGGAAGTGTCGGTGCAACAGGAATGCAGTCGAAATTCTTTGAAAATGTCGTGGCAGAACTTATAAGTCTTGAGGGTGATTATAATGACCTTAAACTTAGAAGATGCCTTGCAAACAGCAAGATGCTTTCATCAGATGTAAATGCAGGCTATGACCCGCTTTTTGCAGATGCCTTTGAAAAGAAAAACGCATCATTCTGCGGACGCGGAGTTGTATTCAGCAAATTTACGGGAAGCCGCGGAAAATCAGGTTCAAATGATGCAAACGCAGAATATATAGCAAAACTCAGAAAGATAATGGATGACAACAATGTGCATTATCAGATGGCAGAGCTTGGAAAAGTAGATGTAGGTGGCGGCGGAACAATCGCTTATATCATGTCACTTTACGGAATGGAAGTAATCGACTGTGGTGTAGCTATATTAAATATGCATGCACCGTGGGAGGTAGCAAGCAAAGCAGATGTTTACGAAGCAAAGAAATGCTATGAGGCATTCCTTAAAAATTAGAGATAAAGAACTGAAGGGAAAATAGATTTATGGTTGTTGACTTAAAAGAAAGCAGAAAAAAAATTGATAATATCGATAAGGAGATAGCAAAGCTCTTTGAAGAAAGAATGAAAGTTGCAACGGATGTTGCGGCGTATAAAAGAAGTACGGGAAAAAAAGTCTTTGACCCCGTAAGAGAAGAAGAAAAGATAAAGACTCTCAGAGAACTTACAACTGATGAATTTAATAAGACAGGAATAGAAGATCTCTTTAGACAGATAATGTCAATAAGCAGAAAGTATCAGTATAAAGTTCTTGGAAGTGAGACAAATGAGCTGCTGCCATTTAAGCAGGTGGACAAGCTCGATGTTGACAAAGATACAAGAATCGTATGCTTCGGAGAACATGGGGCATATACTGAGCAGGCAATGGAGGAAGTATTTGGAACAGATATAACCTCCATGAACAGGCTTTCTTTTAAGGAGGTACTTGAGACAGTAGCAAACGGTGAGGCAAAATACGGAGTTATACCTATTGAAAACACTTCAACAGGCGGAATAAACGACACATATGACCTTCTTCTCGATTATGATATAACAATAGTTGCAGAGCATGTAGTAAAAGTAGAACAGGCACTTCTTGGAAAACCGGGAGCAAAAATATCAGATATAAAAAAGGTGTATTCACATCCGCAGGGAATAATGCAATGTTCAAAATTTATAACAGAACAGGGAATGGAAAGTGAATCATACATGAGCACATCAAGTGCGGCGAAAAAAGTAGCCGAGGAAGACGATATCTCGCAGGGAGCTATTGCAAGCACAAGAGCCGCAAAGCTTTTCGGACTTGATGTATTAAAAGAGAGTATCAACTTTGAAAACAGTAACTATACGAGATTTATCATAGTCACAAATCAGAAAGTATTCCTTTCAAATGCAAATAAAATAAGTCTTTCATTTGAGATAAAGCACCAGGCAGGAGCACTTTACAATATGCTCTCAAACTTCTATTACAATGACTTAAATCTTACAAAGATAGAGTCAAGACCGATAGAAAACAGAAATTGGGAGTACCAGTTCTTTGTAGATATTGAGGGAAACCTAAATGATCCGGGTGTGCGGAATGCACTTGCATGTATAAGTGAGTGTGCAAAACAGCTGACAATACTTGGAAATGTGAGGACGAAGTAAAAATAATGCCACTGTTATTGCAATTTATGAAGACTGTATTTTAAACACTTATATTATATTGTTGACGATTTGTATCATCAGTTTGCTCCTCACGAGGTTACCAAACGAAGGCATATCCTGGACGCAAAATTATCTGACTCAGAAATCATTACGATTAGTTTTTGTGTGGAATTGGCAGGTGTTGATTACGATTAAGGGATTAAATGATATAAAGTGCCAGCAAAAACATATAAAGTGTGCAGTATGTGGTGTTAGCATGGGACAGACAGGCAGCTGTGTATTATGTACTAAAGTAGAGCATATTGCGAGGCAGGTGATAACAATATGAAGATAAATATAGGAAATCATGAGTTCACAGAATTATGGGATGGTGTTTTGTACAAAGTTTTGTCGGATTATCCTAATGTAGGTGCTAATGAAATGAAAGACATTATTGACTTTGTGAATTATGAGGAAATTAATGGAAGACAATGTGAAATAGAAGCTGACAGGGACGATATTTTACAGTATGTTCAGAAAGAAATGTTAAATCCGGATAAATATAAGAATGTACGCAGACCTGAAATTATAAGAGAATGTACGGCGTGTAAAACAAGGGGAGGTTGTATGACAGATTTGGTGTGTCATACGGCACCTTTAGAAAATGCAATTTCCATTTTGAAGTGTGGTTCTTTATTATCGGCTGTAAATGCAAGGAAACTTCCGGATACTGTTTTACAGAAAGAAGACAGAAATGCAGCAAATGATCCCACAGATTTTTTTCATTATGTAATGTTTTCGTGGGGAAACTGTCAGGCTGGGGACAGATTGGTAATGGAGAGAAAACTGGGTAGAAGCCCGTCATCGGATGAGATGAGTGCAGGCTTTACACCGGGAGTACGTTTTTATTTTAAGTATGATGATTTAGATAAGCATCCGCAGGCTATACACGATGGTTTTTTACCAATTAAGGTAAAAGATGAGGTTAAGCTGGCTGATTATGTGTATATGATTGTCGTTCCATTTGAATACAAAGAACAAATAATGAAAGTTATGCCGGAATGTCTGGTAGACAGAGTATGTTGTTTAAGTCATGATAAGTTGGATGTATGGCAGTGGTCAGAAAAAGTGTATTCTTTTGTGCATGAGATGACAAAATGTAATTAGGACTAAGAAAGGCGGAAATATTTACATGAAAAAAGGAAACATATATGAAGGCATTGTAAAGAAAGTTGAATTTCCAAACAAGGCATATGTTGAGGTGATAGAGAAAGACGAAAACGGAAATGAAAAAAAAACTCTGACAATTGTAAAAGGGGCATTGCCGGGACAAAAAATAAAATTCAGGGCAAAAAAAGTCAGAAAAGATAAAAGTCAGGGCATACTTTTGGAAGTAACAGAAAAATCGCCGCTTGAGACAGCAGAACCAATGTGCAGCCGGTTTGGAAAATGCGGTGGATGCAGTTATCAGACATTACCATATGAAAAACAGCTTGAACTTAAGAGAAATCAGGTGCTTGAGATAATAGATAATGTATATAAGACACTCGACTCATCTTTGGGGATAAAAAAAGATTATATATATGACGGAATACTGCCAAGTCCTGAAATCAAAGGCTACAGAAACAAGATGGAATTTTCGTTCGGTGATGAATACAAAGGAGGACCACTTACACTCGGTCTTCATAAAAAAGGCAGTGTTCATGATATAGTAAATGCCTCAGGCTGTCAGATAGTGGATGATGATTACTCAAAAGTAATAGACTGCATAGTAGAATACTTCAGTGAAAAACAAGTACCACATTACAATAAAAATACTCATCAGGGTGTTCTCAGGCATCTTCTTGTAAGAAGAGCGGTATCAACAGGGGAACTCCTTGTTGCACTCGTCACATCATCACAGCAGGATATATCGGAGTATGTCAGTGAAGTATCAGAAAAATTAAATGGACTTAAGTATAATGGAAAATTAACAGGATTTATCCATATCATAAACGATGGATTAGGGGATGTGGTAAAAAGTGACAAAATGCACATCATTAGCGGAAAAGACTGGTTTACCGAAAAGATATTAGGACTTCAGTTTAAAATATCACCGTTTTCATTTTTCCAGACAAACACAAAAGGAGCTGAGGTGCTTTACACAAGGGCAAGAGACTATGTGCTTGGAGGAGAGGTGACAGGAGTCGGTAAAAATAGTGTTGGCGTTGGAATGGATGTTGAAAACTTAAGGATTAATAGCGTATGTTTAGAAATGACTGCTGACAGTTCTGATATTGTAGATGGATATTCTGAAAATGATGCCAAAAATGTTGATTTAGCTGAAATATACTCTGAAAAGACAGAAAATCTTGAGACAGAGACAAATGCAGGATTTAAGGATAAAGTCGTTTTTGACCTTTACAGCGGAACAGGAACGATAGCACAGATAATAGCACCTGTTGCAAAGAAAGTTATAGGTGTTGAGATTGTGGAAGAAGCAGTTGAGGCTGCAAAAGAAAATGCAGCGATAAACGGTCTTGATAACTGTGAATTTATAGCAGGTGATGTGCTTAAGGTGATAGATGAGATAGACGAGAAACCTGATTATATAATACTTGACCCACCGAGAGAGGGAATACACCCTAAGGCAATCAGAAAGATAATTGATTATGGGGTGGAGAATATAGTTTATATTTCATGTAAACCGACGAGCCTGTCACAGGATCTTGCTACATTTGAGACATTTGGGTACCATGTGGAGAGGGTTAGCAATGTAGATATGTTCCCGGGAACGGTGCATGTGGAGACGGTTGTTCTTTTGTCCCAACAAAAACCAGATGACACGATAGAGATCGACTTAGACCTGGACGAGCTGGATGCCACCAGTGCCGAGTTGAAAGCAACCTATCAGGAAATCAAAGATTATGTGCTGAAAGAATTTGGCTTGAAGGTTTCAAGTTTATATATTTCTCAGGTAAAACGCAAATGTGGAATTGAAGTGGGAGAAAACTATAATCTTCCAAAATCAGAAAATGCAAGAGTTCCACAATGCCCGAAAGAGAAAGAAGATGCTATCAAGGCTGCCCTGAAATATTATGCGATGATCTAAGGACATCGCTGATTTCAAGGAGGAATAACACATGAAAAGCACATTTGAAAAAATGGGTGGAACCTACACACTTGGCGCAGATGGAATTTACTATCCGAATCTTATCAGTACAGATGAAGAACCGCATTATGGGAAATATGGAATGATGCGAAAAACATATCTGAAAGAGCATCGTCTGGCAATGTATTCTTTGTATATGTTAGAAGACAGACTGACAGAACATTTGAATACTGTGGACGATGAAGCACAGGAGAGAATGGATATTCTGGTGCGTCAGATGATGGAGCGGCAGGGCATTACGGAAGAATTGAAAGCTCGTGACCAGATGGAATGGGTCAGAGCGGTAAATAATATCCGGAATGCTGCAGAAGAGATTGTGCGTCATGAAATAATTTATAAATAATAGCTGAGGGACTGTTGGACAGTCCCTTTGTTATTTCTTGGTAGCTAAAACTGGTGACAGGTGTTAATGACATAATTCGCGTTAAATACATATATTTTATTTGATTTTTATTGAAATGAGCTATGGTAAAGTTAAAAATCGTAAAAAAATACGAAAATATAAAATAACTATTGACAGATTGGATGGGGGAAGGTATAATCCAAGATGTAGAAAGGTATGGTGTAATTATGTTTGTTTCATTTTCAGTAGGAAATACAGGTCCATTCAAGGAGATAACTGGAATCACAACCCTTGCGGAGAATTTGAAAAAAGAGTTCTTAGAGGAAAATACATTTGAAGTCTCTGGACAGAACTATAATAAAATTTCATACATTTATGGAGCAAATGGTTCTGGAAAAACAAATTATTTGGCAGCACTTACGAAAATGCAGAAGATGATAATAATGTCTACTGTGTTGGGAGCTAATAATAATAAGCTATTAGAAGTTCCTGCAATTAAGAAAGAACTAGCAGCACCAATCGAAACTTTTAAGTTTGATATTGATTGTAAAAGTAAAGAGACGTATTTTGAGATTCAGGTGATTATCGAGGAAATTTTATACACTTATTCATTTGCAATTCAGGATGGAAAAATTCAAAAAGAGCTTTTGACCAAAAAGAAAAAACGGACAGAAGTACTTATTAAGAGGACTTCTCCAAAATATGAAGACATAGTACTTCGCTCCGGATTGTCTAGTTTCAAGAATATGGTATCTGTTGTTAGAGAAGACGCATTATGCTTGGCAATGGCGGCTATGTTAAACAATCCTTTAGCAAGTATGATTCTGAATGAAATAATGAATTATCGTGTGATAAATATGGCTTCGGTTGGAAATGCACCGGATTTTGATGAAGAAAATACTAATGAGGAAGCAATAGAAAGATATCTCAAGTATTTAAAAATAGCTGATCCCACATTGACAAATTTAAAGGTTGATTTGGAATCAAAAATGGATAAACATGTATTGAGTGAAGACGATTTAGAGAACAAAGAGCTGGTCATCAAAAACATACATGTAAGTGTTCAATCACTTCATGCTACTTACAAAGATCATAAACAAGTTGGGGAGATAGAACTTCCATTTTTGAAGTATGAATCAAATGGAACTATTCGAATGCTGAGAGTTTTACCTGCTATTTTTGAGGCATTAGATGCTGGAAGTACGTTATTTATTGATGAAATAGAGAATGGTTTACATCCTAATTTAGTAAAGCTTTTAGCTGGTTTGTTTAATTCTAATGAATCTAATCCGCATCATGCACAGTTAATATGTACAACACATGACACACTGCTACTCGATGGAGTACGGAGAGATCAGGTATGGTTTACAGATAAGAACCAGTATGGAGAAACGAGAATGTGCAGATTAAGCGATTATCCAAATGTGAGAAGTAATGATAATATTGCTGTAAAATACTTACAAGGAGTGTTTGGAGCTATTCCAAATACTCAGGATTTGAAATAAAAAAAAAGAACCAAAGGGCCAACTTTGGTTCGGATGGTGGATATCCACCGAAATGTAGTAACCATGGACGAAATGACCATGGCGCAATATAAAATAATCCATCTCTATGATACCATGGTTACTGCAAACTTTCAACAGAAATTTAACACAGGGGGCATAAACATATGACAAAATTGTAGTAATATGGTAGCTATTGCGCCATTAAACTTAAAAGTACTTTGGTCATTTCTCCTTTTCATATAGATATATTTTATATTAAACGGAGGAAACAATATGGTTATTAAAAAGAAAAGAATTAATAGCTTATCATGTTTGAGCCATGTTGAAGAGGGTAAGAACCTGGTAATGGCTCTACGTGATGCAACGAGATTTAAGAATGTGTTACTGAAACTGGGATTTTCAGAGAATTTAACCGAAGGAGAAAGAATTTTACCTTCTATGTTAAATCCAACGATGAAGAGAAATGCAGAGCCTTTTTATATTAAGGATAAAACAAAACCGAAAGAACAGTATTCACAGATTTTATGGTGGACTCGACATGAATGGGCCGGTCGTGGAGAAACAAGAGAGGTAACGGATTTTGTTAGCATTCCTCGTGAGAGATATGCAAGAATAGAGTTTGAACCATATAATGTGGAGTTGTTTTTGAAATATGATGAACAAGGACAGTTGATGGTAATGACGGATCCTATTTCATATTGTCAAGATAATGAGAAACTGCTGATTAATACGATTAACATTTTTCTTACTAATTTTGAGGAATGTGAAGTATTAACTGAGAACTTTGAAAACGTGATGCCTACCCGAATTATAAGGTTAAATTGGGAAGTGTTACCAAGCGGGGATTATCCGTGGGAAAGAATGCAAGATGATTTAAAAAAAGTATCTGAAAAGAGTAGTAAGACTGCAAAAAAGGTGCTGATTGATAAATGTGAGTTTATAAATTCTTTTCAGCCCGATTTCAGAGCATATGGGAAATCAGGATTTAAAGGTTATGTGATTTTTGGATTTGCGGATAGGAATATATTTGTTCTGGAAAGCGTTTATCCTAACAATGCTACATATGTTTTTGGCAAAAATTGGGAAGAACTTTCAAAACTCACTAAAGCAGAGATTCTGAAAGGAAATTTGCAAGATGTGCGAATAATTCATAATGATAATTGGCAACAAGAAATTCGTGATTTGTTGGAGGTAGCATAGATGGGAAAAAATCAACATGTAACACCACATAAAGAGGGTGGTTGGCAAGTTAAGGGCGAGAATAACACAAGAGCAACAATTAGAACAGATACGCAGGCTGAAGCTATACAGAGAGCACGAGAGATTGCACGAAATCAAGAATCAGAATTGTTTATTCATGGAAGAAATGGGAAAATTAGAGAAAGAGACTCATATGGAAATGATCCATTTCCGCCGAGAGGATAAACTATAATAAGTAAAAAAGAGCTGAACAAGTGGAACGAAAATCCACTTATTCAGCTTTTTATTTATAAATGTGAAAACTTCAGGTTTCAAATTATTATAATTCCATATCATACGATTTTTTTCTAGATCTGACAGGCTGATTTCGTTGCATCTCCTGTTTCCTCTGATATTCAAGTTCCCAGGCACGATGGGAAAAAACATCAGGATCTTCCACATTGAGATAATCTACCTCATTGGCGGCAATATCACGGCGGTGATAGTCATAATACTTACCGAAAGTACCTTTGAGTTGTTCAATCAGCTTATCCCGAAAATCAGGACGTATCTGGATTCTGGTATCCAGCAATTCTGTGTACTGTTCTGGTTCAGGACGAAATTTTTCTTCCCGGAAAGCGGCGGCATCTTTTTCAAGCTGTTTTTTGAGCGAGATGTCCTGAGAATCCAGGATATCCAGATTGTTATTCATCTGGTCATATTTTTTGGATAGATTCGTCATATCTTTATCGGTAGAGCATTCTGCCTGGAAGATTAGCTGCTCTTTCCTTGATTTCAGTTCTTCGATTTCTTCGGTAATAGTGGTAAGCTGCTGATTCAATTTTATATGCTGGATGGGATTCAAAATACTGGTTTTCTCTTTTTTCACATTCAGTTCTTTCCGCTCTGTAACTTTAGCTTTGAGTTTCTTTTTAACGGTGTTGTATTTATTCAGTATTGGATTAAAATGATTCATCCAGTCATGGATCACTTCTTTTTGCATCTCATTGTGGAGCAAATGATATTGTGTAAAAATCATGTGATTTCGGATTGCTTCCAATGTTTCTGCAATTATTGGAATAGACTTTTCTACAGCTTCAGCCAGTTTTGCTACTTTTGCTTTTAATTCTCGGAGCATTTTGTTATCCGCACGAATCTGACGGTTGATTTCACAGCGGTCTGCTATCATGCCTTTCTTTTCCATATTCTGGGCAATGTAGCCTTCATGGATGGTTGGCTGTTCGGTGATTCCCTGATCTGCAAAGCTGCGGTGATCAATGGTAGCATTTATCTGATTACGTGCAAGCATTTCATTTACGGCATCTGCCCAGTTTGCCCGCCAGATACAAAGTTGTTCATCACTGTTCCATTGTTCGGAAATAGGATTCTGTCTGCCATATCGGCTGCTCTTGGGGTGTTTATCAATCCGTTCATATCCTTTTTCCTGTGCAACAGAGGAAGTCAGATATTCTTTCTTTTTCCCAACTTTATAGCGATATTGCTTTTCCCATCCCTGTTTCTGAGCAGTTTTAAATTCAGAAGCAGTAAATCCTCTTTCTTCCCCATTTTTTATACAGAGATATTCTTTTTCTGTTTTATACTGCCATGTTCCGTTTTCATTCAGTGGACGGACGGTAAGCAGAATGTGTGCATGAGGATTGTGTCCATCTGTATTGTGAATAGCAAAGTCAGCACACATGCCCATATCCACAAAATTTTTTTGAATAAAATTTTGAAGAAGAGAAATATTGCTGTCTTTATCCAACTCAACGGGGAGTGCGACAACAAATTCTCTTGCAAGTCGGCTGTCTTTGGTCTTTTCGTTTTCTTCCACAGCATTCCAGAGTTGTTCCCGGTCATTCCATTCCAATGGAGCCATTGGAGGAAGCATCACCTCCTGATAGATCAGCCCCTGCTTTCTGGTATAGTCATGCTGGATGCCGTCATAATCATTGTACATGCGGCTACAGCTCATATAAGCAGAAGCAGCAACAGCAGACCGACCGGAACCACGGCTGACGACTTTGGCTTGCATATGATAAATTGCCATATCTGGCACCTCCTTTCGATGTTGCCTGCAACAGCGGATAAAGCCCTCGGCAGAGCGCACGAGCCCCGAAGGGGATACCACTGCCTGATTTATCAGGTGGTGAGTAAGTGCGCCCTTCGGGAGTAGAACTTGTGCGTTTACATTCCCCGTAACCGGATCATCAGCTCCCGTTTTAGGAAATCTAAATCCATTTCTTTAATATGGGGAACAATACTTTCCAGAATTGCTCCTTCCTGGACTAATCGGTGTGTTCTGGCATCACGCTCTTTTTTCCGATTTCTTGCTTCAGCTTCTTCTTGACGGTGCTTTGCCTGTAAAAGTGCTTTTTCTTCTGGTGTTATTGTCCTTTTATCTGCCATATCTGGCACCTCCTTTTTATGCCCGTATCCGGGCAATTTTGGTTTCAAAATCTTCTGGTCTAGTACTATAGTTTCGGATAACTGACAGTGGCATATTTCTGGTGATGAATATGAAAAGAAAGTAGCACCACTGCCAGTGAGAAATAACTATTGAGTTATACTCCGTTGTTTCAATTCTGGTTCAAATCAGGATTGCTTAGCAGGATTTTCTTCGCCTCTTTCAAATTGGCGGAAGCGTTGTCCTGACGGATATTCCGGTTATTGATACGGACAGGAATACATCTCTCTAGAATGCGGTCATAAATTCGTTTGTGTGCGATATCAGCGGCGTTATTCAGCTCTGATAAAGTGAGATTGGTCGTTATGATCAGGGGCTTTTTACTGCGGTAACGACAGTCAATCACATTGAATACCTGTTCCAGTGCAAAGTCAGAGTTCCGCTCGATTCCGAGATCATCAATAATCAGAAGACTGTAGCGGTTTAAGCTGTTGATGAACTGGTTTCTGTCTTCAAAATGCATTACGGTAAGGGTATTCAGAATCCGGGAAAAGTTGGTCATCAGTACAGGAACGCCTTTTTCCAGAAGGGCATTGGCAATGCAGCCTGCAAAAAAAGATTTTCCAGTACCGACATCACCCCAGATGAGAAGTCCGGAAGCGTTTGCTTTCATCTCTTCCCAGTTGCTTACATAATTGTGTGCCAGTTTTATTTCCGGATTGATGCCGTTATCCCTGGCAAAAGTGTAGTCATAGAGTGCTTTGTCCTGTAAGCCGCTGGTTTTAAGATGCTCTATTTCCATTTGTTTTTCATGAAGTTTTCTCTGGGTCTCTTCCTGCTCAAAGATTTCCTGCTGGCATTTACAGCGGATAGAAGGAATAAGAACCTTTCCCTGTAATTCATGCCGGCATTGTCTTGGCGTATTGCATTTGGAACAGTAGATCAGGTGGTCTGTTTCGTTAAAATATTCATCAGGCTGAAGTTCTCTGTTTGGTGTTATAGCATTTGCTTTTTCTGTAAATCTTGTCATAGTGTTTCGTATTCCTCACTTTCGTAATTCCTTTGCCGGGAAGCAGGATGATCCTGTCTTGCCCAACTGATGATGGTAGCTGCATGGTTCTGATATTGCTTTCCGGTAGAAGCCATATAACCGGATAAGCGTTCAATATAATCCTGCCAGTCAGGGATTGTCTGCCGGATATCTTCAAGCTCTTTTTCTGACAGAAAAACATTTTGAAATTTTCCATAGGGTGAGAGTGGATCCTTACTCCCTCTTTTTTCTAAATTGTTCTTTTTTATCTCTTTCTTATTACCAGACAGTTTTCTGTCTGTATCAGGGAAAGAATCCCGTCTGTCAATAGGACAGTTTTCTGTCTGTCTTAGGGAAAGAAATCTGTCTGTATAGTGGATGGTTTCTTTTGGGAGTTTTACATAAATCCGATTAGGCTGTCCGGGTCCCTGCCGTTTTCGGAAGATAAGCTCCTGTTTTTCCAGTACTGCCAGAGCAGTTTTAACAGTCATCTGGCTTTTGTGGAGAACTTCTGCCAGTGCTTCAATCGTAAAGTAAATGAACACATGACCATCTGTATCTGACCAGCCCTCATTTTTCTGGGAAAGCCTTGCCCGGTCGAGTAGGATAATATAAAGCATTTTGGCAGTTTCGTTTATTTCCATGTCCAGAAGGAAACGGGGAAACATCATATAAGATGGCAGGTTGGTGTCTGCTGTCAGAAAGTCAGTCATGTGTTCACCTCCAATCAAAAGGGTTTATTCTCCAAGAAAATCCCAGTCTACATCACTATCTGGCTGTGAATTTTCAGGTGCTGGAAAGGACGCCCTGATTTGGGGCTCCCTTTGCGCCATGCCTGCAGTCAGTCCGGAAAGAAAAAGTGGCAATGCCTGTTTCAGACTGTTTTCCACTGCATCTACAATCTGTTTCACAAAAAGTTCTTCCCGTTCTCTTGTTTCCAGATAAGGATCAGCCTGTGTGCGGTAGTAGCGGTCAAAATAATCTACCAGTGCAAGAGAGATTACCTGACTGTAAGATTTAAAATCCTGCCTGTCCATCGTCTGTAAATATTCCCAGGCTCTCCGCTGCTGTTCTTTGTCCAGATTAAAGCGCAGGTTTGTGTTGCGGATATTGTTCTGCATGGTTTATCCCCTCCTTTTCAGGCTCATATAAGCCAGAGATTCGTAACCTTTGGCAGTGGCGCAGATGTCATCAATGATTGTGACTCGTGATTTGTCATACGTTCCGAAGTTACGGATCAGGCATCCACCGCCGCCAATCACATACAGGCGCATCAGGTCAGGATTGTATTCATATTTGCGGAGCGTGGAAAAAAGTTCTGCCACATACTGTCTGGCAATAGAACTGATACAATCCAGATATGGTGTTGAAATGTCAGCTGTTCCAAACCGCAGAATCTGTTCTACTGTGGATTCTTCAATTTTCACTCCGAATTTGTCCAGAACAGCGTTCTTTGCGGCAATCATGCACTGGTTTACACCAAGTTTTTCTGTCCAACATCGGCTCTCCTGCGCTTTCTTATTGTTGACATACAGAATGTTCATGGTTCCGTTTCCGATATCTGCAAGGAGATTGGTTCCCTTGAAATTTCCTAGTTGGTTTACGATAGCCGGATACCCCTGTGGGTAAAGGCTGCATCCCACAAAGCGGAGATAATACTCTTTGCCGTTAAAAAGGTAATGGACTTCTGGATTCTGGAGCAGATAGGAACGAAAAGCTTCTCTTTGATTTCTGATCCATGTGAGAGGAAGTCCGGCAGCCAGATGAACATCTGCTTCACGGATGGAAAAGACATTCAGTTCCCTTGCAATAGCCATTAGTGTCAGAAGATAATATTCTTCGTCCATAGCTTTATCCGGAATAAATTCTTTGTGTCCTTCGCCGATCCGGTAGTAAATGCCGTTGTATTCCAGAATATTCCCGGTGAAGATTGGTTCAGTTTCATAGGCTTTGATGCCGGTTGGGGTGACGGTGTTTGCTGTTTTCATATTGCCGTAGCCATGATCTACAGCAATGATTTTTGTGTTTCTGAGTTCTCGCATAAAAAATACCTCCGTTTTCGTATTGATTGATTCAGCAGGTCGTACCGGTGTGGTACTGCTTTGCTGTGGGAAAAGCATACGAAAATCGGAGGAAAAAGGCATTGAGGGGAAATTGAGCAGGAATTGAGAAAAAAGATATATTGTGCTTACGTTCTTCATGTACTCTTGTTGTGATTTCATTGTTTTTTATCGTATAATATGGATACTGGAGGTGGTTTGGATGAAATACAAGATTTTAGTTGTCGATGATGATAAAGAATTGGTGAAAATGCTTTGTAGTTATTTTAATATGAAACAATATGAAACCATTACGGCTACAGATGGAATGGAAGCATTAAATAAAATAGAAATGAAACCGGATATTATTTTGTTGGATATCAATATGCCACGCATGGATGGGATTGAAGTATGTCGTCTGATACGCAGTAAAGTGTTATGTCCAATTTTATTTCTAACAGCAAGAGTTGACGAAGATGATAAAATTAATGGGTTGCTTTCGGGTGGGGATGATTATATTACGAAACCATTTAGTCTTCGGGAGTTGGAAGCAAGGATTGTCACAAACATAAAGAGAGAAGAAAGGCATCAACAAAAAACAGAATACCGCTTCATGGATGAAATGCTGATTGATTATTCTGAAAAAATAGTAGCTATAGCTGGACACAGGATGGAGTTCACAAAAATTGAATATCAGATTATTGAATTCTTATCCATGCATCCAGGGCAGGTGTTTGATAAAGAACGTATATATGCACAAGTCTGTGGATATGATGCGGAAGGGGACAGTAGAACGATAACGGAATTAGTACGGCGTATAAGGAAAAAAATAGCGGATTATTCAGAAAAAGAATACATAGAAACTGTATGGGGGATTGGATACCGATGGAAAAAATAAGAAACTTGTCACTGAAAAAAACAATTCTGCTTTATTTTGTGATCAGCTTAACGGCAGCATTTCTGTTATCTGGATTTACAGTTCATTTTGCAAGAAATATGCAGAATAAAATATGGGAAAAATATATTGATTATGCAGATTATACGGACGTGTTTCAGCAATATGGAAAGAAATACGAGATTGAGATATCAAGACCTAATCAATCGCAGATGAATCGTTTGGACCATCATCTTTCGGAAATGTGTGACTTTATGGAAACATATTCGGTACTGATTTTTTCGATTGTTGGGAGTGTTGCTGCGGTATTCTTTTTTTATAAAAATAAGTTAAAGACGCCTCTACAGGAATTAAAAGATGCCTCACAAATGATTGCAGATAATGAACTGGATTTTCATGTGTCCTATGAAAATAAAGATGAGATGGGAACGTTGTGTAAAGAATTTGAAATGATGCGAAGTGCTTTAGCAGATAACAACAGAAAGATGTGGCGAATGATTGATGACGAGAAGGTCTTGCGGAATGCAATTGCACATGACATACGTTCTCCACTTTCCATATTGCGAGGGTATCAGGAAATGCTCTTAGAGTTTGTTTCTGCTGAGAGTATAAAAACAGAGGATGTTATTGATATCTTACAAACAGGCATGTATCAGATTGACCGTATAGAGCATTTCACGGAAAACATGAGAAAAATGTCCCATTTAGAACAGAGGGAACTGCAATGCTCAGAGATAGAATTATCGGAACTGGCAAAAAAGATTGAGGCAGAAGCTGCCATGCTGTCCAAGAAGGAAAGTAAATTATGTAAGGTAGAAAGAGTGCAGGAACAAAACATTGTGAAAGTGGATGAGGAACTTGTCATGGAAGTGGCAGACAACTTACTGGAAAATGCGGTTCGATATGCACAAAAAAGTATTGTTTTGCAGATAAAGAAAAAGGATGGTTTTCTTATAATTTCTGTTGAAGATGATGGAATAGGATTTGTGGATACTGAGGAAAAAGTAACAGAACCATTTTATCATAAGAATCCACAAGATGATTTAAAGCATTTTGGCCTTGGTATGTATATTTCTCGTATTTTCTGTGAAAAGCATGGAGGAAATTTGAAAATATATAATGCCAGACAAGGCGGTGCTCATGTAGAAGCTCTTTTCAAAGCTGAATAAAAATACTTTATAAGGCTGAAATCACAAATAAAGTGGTTTTAGTCTTTTTTATTGTGAATTTATTGAGAATTGATTTGTATGATGTTGTTAAAGAAATAAAGAAAGGAAGAGATACAATGAAAACAATCATAAAAAGAAGTATACTTGATTATTTAAAGAACCCTGTTTTGTGGATTGGCTTGATTATTATAGTTGCCAGTATGTATCAATGTCTGTCATCGTATTTGCAAATTCATTATATCAAACAGAATGAACAGATCACACAAAATGACGTAGCATTGGAAGATGCTGATGTCATGGATGGGTACATTCCCACATCTGATGATAAAGAAAGAAGAAGGGAGTGGGAAGATACGATCAAAGAGACGTTAATGGACACCTCCAAAAATGGTTTTGGATTTAGCAGGCAGGAAGCAGATCATGTAATGAAAGAAATTCAGAATATGGATGTAAAGACTGCTTCTGAGTTTTTGGAATCCCAATATGGCTATTATAATGCAATATATGCTTATGAGGACCTTGAAATTCATAAGGGGACAGCAGAAGAAATCAATCATTATATCGAGCGGAAATTATCCGAACATTCTTTTTCCTGGTACTTTGCCAAAAAATTTACGGATTTTGCAGGATTGCATATGGCCTTTTTTGCAACAGTCTTGCTATCATTTTTATTTATTCAGGATACACGAAAAAGTACCTATGAATTATTACATACAAAGCCTGTTACGGCAATCCAATATATATGTGGGAAAGTAATAAGCGGATTCATTAGTATGCTGGGAGTATTAGTGATTTTGAATGTTATATTCTTTATGCTGTGTTTGAAAACGTCTTTAGAATCGGGCTTTCCAGTAACACCAATTGATTTTTGCGTGAATTCTCTGATCTATATTGTTCCGAATCTTTTGATGATATGTTGTGTCTATACAATTACAGCATTAATATTTAAAAATCCGCTTCCGGCAGCACCAATCTTGTTTTTACACATTATATATTCAAATATGCTGACCATGAAGAATGATATTTATTATATGAGACCGTTCTCTATTATGGTGCGATTCCCTGGCAGATTTTTTGAAACACATGTAGCCAAAATGTCAAACATAAATCAGATTATTCTTGTAATTTCATCAGTTATATTAGTATGTATTTCTGTTACAATCTGGAAAAGGAGGAGGGTTCATTGAAAACGGAACTAAAAAATTGCCTGTCGTTATATAAGATTTTTTATTCATGTGCATTTATACTGATATTGTGTGCTATTCATCCGATTATATACTATGAAGAAATCGGTTCAGCGATTCAGTCTCCAATAGCATTTTTAACAATTATTTTTTGTAGTGACACATATTTGATGGAAGTAAAAAGTAAGCGTGCCGATGTATTTCATTTGTATGATCAAAAAAAGCAGTTAAAAGTAATATCACAGAGAGTGTGCGTTCAAATATTATATTTATTAATACTTTCCTGTGTTGGATATGTTTTGTTTTTCTGGCAAAAACCGGGCAGTGTAAACGAAGGCGTTTCGGGCACTCAGATATTCCTTTTATTTTCCATTGCAATGTTCGGAACCATCTGGCTTTGGAGTATATGCTCTGTGATTTTGTGTACATTGCTTGGAAATATGTGGGCAGGTATAGGATGTTTATTTGGAATTGTCATTGGACTTATATCAAAAGCGGGAAGTTCATTTTTCGGAAATCTGGGATTGTTTTCTTTCAGCTTTTGTGAACCTACTCAATTAATGTCCGAGAGTTGGATTTATGGAACGCTTGTGTCTTTTATAGTGGGTCTGCTTTTATTTGCAGTATTACCAATGGCTTTAAAGAAAAGGGGATAGATTATGAGTATTAGAATAAATGATTTAACAGTTAGATTTAAAAATGGTGTAGTTGCAGTAAATAAGGCATCTCTTGAAATACCTAAGGGAATTTACGGACTTTTGGGAGAGAATGGTGCTGGAAAAACCACTTTGATGAGGGTTCTTACAACTGTTTTAAAACAAACGGAAGGAATGGTTTCCCTTGATGGAATTCTGTATAACGAGGGAAATTATGAAAAAATACAGAAAAAGATTGGTTATCTTCCACAGGAAATCGACTTATATCCGAATCTTACGGTGAAAGAATGCCTTGTATATATGGGTGGACTATCAGGAGTATCCACAAATGACCTCAAACAAAGAATTACCTATTATTTGGAAAAGACTTCTCTTACAGAGCATCAGAATAAAAAAATGCGGCAATTATCTGGTGGTATGAAGAGACGTGTCGGACTCATACAGGCACTTCTTAATAATCCGGATTTTTTGATTATTGATGAACCTACCACCGGGTTAGATCCGGAAGAAAGAATCAGGATCCGCAATCTTTTGGTTGATTTTTCAAAGGATAGAACTGTGCTGTTTTCCACTCATGTAGTAGAAGATTTAGCAGCAACCTGTACACAGCTTGCCATTATGAAAAAGGGAAGTTTTTTATATTCTGGAAGCGTGAGTGGGTTGCTGGAAAATGCAAAGGGCTGTGTTTGGAATTGTACGGTACAAAATGCAGAAGAAGCCCGTTTGTTAGAAGCCAATTATTCTATATCATCTAAGCAGTATGTAGAAAATGGAATTCATATGAAAGTATTAAGCAAAGGAAAGCCAAATGAGAATTGTGTCCTGGATAATGATATCACTTTGGAAGATGCATATATTTATTTGACGAATAGTTGAATATAACGGCGGGCAAGTTGCCCGCCGTAAATTATGCTTATTTTGTTAAAAGACCGGATAGATTTTTTCCAATGCAAAATCCAATCTGTGGATATAACTCCTGAATTTCCTGATATTTTGCTTCAATCATTTCTGGTTCATCAGCCCAGATCTTTTCATATATTTTGAAAGCTCTTTTAAAATGTGTTTTGGCTTGCGGAAGATTGGCAGTCATCAGATAAATGGTTCCAAGGGTTTCCTGAACTTTGGCATAATCCAGACAGTCATCGGAATGGTATTCCTTGATGATGCCGGATAATTTTTGCAATTCAGAGATTCCTCTTTCGGGTTCCTGCTGTTCTGTCAGGAACATTGCATAATTGGCAATCTGAGGTATGCTGTCATTTATATGAAGCAGGTTAAATTGGTCAAGCAGTGAGATACTTTTTTCCATGTGTTCTCTTGCAAGATCGGGATGACCGTTCATGCGGTAAAGTCCACCGAGATTGGCATGAAGGTTGGAAACAAGGCGAGCATTGTCAGCAGTGATATTTTCTATCTGGGCAAGTGCATCCTTTTCCAGTTTTATTGCTTTTTCTGGCTTGATTTCAAGAGTAGCCTGAAAATCCAGTAACAATGCCCGGTCAGAATCGGTGCCAATGTTTTTTGTCTTTAACAGCCCCGTTAGTTCCTGAATGATTCCATTCATACCTTTGTGGTAGTTATAGTTATCCATGTATGGAAATGCATTTTCCAGAAAAAGCAGATACTTTGGTATATCATCCTTTTCAATCAATTCTATGATATTTCCGATTGTTTGAAATAGCTTTTTGTAATAAGCTACTTCCATTCCATGCATTAAACATATGTGCTGTAAAGAATCCAGTAATATGTGGCAACGAGTTATAGATGGTTTTGTCTCTGAAAGGGTGATTTCCTGAATCATCGGATGCAGAGAGATAGTGCGACGTTTTGTTGTTTGGACAAAACCAGTCTCAATTAAATCGTTGATCTCATTTAGTGTGGGCAATTCCAGCCATTTGGCAAATATACGGGCAGAAATACCGGTGGAAGGAAGAAAGCACATATTACACATGATATCCTGCTGTTTAAGAGATAAAGTGTATAACGAAAACAGCGTATGGATATGACTGTAATAGGTGGCTTTGCTGCTTTGTCCATCTTTGATTATTTTAATTTTATCTTCGTTATGGAAAGATGCTTTTTCCACCTGAAGTCTTGTTAATAACTGGTCTGGAGTTGAGATTCCATTTTCCAGAAGTTTTGCTGCCAGTTCCACGGCAAAAGTATGAGAGTGAACAGTTTCGATGATCTTTTCAACTGTTGGCCGGTACGTGTCTGCCTCTGAATAAAATACTGATGCCAGCTGGAAGAGAGCGTTCATATCCTCTATTTCTTTTAATGGCAGAGTACAGTATTCATCCAGTTTGCTTCTGGTTGTAAACAAAATCTGACAGCGATATTTTAATACTACTGACAGAAAGCTGTCCTGTGTGGCAGTGACATTAAAATTATCTATGATAAGCAGAGTATCAGATTTCAGGGAACGCAGAAAACGGTTATGTCTTTGAAACCGTTCCTGGTCAGTGCTTTCCGGCGGATCGTCAATAAAATCCATGTCAGTAATATCCTGATGAAGATTGCCGGTATATTCTACATAAAGGATATTGGTGTATTGCTTTATGTACCGCTTTGCGTAGGCTTTGGCAAGTTCACTTTTTCCGATTCCAGCAATTCCGCAAAGAAAAATATGACGGTTTTCCTCAAGCATGGTATATAATTCTTCCAGTTCTTTATCTCTTCCGATAAAATGACGGCATGGTTTCGGAACCTCACTGTCCATAATATAATCCAGCACAATGGGGGATAAAGCTCCTCCGGCGAGTAGCTTCTGATTTTTGGTATTACGTTTGATGAATTGGCGTTCCATGCCAAAAGAAATCAGTTTTGCAAGAAACAGCAGTCTTGAACTGGCTGGTTTATATAAGGGAGTCAGATTTTTCTTTTTCGCATCTGAGATGCTGTCATCCTGAATGAATAAAGTGTAAATATCTTGTATAGCCATATTGCAGTCAGACATCAATGGAAGCAGATTCTGGTGAATGGTTTCTGCCAGCTTTTTCTGATTACTGGGTTTGGAATAGTAGGCAGATATTTTGGGACTGATCTTTGCTTGACCGGTCAGCCAACGACAAACCAGACCATTATCCATAGAAAAATCCTGATTTGCCGGATCATCCATAAAATCTTCAAATAATTCGTATAAAAAATCAGGCTGACTCATTTGATTACTTTCGCTGATATGATTTTTTAAGCAAGTGCTAATAGAAGAAAAATCGCATCGATTCAATAGAAATTCCCCTTTCGTAGTTAAGATTGAGTATATCTATCATAGCACGAACATACATTCGACTCAAGAAAATGCGGATATTTTTAAAGTGATTGTGTCAATTTACAATCAATTTCTATTCAATGTGGTTTTCAGGCAGGTTCTGTAAAATAAGCTCAGAACAAACAATAACGGGAGGAGCTTATGCAACAGAATATTGAATTTGAGCGGTGCATTGATTTTCTGGTACGGATGATTGATAAGTACGGCGAAGAAGTCCTCCGGGAGTTGGAGGAAGAAAAACAGAATAAGGAAGAAAAAACAGCATAGAATACTTCTGAGCGGGTATGGCTAAGAATGTTTTGGCGTATTGACAGGACATTTAAAATGACGTATACTAAGCTCAGTGATCGTTCTGTAGAAACTTGCGAAGCCTACAGGCGGGGGAGAGCCTGCGGGTCTCTCCCTCTTTTGTTTTAAGGAGAAATGATATGCAGACACCGAAAAAATTCTCTTCTTTTAGTGACCAGGTTTCTTGGATCAGTGATGAAAAGGGAATAAAAATAAAAGACAGAGAATATGCGGAAGAGATGTTACGTCAAATAGGATATTTTCCTCTTATGGGAGGATATAAACATCTTTTTAGAATATCGAATACAAAGAAATATAAAGTAGGAACAAGTTTTGAAGAAATAGTCAGTCTGTATAAGTTTGATGCAGAGCTTAGAGAGTTGTTCTTTAAATATTTACTGCAGATTGAGCGACAGATGCGTTCTTTGATGTCATACTATTTTACTGAAATGTATGGAGCAGAGCAGAAGCAGTACCTGGATGCTAATAATTATAATAATACAAAAAGAAATCATGCAACAATCGTAAAGTTGATAGCGACCTTGAAACGGGCAACAACGACCACAGATTATACATATATCAACTATTACCGCAAGACATATGGTGAAATTCCATTATGGGTTTTGGCAAATATACTTACGTTTGGAAACTTATCAAAAATGTTTCGAGTATTTCCTCAATCTTTAAAATCAAAAGTATCAAAAAACTTTGAACCTTTGAATCAGCATCAGATGGAGCAGTTTCTATCTGTTCTCACTAAGTATAGGAATGTATGTGCCCATGGGGAACGACTGTTTACATACAGAACAGTAGATGCTATTGCGGATACACCGCTTCATAAAAAACTTTCATTACCACAGAGCGGTAACCAGTATGAAAAAGGAAAACAGGATCTGTTTGCTGTGGTGATTGCTTTTAGATATCTATTACCTGGAAAAGATTTTCTGGAATTTAAAAGAAAGCTTATAAAAGAGATTGACCGAGTAAACAGAGAGGTAGAGCATATAAGCGAAACGGAATTATTGAATAAAATGGGTTTCCCGGAAAACTGGAAAAATATTACCAGATACCATTTAAAGTAAAGAAATATCCTCTAAGAGATAGTGAAATACCTATTGTCTTAGAGGATTTTTTTGTATTAATTATAGGATTGACAAAGAAATGAGTCAATAAGAAAATAAGTATTGAAAATAGTTGGAACAAGTACTAAAATAAAGTTGGGACAATAAAACGGAGTTATACTGCGAGGAAGATTATGAAGAATAAAAAGATTAAATGCGATATATATACCAGAGTATCCACAACCATGCAGGTGGATGGCTACAGTCTGGATGCTCAGAAAGAAAAACTCAAGAGATATGCAGAATTTCAGAATATGGAAATTGTAAATGAGTATTCCGATGAAGGTAAGTCTGGAAAGAGCGTAGAGGGCAGACCGGAATTTCAGAGAATGTTAGATAATATTGAGAATGGAACAGATGAGGTACAGTTTGTACTGGTGTTCAAGCTTTCCAGATTCGGTCGTAATGCGGCAGATGTATTAAACTCTTTGCAGAGGATGCAGGATTTTGGAGTGAATCTGATCTGTGTAGAAGATGGAATTGACAGCTCAAAAGATAGTGGAAAGCTGATGATTTCTGTTCTGTCTGCGGTGGCAGAGATCGAACGAGAGAATATCCTTGTTCAGACAATGGAAGGACGTAAGCAGAAAGCCAGGGAAGGAAAATGGAATGGTGGATTTGCTCCGTATGGTTATGAATTAGTAAATGGAGAATTGCAGATTGCAGAGGACGAAGCAGAGATTATTCGTCTGATCTATGACAAATTTATTCATACCAATATGGGAATCTCTGCGATTGCCGCATGGCTGAACCAGCATGGATATAAAAAGAAAAAACGACAGAATAATACACTGGACGCATTTGCCGCTTCATTTATAAAAGGCGTTCTGGATAATCCGGTATACTGTGGAAAGCTGGCTTATGGACGAAGGAAAAACGAGAAAGTTTCTGGTACAAGAAATGAATACCGCATTGTAAAGCAGGAAAATTATATGCTGCACGATGGTATCCATGAAGGGATTGTTTCAGAAACAGACTGGGAGCTGGCACATCAAAAACGGGAAAAAACAGGTGTGAAATATGAAAAGACACATAGTCTCGATCATGAGCATATTTTATCCGGAATATTGAGATGCCCGTTATGTGGAAGCGGTATGTATGGGAACGTGAATCGAAAGAAAAAGAAAGATGGAACCTTATATAAGGATTATTTCTATTATGCCTGCAAACATCGTCGCCTGGTAGATGGTCATAAATGTGGATATCGTAAACAATGGAGTGAGGAGAAGATTAACAATGCAGTGGAAGAAGTTATTCGGAAGCTGGTGAAGAATCCGAAATTTGAAGAAGCAATTCTGAATAAAATCGGTTCAAGAATAGATACAGAAGAAATAGAAAAAGAGATTGAAAGACTGGAAAAACAGCATAGGCAGTTGACTGGAGCAAAAGGAAGACTTGGACAGCAGATGGACAGTCTGGATATCATGGATAAATTTTATGAGAAGAAATATCAGGATATGGAGACAAGGTTATACCGTTTGTATGATGAGATTGAAGGCGTGGAGAACAGTATAGAGGAAGTCAAGAACCGCCTGTTGAATATCCGGCAACAGAAAATATCAGAAGAAAACGTCTATCAATTTCTTTTATATTTTGATAAACTATATGATAAGTTCACCGACCTGGAGAAGAAAGAATTTCTTAACAGCTTTGTAGAACAGGTGGACATTTACGAGCAGGAGCAGCCAGATGGCAGATTCCTGAAGCACATAAAGTTCCGTTTTCCGGTGTATTTCGGAGACCGGGAGACACAGGAACTTTGTTGGGACAACGAAAGTACCGTTGAGACAGTCTGCTTGCTGTCGAAGAAACCTTGAGTTTATGCGGGTTAGCGGGCTTTTTTGAAGATTATGCACCTGTGTTTTTAGCAGGAAAAAATGTATATAGAATTTAGTAATTGCAGAGGGGTGCAAAAATTTGTTGAGACCGAAGTTGTGCGCCGGAATAGTATCGGTAGAGATTTGGTGTCCGCGAATAGTTGCACCCAGTATATTAGATAAGACGTTTTTTAATTAGGTGTTGAAGTTATAGAAAGAAGCAACTAGAAATGCCGTATTTATGCGGCTTAGATGGCTATATATACATTTCGAGATTGAAAAAATCTCGATTTTTTTATGCCAAAAAGTAACGCGCATATGTGTGTTACGGATAGTAGTTTTGACTAATGCGCGAAAAACATACATGTAAATAAAGGGAAAATAAGGATAAATAAAAAATGACGGACTCAGTGGTTGACAAAAAGGTTGTCCGGATATATATTATATGTAGGACATGCAAAAGGAGGAAATATTATGGCTGCAATAAAAGAAGGCTATTTATATGATCCAGTTGCAAAGAAATTACGTAAAGCAACGGATGAAGAATATGTTAGACAGGAAATTTTAGTTGGGTTAACAGCAGAGTATGGATATTTATTTGTGGATATGGAAACAGAGTATCAAATAAATGTGGGAAGATCTAAAAAAAGGGTTGATATTGCTATATTTCAAGAGGGAAAAGAACATTTGCAAGAAAATGTAATGTTAATTGTTGAATGTAAAGCTGCAAAAATAGGTGAAAATGATAAAAAAGAAGGCGTTGGACAGTTAATGTCATATGTTGCCTCATGTCCGGCCTGCGTTTATGGTTTATGGACTAATGGTCCAGGAGGACTGCGTCAGGTACTTAGACGTGATATGAAGACTGCAGAAGTAGAAGAAACGGTTCTGGATATACCTAAAAAAGGCCAAGATATATCAGGGGATAAAGGTCCGAGATTAGAGGATTTGGTTAAGGCTACTTCAGAAAGTTTAAAATGGAGATTTAAGAAGTGTCATGATATTATTTCTACATCTGGCGATGATAAAATGACAGCATTTTGGGAGTTTTTAAAGATAATTGAAACTAAGATTGCAGACGAAAGAGAAGATAAAGAGTATTCTGATTTTTATGCATCTTATGAGGAAATGAGAACACAAGATGGAATCAATAAAGTTTATAATAGAATTAACAATTTGTATAGAAGGTTAATTGTAGATCAGTTAGATCAGAATCTTGGATTTTTAGGAGATACCATCAATGTAAAACCGAATTCATTGGTAAGGATTGTATGTGAGCTTCAGAACTATTCATTGCTTGAAACAAGCGCTCAAGTGAAAGGTGCTGCTTATGAGGAAATTGTTGGAGCTAATTTACGAGGCGATAAAGGAGAATTTTTCACTCCGCGACAAGTAATAGATGCAGCAGTTGAGATGCTGGATATTACGCCGGATGACATATGTACAGATTTAGCTTGTGGTTCTGGTGGATTTGTTGTTTCAATGCTGGTCGCAGGAAAGAAAGCAGTGGAGAGAAAATATGAAAAGCGAAAAGGCGATCATACAAACACAGTTATAGTTGAAAAAGATAAGTTTGCAAGAAACAATATAATAGCAAATGACATAAATAGGAATTTGGCAAATGCATGTTCAATGAACTTAATAATGAATGGAGTTGAAGATTCAAAAGTTTTCAATCAGGATATTCTTGAGCCGCCACAGAACTGGACATGTGACAATGTTGAGAAACTTCGGCAACTATATGGACTTAAAGAAGAACATGTTGCGGGACATCGATTTTTTACAGGCAATATAACTAAAATAGGTGCAAATCCCCCATTTGGCAATAATATTGTTCGTACAGAAAAATTTGTATTGGATCAATATGAACTGGCTGAGGGAAAAACATCACAGATTGTGGAGATTTTATTCCTGGAAAGAATAGTTCAATTGCTTGTTCCAGGTAAAGGAAAAGCAGCAATAGTTGTCCCACAGTCCATTTTAAATAATCCTGGGTTGGAATATGTTAGAAAATGGATTTTTGCGCATACAAAAGTAATGGCTGTTATAGAATTACCGGTAGAGACTTTTCTTATTAGTGGTAGAGAAGGAACGGGAACACTTACTGCAATTTTGCTTCTTGAAAGACGAAAACTAGATGATACAGCGAAGATCCTAGATGGAGTTAAACAGATAGAGGAGTATCCGATATTTATGGCTGATGTAAAGAAAGTTGGTTATGATCGACGCGGCAATAGTATCTATGTTAAAGACAATGAAGGAAAAGAGATTACGGAAGAAGTTAGAATCGATAATGAAGTGCTTCATAACAAAGTAATTGATACGGATTTACCAGAAGTTATTAGGCAGTATAAAGAATTTTCAGATAAACTTGCAACCGGAAAAGTATATTATGATGCAGAGGAGGCGGTATATCGTGTCTTATAGTACTGTAGAGCCTGTAATTGTATCAAGTATAGATGCTGTATCACGAAAATACAGGCTTGATCCAAGTCAGTATAATGCAGACGTTGAAAAAATAATTCGACATTGTGCAAAAAATAACATTACTTTAAAATCATTAAAAGATTTGGGATGGATAAGAGAAACATATTTGCCGAATAGATTTTCACGTTCATATACAGGGAGCAATGTACTTGGAACTATAATGGTTGGAACATCTTCGATGCTAGATATGAAATTACCTCGTGATATGAGAATTTTTTTGAACGAAATGAAAAATGCAGATGATTTATATATAGAAGACAATGATATTCTTATTTCACGTTCTGGAACTGTAGGAACAAGTACACTGTGTGGTGCTTCTTATAGAGGTTGCGTAGCTAGTGATGATTGCATAAGATTGAGGTGTGACATTGAACATGTAGGGTTTGTAGCAGCATACATGAAAACTAAAATAGGTCTGACACTGCTTGCAAAAGATTCACATGGGAAAGTAATAAAACATCTAAAAACAGAGGATGTTGAGAATTTGAAAATTCCGCAATTTGATAAAGCAACTATAAGAAAAGTCAATGATAAAATGCTTAGTGCAAAAGATGCGTTTGATTTGGCAAGGCATTCATATGAACAAGTTGAGGTTATGCTTGAAAAATATCTTGGGAAACTTGTGCCACCACAGTTTTTAAATTGTAGTGTGGTTCCATTTGGATCATTAAAGTTAACAAGATTGGATCCGCATATGTATGATCCATATTCTAATTTTGTGACACATGAAATTATAAGAAGCAATGACTTTAAAAAACTTGGAGAGATAGCTGATGTTATTTCTGTTGCTAGGTTTAAGAGACACTATTTAGAAGAAGAAAATGAAAATAGCATAGGTCTTTATTCATCTTCGGATATAGTTCGAGCAAGATTAACACCAAGTAAATACATTTCACGTGTACTTAATAAAAAAAATATAAAAGATTGCGCCGTTCAGGAAGGGGATATATTAATTCCATGTTCTGGTGCATACGGAGGAATTTTAGGTAAAGGAATAATGGCTGGAAAGAATTTGTCGGGGAAACCTATTTCGCAGCATGTTTTAAGGATAGTAAAAAAAGATGACAGCGAAATTAAATTTGATTTTGTGGCAGCTTATTTATGCAGTTTTACATTTGGGTATCCATTAATTACTGCAACAAGATTTGGTAAAGATATTCCTGAATTAGATCCTAGCGCGATTAGGGAGATTCCGATACCTTATATTGAGAATAAAATGCAGCAAGAGATAGGACAGGCTTATCGAAAAGCTATAGAACTTCAAGAGCGTGGAAACGCTCTTGAGGCGGAAGCAGAACAAATTATTTATGATAGCTATTACAAAAATTAGATAAATATTAAACGCTGCACTCCATATTGGTCGGTGTGGAGTACAGCGTCTGTTAATAGGTATGGAAAATTGCATATTTTATTTGCGATGTATTCATAAGGTGTAACATGTGAATCAAGATCATTTATTCGTATAGAGCAGCAAACCGAAGATGATGAAGGTTCGGTAGTTGTTTGATACGACGTGAATGGTAAAATTTTGGTGTTTGTGGGCAGGGTGGATATTTTTTTATTACCCACATATAAAATAGTTTTGTTGGATACAGTAAATTGTTGCACATATTTTGCAGTGTAAAGTTTGAGTTGAATAAATGTTTTTGCAAAATTTACATATGAGTAATTCTGTGGAATTTCATAATATATATTCATGTTAAATCCTCCTTGTAGTGATGCATATTACCGTAGATTTTTATGATAGTCAACATATATAATTAGGATAGGCCTTTGAAAAGGAGATGAGTGAATGTCAAAAGGTGTAATTTACATATTAACCAATCCGTCTTTTCCGGAGTATGTGAAGATAGGATATGCAAGGGATTTGGAAAAACGAATGAATCAATTGAATAGAAGTGAAACTATTCCATTTGCATTTCGTGCATATGCGGTATATGAGGTAGAATCAAACCTTACAGACCTTGTGTTGCATGACTTAATTGATAAGTTGAATCCGGATCTGCGATCGATAGAAAACTTTGATGGAAAAGAGCGTAAGAGAGAGTTTTATGCAATATCGCCGGAAGATGCTTACAGTTTATTGGAGTGTATTGCGAAGATAAGTGGAACGGAAGATCGACTGAAGAAGATGGCCCCGGAGGGACATGAGATTCTTGATGAAGAAACCGCAATGGAAGTCTCAAAAGAGGCTAAAAGAGGCCGATTTAAATTCGGTAAGTATGGTATTCCGGTTGGAGCAGTGATTAAATATATTAATGATCCATCTATTGAAGCAACGGTAGTTGATGATGGCCATATCTCATATAAAGGAGTAACTACTTCTACATCGGCATTAGCAAAGGAATTATTAGAAAGTGAATATCCGGTTCAAGGTACGGCATATTTCACTTATGAAGGCGAAAAATTGACAGACCGACGCGATAGAATGGAAAGAGGGTGAAAAGGAAAGAGGTGAAGAAGTAAGTGTTTTCTGACGAATACAAGAAGATGATCGAGAATATGAATCGAATTTCTCAGAGTGTGCCAGTAAAATTGCAAAACATGTTTCAAGAAAATTTGCAGTTAAGGTCTATCCTAAGTCAGGACATTAGTACAGAACTGTCAAATAGATTAACAGAGATTAAAAGTCAAATGAAAGACTTTTCTAGAGTATCAGAACAACTTTCCGAGGTGATTCCTTCATTTCAGCTTTCGGAAGAAGTTCGGGAATTTATCCAAGAAGCTAAGGAAAGTGAAAGTTTATCTGAGGAAGAATTCGAAAAAAGATATGGTGAAGAATTCGAAGTATGCAAGGTTTTGGGCAGTAATGGCTGGGTTGTTTCTGGACATAGCAATCCAAGATATATAAAGAATTGGTATAGAGCACTTATTGAAGGAGAACCGGATAAAATTATATGTTTTTTTGAAGAAGATGATGGTCGTGTTATAAAAAATATCACTGCTACTTTGGAACAAAAATATGATGATCCGGTAAATAAAAATTATTATTCTCGAGGAATGAAAGCATTTCAAGATAACGACTACATGACCTCTGCAATGTATTTGGTTGGTTTATTAGAAGCAAGAGTAAATGCATTGGTTCAGTTCCCGCCAAGAGCAAAATATAGAGAGAAATATTCTGATAAAGGTTTTGGTGGTATAAAACAGGATCAATTTGCAGAAACCGATACGTTTTTTACTAAGAGATATTATTTTTTGGATGTATATCCTTCATTAATAGCTTTTTTGAACAGGTTATTTGTAGATGGAGAATATACATTTGAGAAGGGTGTGGAACCGCCATACATAAACAGAAATTGGTTATTGCATGGAAAATGTTGCAGAGAAATAGATCGGTTTGAATGTATACAGTTATTAAATGCTCTTGAAACAATAGAAAATGTTTTAGGAAATAAAAAGAAAGAGGGTGACCTTAGTGACAAACAATATGGAGAGAATGAGGTTTGAGATTGCTAGGGCCATTATAACATGCTTTCCGAAGGATTATATCGAAATGGCTTTTGTTGGTGGCGTGTCAGAAAAAGAATTTGTTGATGAAATTGTAGTTGAGTTTATAAAATACGCCTTCGATAATTCTCAGGAAAAGCATTCCCTTAGATATTATGTACCATATGGAGTAGACGAAAATACCGATGAGAGAATGATTTATACCAGGTTGCTTAAATACTGTCAGAAGTATCGTGATCAGGAGTATGACGAATTTAAAAGAAAGGGCGTCGATATCGAGGAACTTAAAGCGAAAAGTATGCAGACAATGGATGAAAAAAAGGAAGGCTATTCAATTACTCCTATGCAATATTTCGAGATGACGAATATTCACGATATGACCGCATTGAAGGCATTTGTTGAAAATAGACTTTCGGATGTCAAGAAAGTGTCGAATACGTCTTTTAAAGAAATGCTGGAAGATTATGATCGAAATGTTGAAGAATGGAAAGAAAAAAGACTTGAAAGTGATTATAATATGGTGTTTTACTCATTAGCCTTTTTTACTATTGATTGGAAATATGGTTTTGAATTTGCATACATGTTAGCTAAGAAAATGGAGCAATTAAAAGTAAAAGAGATAGATAAGAATTTTTTCTCCATTCTGTGTGCGAGAATGACAATACAGTCTTTTCTGGGATGTGAAGTTGGAATTGATAGCAGAATGATTAAGCCGCGACAAAAAATGATCGATATACTTGTGCCGGAGGATCTGAAATGGTCAAACGATTTCGAAGTTGATCAGAGGTGTTATGCAGAATTGCTTGTGATTATGGCCCAGCTCAATAATGGTATCAAATTAGCAAATGGCAATACGCTACGTGAGCAATTTTCTAAGGAGACTACGATGGAAGATTGGGCGTCCTTTTTTAAAGATTATGATATGTTTGGAGCATGGCATAAAAAGGAATTATCGAATAATAGAATTAGGAATATGAGAAAAGTTTTAAACCAGATACATAAATAGCAGAATTCCGGATTTTCGTTCCTAGGAAATTTAAATCATTATATGATAACCTATAATCACAGCAGGGCCCACTGAAAAAGAAAGGATCAGGTGATTATATGGAAGAAAATATAATGGTAAAAGAGGAAATGCCTGTGCAGGCATCAGGTTTTATAGAACAAGCAGCGCGTGATATTTATGCGCAGCATCCACATGAAGTAAAGGCCATACTTTTTGGAGCCGCCTCATTGATTTTAGGATTTGGAGCATATAAAGAATATGAATTAATTCCTAAGTTAGCTATCAGAGAGGAGGTTTAGTATGAGAACTAAGTTAATATACTCAAATCAAGAAAATCATCCAGGATATGGAGCTGGAGAGGGAGATACGGAGAGATACGAGTATCTATGCCCTTGTGGAAAGGGAAGAGTCATAGAGGAACACGATAATATTCCTGGCTTTAGAGATCACGATGTGTGGTTACAGTGTCCGGAATGCTCAAAAAAATACAGACTTGATACATCCGGAGGAGTACGAGGTTGGAAACTGGTCGAGCTTGAAAATGAATAAAATCAAATTGACAACAGAACAACTGTTCGATATAATAACTCTAGGTTCGCTACCTGGAGTTATTTTATTTTGTTAAACAGGCCGATCAATATTAATCCCGGTATTGGAGGTGTGAATGACAATGGAACTGGAAGAATGTATTAAGGATGGATTCGATGATTCCTTAAGAGATTATATTCGCTCTGAAGAATATGTCTCAGCAAAGCAGCAGGAAGGAAGATGCTTGGTTTACTTAGAAAGTTTACTTAATGACAGCCAGAAAAATGCACTTCATGCATTCCTGGATACCACAACAAATACGAACAGCATGCTTATTTCGGAAGCATATATGCATGGAGTTGTGGAGGGTATAGCCTTAAGAAAAAAAGTAGTATCAGAATAAGTTGTAGAAGAAGCCGGCTTTGATTCCCTTTTGATCTGGTTTTTCTTTGTAGATTTGGAGGCATTTATGGCAGCATTTAAAGCAGACGATAAAGCCTATATTGTGGAAAGTAACAGAATAGTACGGGAGTGCACAGTCAAACGCGTGACCGGAAAATTGATTATTATTAGATTTGAAAATGGTGGTGGAATACAGGTTAGTGAAAATCGGTTATTTGATACCAAAGAATCAGCGGCGGCAAGTATCCAAAGCGTAAAATCAATGCCGCAAAAGATTAAGAGGAATGGCTTTCATTCACCATATGATTATTGGCATTAATAAAAAGGCCCGACTGGTAATTGCTTACTAGCCGGGTTCTTGTTTTGATGATAAGTAATAGCTTATCTTTCATAAGATTCTGATTTGCCATATGTGAGCCCTCTTTTGAAAGCCTGCATAGCGAAGTCGTCATTGATGGCTTGCATTTCTGAAAAGAGCTGATCAAAAATGGGCTGTTTGGCTGGGAGAAGAGTGCTTCTAAAGTCATAATATATTTTGTTGACTTCTTGAATTCGTTTATTGTATTCCGGGGATTCCACGTAGTCTCCCATAATATCTTCTATGGAATCCTGCAGATGATTTACGTCAATATCGTTCACGATAAACCTCCTAACATGGTGCAAAGTTAATGTTGTTACTAAAAGATAAAGCATAGTTTGCATCATCTGAAGATCCACGTTCGCGAGAAAGTCGTAGATATGTTTTCCTGATCTTATATGAATAAGTACAGAATTTTGATATTTTATCTGGCGGTCCAGTGCTGCTTCTTGAGACTACTGGATCATAGGTAATTGCAGCAGGTAGAAGTTTTGTCTCAGTAAAGTAAGAAACGAAATTCTCTAGAAACTGTTTAAAACGCTCTGCTATAGCATGAATAAATTCACGCATGTTTTCATATAATTCCTGCATACGAGATGCAATAGAATCATTAATAGCTTGTACTAACCCGCCAACTCCAGCAAATAATTCAACCATATTAGTTGCTGCATGAGCGATTGGAGAAACACTACTTTCAATAACAGCATTACTTACTTCTAAGGAATCCTCCAGCAATTTTGAAGGAAGACTGTCTGAGATAATCTCAGCGGCTTCAGATGCAGCTTGCAATGCGGGAGAATCATAAATAGTAGTACATGCTTCGACAGCGGAAGTGGTAGATTCAACAATTGAATTATCCAGCATGGAAGATGCCATATTGCAGGCAGTCATTGCACCTTCTAAAGCTCCTGTAGGAATAGAAGCAGCAACTGAACTAACAGTAGCAAGTGCGGCTGACATTCCGGCAACATTTACAGACTGGCTAATTCTATTGCTGACAGCTAAAGTTTCTTCCAATCCATCTATATGAGGAATAGTAATATTCGGAATAATCACATCGTACATATCCTGGCTCAAAATTTCACCACCTTTCTCAAATGTATTTTTCTATAATAATATTATACACAACTATATATAGTGTTTCAAGTACAATAAATGACTGATTATACACAATATGTAGTAAGATATCCACAAAGTTGTTCACAGCATATAAGGTGAGGAAAAGGACACAGTGCAAACTTATGTAAAAAAGTATGGCACCGGTCCTTTTAGTTTATGCTGCTTGGAACAATTCAATCATTTGTAACTCGAATGGTTCGTATTCGATTAGTCCATATTGCATCCATTTCTGATAGTATGAGTAAAGGTACATGGAAGCCTCGCCGGATACATCAAAAATTATTGCGACATCCCAAGGAGATTCACATTTTGCAATATTGACAAGTGGTGGAGGAGCAATGCTATATTTTGCAAAAAAATTAGCTTCAGCTTCTTTTTCTTCATAAGAAAGATCACCATTCTCGAAATGTCCAAGATATATGTGTCCTATCTCATGAAAAATCGTCCATCGTTGTCTTTGATTACTGTTAAAGTCATTATAGAAGATAAACCAGCGATACATTCCAGTATCGGGCATCTGTCTTAATACAGAAAAGCCATCGGAGCTATACTCCATAGCAAGTCTGAGCTGATGATCTGTTAGAGAAGAATACGGAACAAGTGTGTAGTATAATTTCCGGGCAATCTCATAACAGTCAATGGGATAAGATACAACCTCGCATTCTTCATACATGAAAAGAACCTCATGCTTTATCTGGTCGTATCTATTGGCGGGTAAAAACAAAAATAATCATCCTTCCTGGTCATCTGACTCAAAAAGTGCATTTACCAACTCTGTTTTCTGTTTTCTTGTCATATACTGCGCGTTACGAGCGATTAGCCGATGAATCTGGTAGTATTCGCTATCGAAATCACTTTTTTCTTCTGTTCCTAATAAGTAATCAGAAGTGGTGTGTAGCGCATTTGCGATATTAGCAATGACCGGTCCTTTAGGGGTTCGATCTCCGCTGATATATCGTGACATGGAAACTTCAGTGACACCAACTTTGTCAGCAAGCTCTCTCTGTGTCAATCCGCTTTTTTTCAATAAATCAGCAATCCTACCTCCTAAGTTATTTTCGTTCATTGTATTTACCTCTTTCTAAATATGGATTTGCATATGCTTTGCATGGCTCTTTCAGCTCTGCGTCTTTTGCATTTTGCAGTGTATGGCTTACTTTCTTTTTTATGGGGATTTTCTGCTTACTTTCTATCGCATATGGTGTGGCCATCATACCAAGCGATCCTTTCTATTATATACAGCCCCGATGATTTTAATTCAGCACCAACTGGTTGTTGCATTAATGACTGGCTCTATCTAGTCCTGCACTACAGCAATCACGCAAATACTCTTGCATTCTCTTTTGTAGTTTTTATCATTGTTCTTTTTCGTTTGTTAATGAGGATTGCTTCTTCATTTACCGAAAGTATAACAGAACTTACCAAATGTGTCAATAGAAAAAATAATTGGAAAGTGTGAAAATGCCGAAAAAGCCTGTAAATAAAGGAAAAACCAGAATGAAAGTAAAAACAAATGGTAAATTCGGTGTTGACAACTTACCGTTTGTTTAATATAATCTATGTAAACTTACCGAAAGGAGGAAGCGAGATGAATGTTCGAATGCTTAAAGCAAAGCGCGTGGAGCGCAACCTTCGTCAGAAGGATCTGGCAAATGCTCTTGGAATCACAGAGAAAGCAATGTGCCATAAAGAATGTAGCGAAGAGAACAAGTTCAAAGCGACAGAGATGTTAACTCTGGTTGATGAGCTAAACTTATCGTTCTCGGAGTTTGATGCTATTTTTTTTAATCACGAACTTACCAAACGTTTAAGAAGAACAGCTCAAAAGCAAACAACTGGAAAGCAATAGTGAAAGAAAAAGGAATGGAATCAACCACCTGCCCTGGAAAGCTAACGGAAGATACACATTCCCAAATCAACTGAGAACAGTATACCATAGCTGTTCTGGAAAGGAAAGAAAATTTTATGGATAAGATTTTTATTTGTTCTCCATATAGAGGAGACGTCAAAAAGAACATCGAAAACGTAAAACGTTATTGCAACTATTTCTCATATGAAGGAATTCCGATTGCACCTCACTTATATTTCACACAGTTTCTGGATGAAAAATATGACAGATATAAAGGAATGCGTTGGGGGAAAGCACTTCTGGCTGAATGTAAAGAAATGTATGTTTTTGCTGATGAAGTAACCGAAGGCATGATTGAGGAAATCCAAGAAGCGCGTAAGCTGCATATTCCAATTAAGTTTTATAACTCTGATATGGAAGAAATCAACTACGATGCGCTGATTATTAATGATCGCATCGGCGTGGGATATAAGCAGATTATTGAAGAAACCATAAATCCGGATGGAGGAAAACATATCTGCCCATATGCAGGAAAGTGTAGCAAGAGCTGTGCGAAGGAGCCTGAGAAAAAGGAATCGGACAAACCTGTAGTAACTGAGAATGATGAAAATGATTGGAGAGCCAGACTCTTAGCTCATTTCAACAGAGGACATTAAGGAGGTAGCGACATATGACACCGATTGAAGCAATTAATAATGTAGCAAAAGCATATCAGGATTTAGCAGTTGTGCTTCTTGCAGTAGCAGATAAGACAGTAGGAGTTCCAGCAGGACAGGCTATGAAGGTAGATTCGGAAGAAGCTCCTGGAAGTAAGGAAAATAAGACAGAGGAAAAGCAGGCTGCAAAGGATACGAAGTCAGTAAAAAAAAGTATCACGATTGAGCAGGTACGTGCAGTTATGGCGGAAAAGAGCCAGGCCGGACTTACTTTTAAAGTGAAGGAACTGTTGGAAAAGTACGGAGCGAATAAGCTCTCTGCAGTTAACCCTGATGATTATGCAGATTTGATGGAAGAAGCTGCGCAGCTTAAATAGGAGGTATTGACATGAGTGATTTTAATAGAGGCGACATTGTGTTTGTAGAGAATCCGATGCAGACACCACATGGACATGTAGTAGCTGGTAACCATCCGGCGGTAGTGATTCAGAATGATGCTGGAAATGAGCATTCCAATAACCTGATTATTGCCTATATCACATCTCAGCTTAAGAGACTGGAGCTTCCAACACAGTGGTATGGCGGACTTAAGAAGGTGTCTGTAGTTCAGACAGAACAGCTTGCCACTATCGACAAAGGTGATGTGATTTCAGTTATCGATCATCTTACGGATGCAGATATGGCAAGAGTTGACAGAGCCATTATCGCATCTCTTGGACTGGAGGTGAGCGCCTAATGCCACCAGAGGTACATTCGATCCTCGGTGCATCGGCTGCGGACAGATGGATGAATTGTACTCCATCTGCCCAGCTTACAGCCGGTATGGAGGATGAGACAACAACCTTTGCTGCTGAGGGTACAGCGGCACACGCTCTCTGTGAATGGAAAGTTCGTAAGGCATTAAAGATGAGAGCTGGAAGAAGACCAACCAGTGATTACTGGACAGATGAGATGGAGGAGTTCACTGATGATTATCGTGACTTCATCATGGATTTGGTCGGACAGGCAAAGCAGCAGTGTAAGGATCCGGTGACACTGATTGAGCAGCATTTAGATTTCTCTTGCTATGTGCCAGACGGTTTTGGTACAGGAGATTTCCTTTTGGTAGCGGATAAGGAATTGAATGTTGTGGATTTCAAGTATGGAAGGGGCGTGGCTGTGTACGCAGACCACAATCCACAAATGATGCTTTATGCGCTTGGTGCGTTGAATTTGTTTGATTGCTTGTATGACATTGAGCAGGTAACAATGACGATTTTCCAGCCAAGATTATCAAGTATCAGTACTTGGACCATTACTGCAGCAGAGCTTTATCAGTGGGCCGAGGAAGTATTAAAGCCGAAGGCAGAGCTTGCAGCCAAGGGAGAAGGAGAGTTTGTATCCGGATCCTGGTGCAGATTCTGTAAGGCGAGAAATACGTGTCGTGCAAGAGCTGAGAGTTTCTTGGAACTTGCCAAGATGGAGTTCCAGCCGCCAGCACTTTTATCTGATGAGGAAGTCGCAGAGGTGATGGAAAAAGCAGACGAGCTTAGTAAATGGGCCAATGATGTGATGGCGTATGCGCAGGCGGAAGCTATCGAGAATGGTAAACATTGGAATGGTTATAAGCTGGTGGAAGGCCGGTCAGTGAGAAAATTCTCGGACGAAGCCAAGGTGGAAGCGGCAGCAAAAGAGGCAGGTTATACAGATATTTATAACAAGTCACTGATTACGCTTACAGCCTTTGAAAAACTTATGGGTAAGAAAACCTTTGCTGATGTTTTGGGACAGTATGTTACAAAGCCAGCAGGTAAATTAACGCTCGTTCCGGTGAGCGATAAAAGACCGGAAGTATCAGTAAACACAGTAAATGATGAATTTCAGGAGGATTAGAATTATGGCTAAGATTATGAACGGTAACAGAGTGGTAACTAACGAGGTAAGACTTTCTTATGCAAATGTGTGGAAGCCAAAGAGTATCAATGGATCAGATGAGAAGTATAGTGTTTCTCTTATTATTCCAAAGAGCGACACAGAAACCATTTCTCTTATCAACAAGGCTATTGACCAGGCAATCACAGATGGCATTTCAAAGTTTGGTGGTAAGAAGCCAAACAAGGGAGCTTTAAAGCTGCCGCTCAGAGATGGGGACGTTGAGAAAGACGATGAGGCCTATGCTGATTCCTACTTTATCAACTGCAATTCCAAAACAGCACCTCAGATTGTTGGTCTGGATAGAATGCCGATCACAGATGAGACAGAAGTCTACAGCGGCTGCTATGCGAAGGTATCTGTTAATTTCTATGCGTTTAATACAAATGGAAATAAAGGTATCGCTTGTGGACTTGGTAACATTCAGAAGGTCAGAGATGGTGAGAGCTTAGGCGGTGGAAGAGTAACTGCAGCAGATGACTTTGGTGCCGCTGATGATGACGAGTTTTTAAATTAACAGCTTCTAATATAAGAAGCAAAGGAAGCCTGGAAGGTATATAGCCTTCCAGGTGATTCCAATCAACCACTTACGAATTAAGAAAGGTGATAGAAAAATGAAGAGATTAAATATTGATATTGAAACATACAGCGAAGCAGATCTTTTAAAGTCGGGTGTCTATAAATACGTAGATCAATCATCCGGCTTTGAAGTTCTGCTTTTTGGTTATGCAGTAGATGGTGGAGAAGTGAAGGTGATTGACCTTGCAAGAGGGGAAAAATTACCGGAGGAGATTATAAAGGCACTTAAGAGTCCGGATGTTTTGAAGTATGCATTTAATGCACAGTTTGAACGTGTGTGCCTTGGTGCATATTTGGGAGAATATCTGGAGCCGGAGAGCTGGCGCTGTACGATGGTTGCTTCCTTATATTTAGGTTTGCCGGGTTCCTTAGCACAAGTAGGTGCAGTGCTTGGAGTGGAAAAACAGAAGCTGGAGTCAGGAAAGGACCTTATTAAATATTTCTCAGTGCCATGTAAAGCAACGAAAAGTAATGGTGGGAGAACAAGAAATCTTCCACAGCATGACCTGGAAAAATGGCAGCAGTTTGTAAGTTATAACAAGCGAGATGTGGAAACAGAGATGGAGATACTTGATCGAGTTAGTTTATTCCCTGTTCCGGAGTTTTTGTGGAAGCAATATGCGGAGGATCAGCGTATTAACGATTTAGGAATCGAGCTTGATATGGAGCTTGTGTCACAGGCCATCAAATGTAATGAAGAATCCAGGGATAAATATTTAAAGAGAGCACAGCAGCTTACCGGTCTTGAAAATCCTAACTCACCAATACAGCTTAAAGAGTGGATTAACGCAAAAGGTGTTCAGATGGATAGTCTTGCCAAAGCAGAAGTGGCAGCGGTTATGGATCAGGTATCTGGTGATGTAAAAGAGGTGCTGGAGCTTAGACAGCTTTTGTCGAAGTCGTCAGTTAAGAAGTATGTTGCGATGCAGACTTGCCGCTGCAGTGATGGGAGAGCACATGGTTTATTGCAGTTTTATGGCGCGAACAGAACAGGTCGTTGGGCTGGACGACTTATTCAGGTGCAGAACCTTCCGCAAAATCACATTCCCGATTTGAAGGTCGCCAGAGATCTTGTAAAGTCTGGTTGCTTTGAGGCGGTAGAGCTTTTGTATGATTCGATTCCGGATACATTGTCACAACTTATACGAACAGCATTTGTACCAAGAAGTGGTTGCAAGTTTATGGTTGCGGACTTCAGCGCAATCGAAGCCAGAGTGATTGCATGGCTTGCTGGGGAGAGTTGGCGACAGGAAGTATTTAAGAATAATGGAGATATTTATTGTGCATCTGCATCCCAGATGTTTGGGGTTCCTGTTGAAAAGCATGGAGTAAATGCAGAACTTAGACAAAAAGGTAAGATTGCAGAGCTTGCACTGGGGTATGGCGGTGGCGAAGGCGCTATGAAGTCAATGGGTGCCATTGATATGGGACTTACAGAGGAGGAATTAAAACCTATCGTAGATTCTTGGCGTCAGTCCAATCCCAACATTGTAAAGCTGTGGTGGGACGTTCATAAGTGTGTAATCAAAGCAGTAAGGGATAGACAGCCGCAGGAATATAAGTGCTTGCGATTCACATTTGAAAAAGGCATCTTGTTTATTCATTTGCCGAGTGGTAGACGTCTGGCTTATGTGAAACCGAAGATTTATCGCAATGAATATGATAGAGACGAAATTTCTTATATGGGTGTGGATGCTTCAAAGAAATGGGGAGATATCAGCTCGTATGGACCAAAGTTCGTGGAAAACATTATTCAGGCGATGAGCAGAGATATCTTGGCAGAAGCCATGAGTAGACTGCTTGCTGCCGGATACAAGATTGTAATGCATGTACATGATGAAGCAGTAATAGAGGCACCGATTGATGCATCTTTAGAAGATGCTTGTCAGATTATGTCGAAAGCGCCGGAGTGGACGCCAGGACTGATACTTAACGCAGCAGGTTATGAGTGTGAATTTTATCAGAAGGATTAGGAGGATTTTACAATGAATGAGGCAATCAGAGAATTAAATGCAATTAAGGCGCGGATTCCGCAGCAGACCTATCGTACCATTATTGGCCAGATGAGAGCCGGAGATCTTGGTGGAGCTACAGTAGGAATCAACCGCTTAAAGAAAAAACTTGCAAAGGAGGATGCAGCAAATGAGAATCGCAGTCGGAAATAGTCGAATGGACAAGACGTGGAAGAATAAAGATATGAGCTGGGACGATTTTAAGCAGAAGTGTTCCCAGACGATTCGTACCACAGAAACAGTTGCAGAATATCGAAAGATGAGTAAGCCGGCACAGGACAATACAAAGGATGTCGGAGGCTTTGTTGGAGGCGCATTAAAGCAGGGAAAACGTAAGAATGGTTTTGTTGATGGGCGTTCTATGTTGACGCTTGACCTGGACCATGCGGTGCCAGAAGTGTGGGATGCAGTTACAATGCTGTTTGATTTTAAATGTCTTATGTATTCTACCCATAAACATACACCGGAGGCACCAAGAGTAAGACTGATTATTCCACTTTCCAGAGAAGTGTCTGCAGAAGAATATGCTCCGGTATCCAGAATGGTTGCAAAGGATATCGGGATGGAGATGGTGGATGATACCTGTCATGAGGCTGCAAGACTTATGTATTGGCCTTCCACTTCATCAGATGGAGTGTTCCTTTTTGAATCGCAGGATGGTCCAATGTTAAATCCGGATGATATCCTGGCTCGCTATAAGGATTGGCATGATACAAGCGAGTGGCCGATGAGTTCACGCCAGTCGGAGATTGTGAAGCGTACCATTGCAAAACAGGCGGATCCGTTAGAAAAGGAAGGAATGGTTGGAGCTTTTTGTAGAGCATATTCTATCGAGGAAGCCATTGATACGTTTATTCCGGATATTTATAAGCCGTCAGCTATGGCGGGAAGATATGATTATATACCGGCAGACAGTAGTGCAGGTGTTGTTATTTATGATGACAAGTTTGCGTATAGTCATCATGCGACGGATCCGGCCTGCGGTCAGCTTATGAATGCGTTTGATGTTATAAGGATTCATAAGTATGGTGCCCTGGATGACAAAGCAAAACCAGATACTTCTCCGTCTAAGATGCCTTCATTTAAAGCTATGGTTGATTTTGCAATTAAGGATGAGAAGGTGAAGCAGCAGCTTGCAAAGGAAAGAGAACTGCAGGCAGCAGATGATTTTGATGACGGTAACGATGTGAATTGGCAGACAAAGCTGGAGCTTGATAAGAATGGTGGAATCAGTGAATCGCTGACAAACTTTGTGACGATTCTTAGATATGATCAGCGTTTGCATGAGATTGCCTATAATGAACATTCTTGTGGTATTTCTATTCGGGATGCAGAGCTTCTGCCTTGGGAGCAGTTAAAGCCGGGTTGGTCAGATGCAGATCTTGCATCGCTTACAGCTTATCTTGATAGAGTGTATCACATCTTCAGTCCGTCTAAATTAAAGAACGCACTGCTTACGATTACAGCAGAGAGGTCCTTCCATCCGATTAAGGAATATCTGGAAGGATTACCAGCGTGGGATGGCAAGAAGCGCCTGGAGACGCTGCTTATCGACTACTTAGGTGCAGAGGATAGTTCTTACGTGCGTGCTGTTACCAGAAAAACATTAGTGGCCGCAGTAGCACGTGTATATGAGCCGGGCATTAAGTTTGACACCGTTTTAGTGCTTTCAGGACCGCAGGGAATTGGAAAGAGTATGTTCTTTGCAAAGCTCGGAGGTGTCTGGTTTTCTGATTCACTTACCATTTCAGATATGAGAGATAAGACCGGAGCTGAGAAGCTGCAGGGATTCTGGATTATGGAAATTGGCGAAATGAACGGTATTAAAAAGGTGGAGGTAGAGACGGTTAAGAGTTTCGCTTCCCGCCAGGATGATAAGTTTCGTGTGGCATACGGTACTGTGGTAGAGAGTCATCCACGCCAGTGTGTTATTTGTGGAACCTCTAATAGTCAGCACTTCCTTCGTGATGTTACAGGTAATAGACGTTTCTGGCCGGTGCAGGTAACTGAAGAATGTGAGAAGCATCCTTGGAATATGGATAAGATGCTTTTAGAGCAGATTTGGGCGGAAGCTCTGACCTTATATAATGCGGGTGAGGAGCTGATTCTGAAAGGAACGGACGCAGAAATGGCTGCGGAGAAACAGCAGGAAGCGCTGGAAAATGATGATAGAGAAGGACTTGTGCGTGAATATTTGGACAAGCTCTTACCGGCAGATTGGGCGAAGCTGTCACTTTCAGAAAAGCGTATGTATCTGGCTGGGGATGAGTTTACCACGCAGAATCGTGCGGGCGTAGCGCCAAGGGACAAGGTCTGCAATCTGGAGATATGGGCAGAGTGTTTTGGAAGAGAACCGGCAAATATCAGGAAGCAGGATAGTTATGAACTGAATGCAATTATGGCGAAGCTCGATGGCTGGAAGCGTTATGACGGGAATAAATCCGGAAAATTGTCCTTTAAGGATTATGGTTCACAGATTGCCTACGTAAGAACAGCAATAGCAGATGACGACGAGGAGTTGCCTTTTTGCTAAAAAATAAAGTATTGCCGTTAGGCAGTTTCGTTGCCAAGAAATGAGCAATAGAAATAGCAATGGGAGAAAACAAGTAAATATCAGGCTTTCTTCTATACTATTGCTTATATTGCTCATTGATATAAGAAATGGAAATGAATAATAAAAGGATACGCAATAGTACATGTATATACCCTATATACGCATATAGAGTTTTGGAGCCTTTGGAAATAGAAATCGGCAATGGAGGTTTTATGAGAGAAAAAGAAGTGGAGGCAGCTTTAGTTAAGGCTGCGAAGAAAAGAAATGGTCTGGCATTAAAGTTTGTAAGTCCTGGTCTTTCTGGTGTGCCGGACCGGTTGGTGTTAATGCCGAATGGAAAGATGGCTTTTATTGAGCTGAAGGCACCAGGCAAAAAGATGAGACTTTTACAGGAAAAGAGAAAAAGCCAATTGGAAGCATTAGGATTTTTAGTTTTCTGCATTGATAGAAAAGAGAAAGTTGAGGTGGTTTTAGATGCAATCATACAAGCCGCATGATTATCAAGAATATGCCACAGGGTTTATTATTTCACATCCGGCCTGCGGATTACTCTTATCAATGGGCCTTGGAAAGACAATAATTACACTTACAGCACTTTGGCAGCTTCTGCTTGATTATTTTGAAGTGGGACGAGTTCTTATCATAGCGCCGCTTCGAGTAGCAAAGGATACCTGGCCAAAGGAAATTGTAAAGTGGGACCACTTAAAGGGACTGACGTATTCTGTGGTTGTAGGCTCAGAAAAAGAAAGACGAGAAGCACTCTGTCGTCCGGCATTTGTGTATATCATCAACAGAGAAAATGTTACCTGGTTGATTGAAAATGGATATTTTCATTTTGACTGTGTTGTCATTGATGAGCTGAGTTCCTTCAAGAGTCATCAGAGTAAACGCTTTAAGTCATTACGTAAGGTCAGGCCAACGGTAAAAAGAGTGGTGGGACTTACCGGAACGCCGATGCCAAATGGACTGATTGATTTGTGGGCTCAGATAAACTTACTTGATATGGGCGAGAGGCTGGGAAGATTCATAGGTGGTTACCGGGATCGCTATTTTATGCCGGATAAAAGAAATCGGGATGTGATATTTTCCTACAAACCAAGAGAAGGAGCAGAGGCAGCTATTTATGACAAAATATCAGATATTTGTGTCAGCATGAAAGCAACGGATCATTTGAATATGCCAGAGCTTATTGTATCGAATGTGGAAGTAGAAATGAGTGAAAAAGAGCAGAAGTTATACGACAGCCTGCGAGAGGATTTGATTTTACCATTGGAAGATGGAGACATTGATGCACAATCTGCAGTTGGACTTTCCAATAAGTTACATCAGATGGCAAATGGTGCTGTTTATGATGAAAACGGTAAGGTCAGGTGGATTCATGATAGAAAACTGGATGCGCTGGAAGATTTAATCGAAGCTGCAAATGGGAATCCGGTCATGATTGCATATTGGTTTAAGCATGACTGGGATAGGCTGATAGAACGGTTTGGTGCAGTACCCATTGATAAATCAGAAGATATTACCAGATGGAATGAAGGAAAGATACCGGTTGCCATTATTCATCCAGCGAGTGCCGGACATGGACTGAACCTGCAGGAAGGTGGCTGCCATCTTATATGGTTTGGACTTACCTGGAGTCTGGAGCTTTACCAGCAGTGCAATGCAAGACTGTGGCGTCAAGGCCAGAAGGAGACTGTGACGGTACAGCATATCATCACCAAAGGAACCATTGATGAAGACGTTTTACTTGCTTTGGAAACTAAAGATGTGACACAGGAAGCGTTGCTTAATGCAGTAAAAGCAAGAATCTTACGAAAGGAGTAGAGGATTCATGAAAGGATACGTGGAAAAAATAATAAGTGAATATCCCCAGATGGTGAGAGAACGCGAGCACTTAAAGAAACAGATGGAAGCTCAGGAGTTCCTTTCAGCAGACGAGCTGATCAGTGCTATGAGTTTCTCTCATCCAGATGGGGAAAGGGTACAAAGTAGTGATTTGTCTGATAAAACAGCCAGGATTGCTCTTGGGTATCGGGAAAAGCTGGAGAGAATCAATGAAGAGCTGATTGTGCCAATGCAAAAAAGATATGCTGTTCTTGATAACGAGATATCCTTCTTAGAAGATACCATTTGTAATCTTCCAGAGGATTTAGCGTATGTTATGCAGGAGCTGGTGCTTAAAGGTCTTACTTGGGAGGAAGTTTCACAGGAGATGTTTATCAGTGTTACGAAACTTCAAAAACTAAGAAAAGCCGCAATAGACAATCTCATCCGAACATACCAGAAAAGAGAATCAGAACAGATTAGAATATTACTAAGCTAATTTTTGACCTGCTGCAAGTAAATTGTGGCGGGTTCTTTTTTGTTTGTCTCTGACATTTATCTGAAATTCGTCATGTGATTTTATAGTTGTAATTTTTTGGAGTGAACAAAAATTCTACAATGTTTATTTTTGAAATAAATGGTACAATAAATTATGATTAAATTTGCGAGGATAAAATAGATGGAAAAAGATAGTGATTATTTTGATATTATTATTAATGGGTTAGCTTTAAAATTTAAGTTGTTTACATATGACTATATTTTGAAAGAGCTAAAAGACTGCGAAGGGATAGAGTCAGTGTTTTCTCTAGAGCTTCCGGAAGAAAAGCCGTTTAGTGGTTTGAAGAAAATATACTTAGATTCGGACGGCAATGAAAAATATCACTTCTTTGCCTATATAAAATTCTTTGAGAGAGAAGATGGAAAACTCTTTGGAATTGTGGGAGGAAAAACAAATTATCCGAATCCGGATATATCGTTTGATTTAATAAGTAAAAAATCACAGAAACAAGATAATCGAATTTCTAGAATATTCTTGGATATGAATGCTAAATTTAGGTATAGCCGAAAAGTTTTGATAATTAATCATAAGCCGAAATTAGATAAAAATTCTGATAATCAGCAAGCGTTGTTTCTTGAAACTTATGTGCAGAGAACGTTTAATCTTTTAGATAGTTAGTGTTATTGCCGATATTGCTATTGCCGAAGGCAACTCTTGTGATAGCATTTTCAAAAAGTCGGTAATGTTTTTCAAAAATAGTTGTGATATTATTAAACTGCAAAGAATTGTAAAAGGCCTACTGGAGATGTTCCAGCGGGCTTTTTTCTTTGTTTTCTTTGGCGTGGGTGCGGGCTTTATCCTTTCACCGCACCTCGCGTTGGGAAGGAGTGATGGTATGCCTTATAGACCAAGCGTACCTTGCAAGCATCCTATGTGTTCTGAGTTAGTACCTTATGGTTGCGGACCATATTGTTACAAGCACAAAGCTGTCCACCAAAGCGACAGAGACAGCGCTAGCAAGCGTGGGTACAACAGGCATTGGCAGAAGGCTCGCGTTAGATACCTGCACAGTCACCCATTGTGTGTGGAGTGTAAGAAAGTGGGTAGACTAACCCAGGCCACTGTCGTTGATCATATTGTACCGCATCGTGGTGACCAGAAGCTGTTCTGGGATGAGAGTAATTGGCAGCCGCTTTGTAAACCTTGTCATGATAAGAAGACATGGAATGAGGATAACAATCCAACGTATAAATTCTAGTAGGTTAGGGAATTTATCTTTCTGTGAAGGTGAAAGAGTGACAGGGGAGGGGCGGTATAAATCTCTACGGGTTAAAAGCCTGAAGACCGATGCCCCCTCAAACGCGCATTTTCGCGAAATTGTAAAGGGGTAAGTGGAGTTGTACGCGGGGAATACACTGTAAAGGTTTAGTGTTTGCGGATAATATCGCTTATTTCCGGGGTAAACTGTGCGCCGGTATTTTATAAAATGGCCCTGGCCGGAAAGGAGAAACCTATGACAGCAGATGAAAAAGAGAAAGTTGTGGAACTGAGACTGAAAGGTCTTGGCTACCAGGCAATCGCAAATGAAATCGGAACTGTAACAAAAGAGAATGTCAGATACTACTGCAAGACACATGGCCTTGCGGGAAGCGCTGCTTTAGTTACGATGAATTATGATTTGCATCGTGAAATGCCAAACCACTGTAAGAACTGTGGTGCGACGCTGATCCGTAATGCCCATTCGGGAGTGAAGCTCTTTTGTAGCGAAAAATGCAGAAGGGCCTGGTGGAAAGTAAATCCGGATAAGGATGCGCAATCCAAAAAGCAGCGTTACGAGTGCAGATGCGCATACTGCCATAGGACATTTATCTCCTTCGGTAATCCAAACAGGAAATACTGCGGCAGGGATTGTTATGTCAAAGATCGCTTTTGGACGGATCCGGATGAGAAGCCGAGTGCCGCTGAGATAAAACGCAGGCAGCAGGAAGCGGAGAAGTCGGAAGATGAAGTGAAATTGATTCTAAAGCGAATTTCGTAATATGTGTTTTTGGAATGTGTGAGGTGTTCAGGAAATCCTGGATGCCTTTTTATTATGCAAAAAAAGTAAAGGAGACCAACATGGAATTTAAAAAATTGAAGATTGCTGACCTGGTGCCAGCTTCCTATAATCCCAGAAAGGCACTAAAGCCTGGGGATGCAGAGTACGAGAAAATCAAAAATAGTATTACTGAATTTGGATATGTGGAACCGGTTATTGTAAATACAGATATGACAATCATCGGTGGACACCAGAGAGTGACGGTTCTTTCAGACCTTGGTTATAAGGACATTGATTGTATTGTTATCGATATTGATAAGACCAAGGAAAAAGCACTGAACATTGCACTTAACAAAATCACCGGTGAATGGAACAAGGAACTGTTAACAGACCTGATTAAGGATTTGCAGTCAAGCGACTTTGATGTTGCATTTACAGGTTTTGATCCGCCGGAAATCGAGCAGCTTTTTAACAGCGTGCATGATAAGAACATCACAGAGGATGACTTCGATATGGAGGAGGAGCTTTCCAAACCCGCGATTGCTAAACTTGGTGATGTGTGGCTTCTTGGCAGACACAGAGTTTGTTGCGGAGATAGCACACTGCCTGAGACTTATGATGTTTTGATGAATGGCCAGAAAGCAAATATGGTTCTGACGGATCCACCATACAATGTCAATGTCGAGGAGACCGCCGGAAAAATCAAAAATGACAATATGGCTGATGAGGATTTTTATAATTTTCTCTTTGCAGCGTTTGTAAATATGGAACAGTCGATGGAGCAGGACGCTTCCATTTATGTTTTCCATGCTGACACTGAGGGACTGAACTTCCGTAAGGCATTTGTAGCAGCAGGCTTCTATCTTTCCGGATGTTGCATCTGGAAGAAGAACGCGCTGGTTCTTGGACGCAGCCCATACCAGTGGCAGCATGAGCCTTGTCTCTATGGTTGGAAGAAGGGTGGCAAGCATAACTGGTATTCAGACAGAAAGCAGACAACTATATGGGAATACGATAGACCAAAGGCCAGTAAGGATCATCCTACGATGAAGCCGGTAGCTCTTATGGCATATCCAATCCAGAATTCCAGCATGAGCAACTGCATTGTGCTTGATCCATTTTTAGGTTCAGGATCCACACTGATTGCTTCCGAGCAGACCAATCGTATCTGCTATGGCATTGAGCTGGATGAGAAATTTGTGGATGTGATTGTTCGCAGATATATTGAGCAGACCGGCTCCGAGGATGGTGTTTTCGTGGTTCGTGATGGAGTGAAAATTCCATATTCTGAAGTGCCTGGAAAGCCTGAAAAAACCTCAGATAATACACAGAATTAACTTGCTATTTTTTGCCGGTAGAGTGATATATGTACTACCAAAAGAAAAGGAGGAACACAGCATGGAAATTATGTGTTTAGTAGCAGACAGAAAAAAGCTGATTGCAGCAATTGAGGAGACAACAGGAGAAAAGATGAAGTACCAGGGACCACCAACCTTCGCATACAAGAATGAGGATTTGGCGGTTCTTCGAGACGGAACCCTGGTGGTGGAGAACATAGAAACAAGAATGGAGCTTCTTCTTACACTCACATCAAAGTGCCTGATCGACGGAGCTTGGGATGAGGACAGGGAGGTGCTTGAGATTTCGCTTCCGATGGAAGGCCACACAGGACTTAGCCTGATTAACCTGATTTCCATTTTTTACACGAAAGCGGAGCTGATCAACAAGGCCATCAACGCACCAAGAGCCTTTGAAGTGAACGAGCGCTTCATGGAAGTCATCATGGAGGAACCGCCACAGACAACCGAGGAATTCATAAGCCTTTGGGAAGAATGTGGAAGCGACAACATGACAAAGGGAATCAAGTTTGAAGCAGACAAGATTACCTTTACCGGATTTCCATTAACTGATGATAGTGACCTGGTTACCGCTTTTACCACCCTGGCAGGAAAAATCAACATACTTGCCTTGGAAAGCAAATACATCCGCGTGAAGAAAACACCGGTTGATAACGAAAAGTACACCTTCCGTATTTGGCTGGTACGTCTGGGCCTAGACGGTACAGAGTATAAGACAACCAGAAAGCTCTTACTTTCCCACCTAAGCGGCCACAGCGCTTTTAGAACGGAAGAACAGAAGGAAGCCCACAAGCAGAAGTACCTGACCAAGAAGGCAAATGCCGATGAAGAGGCTTAAGTTTGGAATAGAAATTGAATTCATAGGGATTACCAGAGAGGCGGCTGCGACCATAGTGGCCGACTTCTTTGGAACCGGATTTTTCTATGAAGGCGGTGAGCTTAAGGAAAGAGATATTGCAGATGAGAAGCACCGGATATGGCGGGTGGTCAGGGATGCCAGTATTGAAGCATTTGCTGAGGAAGAACAATGTGAGTTGGTGACACCGATTCTGCAGTATGAAGATTTGGAGTGCCTAAAGCAGTTGTTGCAAAATATGCAACAACTCGGAGCCAGAGTGAATCGCAGCTGCGGGCTTCATATTCATGTGGATGGGAAGAACTTCACTCCCCAGGCGATAGTAAACCTGGTGACCTTGATTGGTAGTAGAGAGCTGCTTTTATATAAGGCCCTTTCTATACCGAAGGATCGAATGAAATATTGCAAGCGCATCAATGATGATTTGGTGGATTTGATTTTGGAAAAGAAGCCGGAGAGTCTTGCAGAGCTTAAAAAGGTCTGGTATCTGGAATCACCTTATGAAACTTCCGAAGGAAAATATCATAGTACCAGATATCATGGACTTAATTTACATGCTCTGTTTTCGAATGGAACTGTGGAGTTTCGATTATTTAATTCCACTTTGGAGCCGGACCGGGTGCAGGCTTACCTGCAATTTACCCTGGCCCTTTGCAAGCAGGCAATGATACATAAAAAAGCGGTCATGAAAAAGACCAGAATAGAAAATGTGAAGTACGCATTCCGATGTTTCCTCATAAGGCTTGGTCTGAATGGGGACGAGTTCAAAACCTGTAGAAAGGTGATGCTTGAAAATTTGACCGGAGATAGCGCATGGAAAGGATGATTAGTATGTTTGGAATACCAGAGCACATTGTAGAAAGATTGAAGAAGGAATATCCGAAGGGAACCAGGGTGGAGCTTATTGAGATGAACGATCCGTTCCGCCACATTCCAGCAGGAAGTAAAGGAACCGTTACTGGAGTGGACGACATTGGCACCATTCATGTTTCCTGGGACTGCGGCAGCAGCTTGGGAGTTGCTTATGGCGAGGATTCTTGCAGAAAAATCATAGAATAATATGCACAATGTGCCGCCGGTATCTTTGGTACATTTATGGTAAGAATTAACTGGATAAATGTAATGATAAGAGCGAATATGTACCTACCAAAAGAAAAGGAGGCTACAAGCCATGAGAAGAATTGAAGTTTTAGACAAAGCAGCAGAAGCAGGAATTAAGTACAGAGACATTAATGTGAACGCAACTTTTGGAGCCGCATACTTTACAAGCGTTGACGCAGGAAACGACCTACCAGATTTCAGTGAGGTCATTTGGGACCATGACATTGATGAGATTTTGGAGAATATGAAAAGGTTTGAAATTTTCGAATTCACTATCAGCTCTACATTTTCAAGCCTGATTGAAACAATCGCAGAACTTGAAAAAAGAGGATGCCACCTAGAAGGCTTGGTAGAAATCAACAGCCGCTACGATGATTGGCAGACTGGAGAAAAGAAGAAAATTCCAGCATTTAAGATGACAATAAACTAAGAAAGACAATTCCGGGAGGCGGGCCGCAGGGCCTGCTTGCTCGTTGCAATATACACAATTTATCACTGTATTTCTTGCACATCTTTGGTAGGTTTATGATGCAGAATTGACTGGATATATCCTTGGTTTAGAGCGAATATGTACCTACCAAAAGAAAAGGAGGATACAACAATGGCAAACGGATGGCACGAGGGAACAATTGGAATTCCGGTAAAGGACGGAGGAATGAAGGTGGCCCACTACTGGGTGAAAGCCTTCGAGGAACCAAGCGAGTATTACGGAATCAACGGAGGCAAGATTAGCAAACTTTCCATCAAGATCGACGGAGAGTGGAAAGCCAACTACGATAGGGGCTGGGACATTGAGCCTGCGGATGAGGAAACAAACATTGCTTATAGCATTTTGTTAAACGAATACAACTAAAAACAACCTACGAATTTACATAGGGCTCCTTAACCGGGGCCCTTTTACTTTGCACTGAAAGGAGAGATTTGAAATGGCAACGAGAGGTAGAAAACCAAAGCCTACTGCGGTGAAGGTCCTGGAGGGAAATCCAGGAAAGAGACCGCTTAATATGTATGAGCCGGTTCCGGAAAAGAAAGCACCAGAGTGTCCTTCTTGGCTAAACGATGAAGCGAAAGAGGAATGGGACAGGCTTGCAGATAAAATGGTGAACCTGGGTACCCTTACAGAAATGGATATGGCAGCCTTTGCAGGTTATTGTCAGTCCTATGCAAGATGGAAGGAAGCCGAGGAATTCATAGAGAAACATGGAACAATTGTAAAAACTCCAAGTGGTTATTGGCAGCAGGTACCGCAGGTATCTATCGCACAGACCAACTTGAAGGTAATGCTTAAGTTTTGCAGTGAGTTTGGCCTGACGCCATCTTTTAGAAGCAGAATGATAGCAGGTGAAGTCCAGGAAGGCAGCGTGGACGAGATGGAGTTTTTACTGCTTGAGGGTAATGGCTGATGGCTGAAACTAGGCCAAAGGATTATCCGAGGCTTACGGACTATCAGCCCACAAAGTTTATGCTGCCGACTTCTCATTACGATGAGGGCAAGGCTGATAGAGCTGTGAAGTTCATTGAAAACCTGCGCCATACAAAGGGCAAGTGGGCCGGAAAAAGGTTCTGGCTGCTTCCCTGGCAGGAGCAGATCATTCGCGATATTTTCGGTATCGTGGGTGAGGATAATTGTAGGCAGTTCCGTACCGCTTTCATAGAGATTGGAAAGAAGAATGGAAAGAGTGAACTTGCTGCGGCAGTCGCTCTTTATTTGCTTTATGCAGACAATGAACCAAGCGCCGAGGTATATGGCGCAGCCGCGGATCGTGGACAGGCTTCCATTGTATTCGATGTAGCCAATCAGATGGTGAAGATGACACCGGCGCTTATGAAACGAAGCAAAATCATGAGTGCTGGTAAGCGTATTGTGAATTATTCCAACCAGGGATTTTTCCAGGTACTATCTGCAGAAGTTGGCACCAAGCATGGTCTTAATGTTTCAGGCCTTGTGCTGGATGAGGTGCATGCGCAGAAAACCAGAACCTTATACGATGTCCTGACCAAAGGCTCCGGTGACGCAAGAGAGCAGCCATTGTTCTTCTTAATCACTACAGCGGGTACAGAGAAGGAGAGTATTTGCTATGAACTTCACACCAAGGCCAAGGATATTCTGGAGGGAAGAAAGATTGATCCAACCTTCTATCCTGTGGTATTTGGCCTTACCGATGATGACGATTGGCATGATGAAGCAAACTGGTACAAAGCAAATCCCTCCCTGGGACAGACCATTCAGATTGACAGAGTGCGAGATGCCTATAAGGAGGCTCTTCAAAATCCAGCAGAGGAGAACGTGTTTAAGCAGCTTCGTCTTAACATGTGGGTGTCCAGTCTTACCAGGTTTATTCCGGAGCAGATATACGATCAGGGAAATGAACCCATTGATATGGATAGCCTTCTTGGGAGAGAGTGCTACGGAGGATTGGACCTTTCTAGTACAGGAGATATCACAGCTTTGGTGCTTGTATTTCCACCTAGGACGGAAGAAGAAAAATATATTCTTTTACCGTTCTTCTGGATCCCGGAGGATACCATTTCAATCAGGGTAAGGCGAGCATCAGTTCCATACGATGTATGGCGCGCGCAAGGGTATCTCATGGCTACGGAAGGTAACGTGGTCAATTATGATTTTATTGAAAAGTTCATCGAGGACCTGGGAATCAAGTATCACATTTTGGAGATCGCGGTGGATAGATGGAACGCCACCATGCTTACCCAGCACCTGATGGATGATGGATTTACAATGGTTCCATTTGGACAGGGCTACAAGGATATGAGTCCGGCCACTAAGGAATTTTATAAACTTCTCATGGAAGCTCGCATAGTGCATGGAGGAAATCCAGTGCTTCGTTGGATGAGTGGAAATGTAGTAGTAGAGCAGGACGCAGCAGAGAACATCAAGGTTACAAAGGCCAAATCGCCGGAGAAAATTGACGGTATCGTGGCTGCGATTATGGCGGTTGATAGAGCTGTGAGAAATCAGGGAAATTGTGAAAGTGTGTATGATAATAGGGGAATAATCATATTATAACAGGAGGAGGTGATAATGTGCATTTTGTTGAAAATAGTCATGTTTTTTGCTATGATAATACTGACTTAGTTATAGGAGGTATTAGAGTGGACCAGATAACAAAAAAGTTTTTAGGTGAGTTTTGCAACTCATATGAAATAGATGGGAAAGAAGAAGATAAAGCATTTGAACACTTTTGCAATTTTTGTTGCGTAAATAGAGAAAATGGGATTGTTGATATAAAGTTAGAAGAATTTTCAACAGGAAAAAATGCGCAAGGAATCGATGGTATTGGGATTATTGTTAATCATAAACTGGTTACGTCGGTATCAGAGATTGAGTTTCAGATACAAAATTCTCGAATGTTGGATGTGAATTTTGTGTTTATTCAAGCAAAGACTTCTTCATCGTTTGATAATACTTTAATGTTGAATTTTTTTGAGTTCACAAAATCATTTTTCGGTGATGATGCTTCGGAATTTACAACGCAAGAGGTTAAAGATTTTTTTGAAATGAAGGAATACATTTATAATCATGCGGAGTATATGACAGAAGCTAATCCAAAGCTGTCCATGTATTATGTAACAACAGGAAAATGGACTGGCGACAAAACATTAACAAAGGTGAAAGATCGAAATGTGAAAGAATTAATGGATCTTAATATTTTTTCAGAAGTGAGATTTACTCCTTGTGGAGCAGCAGAAATACAGACAATGTATCGAAATACAAAGAATGTTATGTCTGCTAAATTCAAATTTGAAAAAAATATTGTTATGTTTAGTGATGAAGATAATAAAAGTATTGGATATAGTGGGGTTATCCCGTTCAGCGAATATCGAAAAATTATAATAGGCGAGGCCGATGCGCTTAAACCTGTTTTTGATGATAACATTCGTGACTTTTTAGGTGATACAAATCCGGTTAATAAAGCAATAATGGACACATTAAAGACAAAAGATGTTAATTCATTTTGTATGCTTAATAATGGAATAACTATCATTGCAGATAAGCTAACAATGACAGGAACCACCACAGTTTTAACAGATTATCAAATTGTAAATGGGTGCCAGACAAGTCACGTTTTGTATGACAATAGGAATATAGAATGGATAGATGATTTGTTGATACCTATTAAGGTCATTGAGACAACAGATGACACAACTAAAAATAGGATAACAAAGGCAACAAATAGTCAGACATCTATAAAGCCTGAACAGCTTGAGGCGTTATCTGAATTTCAAAAAGGATTGGAAACATTTTATAGTACTTTTCCAGAAGAAGATAGATTGTATTATGAAAGACGAACAGGTCAATATCGTTTGGAATCCATTCCAAAAACAAGAATCATTAATATTCCACAACAGATAAAATCAGTAACCGCAATGTTTCTAAACAATCCACATGGAGTTTCAGGTAATTATGGCGCTATTGTAAAAAAAGTTGGAGATAAGATATTTAATCCTACTGATCAAAAATGGATTTATTATACGAGTTCCTTGACACAATATAAAATAGAAAAATTGATTACAAATAAAGTGATTGATAAGAAATACAATAAGTCCAGATATCATGCGATGATGTTGTTTAGAATGTATGTGTCTGGCAAAAAAGTTCCAAGATTTAATGAAAATAAGATGGAAACTTATTGTAAGAAAATATTGGATGTTCTGTCAAATGAAGATCAGGCTACAGTGATTTTTGCAAAGATTGTCGAGTTTATTGTGGCACAACCTGAGATTGATTTTGATGACAGAAAGACTTTTGAAAGAAAAGAGACAACGGATTTATTAATTGGAAGATATAATGAGATGAAACAATATATAGCCAAATAGTTATAAGGAGCACTTACTTCGGTAGGTGCTTTTTTCATGTAAAGAATTAGGAGGTGCCCTATGGGAATTAAGAGTTTATTTGGTTTTGGTCAGGCGAGAGATAAGCCCCAGGACAAGGCCGCAGATGCCGGTTATTCCTTCCTGTTTGGAAGGACAACCAGCGGTAAGTCGGTGAATGAAACGACTGCAATGCAGACCACAGCAGTGTATGCTTGCGTGCGAATTTTGTCGGAAGCTGTCGCATCACTTCCGATTCACGTCTACCAGTACAAAGAAGGTGGCGGTAAAGAGATGGTTTATGACCACAACCTATACCAGGTGCTTCATGATGAGCCCAATCCGGAGATGACTTCATTTGTGTTTAGAGAAACGCTAATGAGTCATCTTTTAATTTGGGGAAATGCCTATGCGCAGATCATTAGAGATGGAGCTGGTAGGGTGCTTGCTCTTTACCCGCTGCTTCCAAACAAGGTGGATGTGCAGCGTGATGAGAAGGGTGAAATCTACTACGTGTATTCCAGAAATACAGAGGAGAATCCAAACTTCAAACAGTATGGTGACATCAAACTGAAAAAGGAAGATGTACTGCATATTCCGGGACTTGGTTTTGATGGTCTGATTGGATATTCACCGATTGCAATGGCAAAAAACGCTGTGGGCATGACACTTGCCTGTGAGGAATACGGAGCCTCCTTCTTTGCGAATGGGGCCAATCCTGGCGGCGTGCTGGAACACCCTGGGGTATTAAAGGATCCGTCAAAGGTGAGGGAATCCTGGAACGCAGTGTATAGGGGAACCAATAATGCGCATAAGATTGCTGTTTTGGAAGAAGGAATGAAATACCAGCAGATTGGTATTCCACCGGAAGAAGCACAGTTTTTGGAAACCAGGAAATTTCAGATCAATGAAATAGCAAGGCTCTATCGTATTCCACCTCATATGGTTGGAGATTTGGAGAAGTCGAGCTTTTCCAATATTGAGCAGCAGTCGCTAGAGTTTGTAAAGTACACCCTGGATCCTTGGGTAATCAGATGGGAGCAGAGCTTACAAAAGGCTCTTCTTCTTCCAGGGGAAAAGGGAAAGTATTTCATTAAGTTAAATGTGGATGGCCTGCTTCGAGGTGATTATCAGTCACGAATGAATGGTTATTCCATTGGCAGACAGAACGGGTGGTTATCTGCCAATGATATCAGGGAGATGGAGGACTTAAATCCTTTATCTGATGAGGAAGGTGGAAATCTATACCTCATTAACGGAAATATGTGCAAGCTGTCTGATGCTGGTATTTTTGCTGGACAGACGCAGCAGGAAGAATCGGAACCTGAGCCGGAAGAAAAACCATTAGAAAATAATAGAAAGAGAGGTAAGCGATGAAACGTAAGTTTTGGAACTGGGTAAAGAATGAGGGCGAACTCGAAGCAACGAGGACGCTCTTTTTAAATGGAGAAATTTCAGATGAGACCTGGTATGGCGATGAAGTGACTCCACAGCTTTTTAAGGATGAGCTGAATGCAGACAGCGGTGATATTACTGTTTGGATTAACTCTCCAGGAGGAGATGTATTTGCAGCAGCTCAGATTTACAACATGCTTCGTGATTATAAGGGGCATGTGACAGTTAAGATTGACGGTTTAGCAGCATCTGCAGCGTCGGTTATTGCTGTGGCAGGAGATACCGTACTTGTCAGTCCAGTAGCAATGATGATGATTCACAACCCGGCGACACTTGCAATGGGAAACACCAAAGATATGGAAGCCGCCATTGCAATGTTAAATGAGGTGAAGGAATCCATCTTAAATGCTTATGTGGATAAGACCGGTCTTTCCAGAAACAAGCTGTCAAAGATGATGGATGACGAGACTTGGTTTAATGCCAAGAAAGCTGTAGAGCTTGGATTTGCTGACAAAGTATTATTTGCCGCAGAAGAAAAGCCTAAGAAAAAGCCGGAAGAAGATGAGGATCCGGATGAGAAAGAAGAAGGAAAAGAACCAGGGGAAGATGGTGAAGGCGACGAGGATGAGAAAAAGAAGAAGTTCCCATTCCAGAATGCCTATGCCTATTCCAGAAAATCGGTTGCAGATTCCTTTTTGAATAAGGTGACAGATAAGGCACCGGAAACAGTACCTGTAGACCAGTTAAGAAAGAGACTTGATCTCTTAAAACGATAGGAGGATTTCATAATGAGTAAAGTATTAGAATTAAAGGAAAAGAGAGCAAAAGCATGGGAGGCAGCAAAGGCATTTTTAGATTCCAAGCAGGGATCCAATGGGTTGATGTCTGCGGAGGATGCGGCAACTTATGACAAGATGGAAGCAGAGGTTGTTGATCTTGGAAAAGAGATTGACCGACTCGAACGTCAGGCAGTGATTGATGCAGAGCTTACAAAAGCAACAAGTACACCAATTACAAATAAGCCAAACACCCTGCTGGGAGGTGAAACAAGGACCGGTAGAGCTACAGACGAGTATAAGAGAGCGTTTTGGAATAGCATGAGAAACAAGAATTCTTATGAAATCCAGAACGCTCTTTCCATTGGTACGGATTCTGAGGGTGGGTATCTGGTTCCGGACGAGTATGAAAAGAAGTTAGTGGAAGCCCTGGAGGACGAAGTGTTCTTCAGAAGCCTCGCAACTGTCATCAAAACATCATCTGGAGATCGTAAGATTCCGATTGTTACTTCCAAGGGAGAAGCAGCATGGATTGATGAAGGCGGTCAGTTCCCAGAAAGCGATGATAGCTTTGGACAGACTTCCATTGGAGCACACAAGCTCGCTACTATGATCAAGGTATCAGATGAGCTTCTTAATGATTCCGTATTCAATATTGAGCAGTACATCTCTAAGGAGTTTGGACGTCGTATTGGAACAAAGGAAGAGGAAGCCTTCTTCATTGGTGATGGTACCGGAAAGCCGATTGGTATTTTCAATAAGACCGGTGGTGCGGACATTGGTGTGACAGCAGCTACCACAAGTATTACCTTTGATGATGTGATGGATCTTTATTATAGCCTTCGCGCACCTTATCGAAATAAGGCAACTTGGCTGCTTAATGATTCTACAGTAAAGGCAATTCGTAAGCTCAAGGATGGAAATGGAAATTATATCTGGCAGCCTTCTGTAAGAGAGGGAGAGCCGGATAGAATTTTGAATCGTCCTTATCGGACATCCATTTATGTTCCAGAACTCGCTGCCGGAAATAGAGTTATGGCCTTTGGTGATTACTCTTATTACTGGATTGCAGATCGCCAGGGACGCAGCTTTAAGAGATTAAATGAGCTCTTTGCAACAACCGGTCAGGTGGGATTTTTAGCATCCGAGAGAGTCGATGGTAAGTTGATTCTTTCTGAGGCGGTAAAGACACTTGATGTAAAGGCGTCTGCAAAATAAGACCAGGAGGTAGGATAAATGCAGGTTACGTTAGACACAGCAAAAAGTTATCTGAGAGTAGATTCCTCAGATGATGATGCACTGATTAGCGGTCTCATCGTTTCGGCAGAAACCTTGGTAAGAGAGGTGACGCGCTTAAATGATGAGGAGCTGCTCCCGTATAAGGAGATTGTCGAAATTGCAGAGCTCTTTACGATTGCGTACCTGTATGAACACAGGGAAGAAGCGGATCACAAGAACCTGACTGAAACGGTGAAGTATCTGCTTTTTCCAATCCGTAAGGAGGTCTTTTGATGATTGAGACAATGCGGGAACGTATCACAATTCAAAAAAGTAAGGCTGTAACAGATAAGGATGGAAATCATGTTCTTGTTTGGGATGATTATTATTCTTGTGCTGCATACGCAAATAATCTTTCTGGAAAAGAATACTGGGCAGCAGCACAGGTAAATGCACAGACAGATTTATATTTTCTAATCCGTTATTGTAGTGAGGCGGCTGCGATTGATAGTGAACACTTCCGCATTGTATTTCATGGCCAGCTTTACAATATTTCATTTGTTGATAACGTGCAGTACAAAAACAAGACATTGAAGCTCCGCGCGAGCCTGGTAAAGAGGTGATGGTATGGCAAATACAGTAAGTGTTGATCAGCTCGCAAATGTTATTATGCAGGGCCTTACGGAATATGCCGATGCACAGAGCGATATGGTAAAGCAAAGTGTGAAGGATGTTAGCAAGGAAGTTAAAAAAGAAATATCTGCAAATGCTCCAAAGAGGATAGGTGCTTATAAAAAGAGTTGGGCTACCAAGAAAACGAAGGAGACCAGTAATTCTCTTACAATGACAGTTCATTCCAAGAACAGGTATCAGATTGCGCATCTTTTGGAACATGGTCATGCGAAACGTGGAGGAGGTAGAGTTGCCGCAATCCCACATATAGCACTGGCAGAAGAACATGGAGCGACAATGTTACAGCAGAAAATTGAAAGGGGATTACGGGAATGACACATCAGGAAGTAATGACAATGCTTGCGGAGATGAATCTTCCGTATGCATATGATCATTTCGTAGAGGGAGAGTCACCGGATCCTCCTTTTTTAGCGTTCTTATATCCGGGAAGTAATCACTTTGCAGCAGATGGAAAAGTATATTTTAAAGTGAATCGATTAAATATTGAGCTCTATACAGATAAGAAAGATGTGGAGCTTGAAGAAACTGTAGAGGCTGTGCTGGATAGGCATGGCATTTTTTATGTCAAAAGCGAAGTATGGATTGAATCTGAAAATCTGTATGAGGTGCTTTATCAGATGGAGGTATAGAAATGGCTAATAAAAAGAATAAAGTCAAGTTTAATATCCGAAATGTGCATTATGCACTGCTTACAAAAAGTGATGATGGCGAGGTGACATATGGTACACCCGTGCCGATGCCCGGTGCGGTATCCATTTCGCTTGATCCAAACGGAGAGCCAAGTGTATTCTATGCAGACGGATATGCATATTACACGATCAATAACAATCAGGGCTATGAAGGTGACCTTGAACTTGCTCTGGTGCCGGAGTCGTTTCGTACCGATGTACTGAAGGAATCCCTCGATGCCAATAATGTGCTTGTTGAAGATGCGACCGTGGAAACAGGTAAATTTGCACTGTTGTTTGAATTTGATGGTGACATCAATAAAATCCGTCATGTGCTTTATAATTGCACGGCAGCAAGACCTACCATTGAATCAGCAACAAAGGAAGATGAGATTGAGGTCAAGACAGAAACCCTGTCGATTACGGCATCACCTCTTGATGGGGGCTATGTAAAAGCACGTACATCTGACAGCACATCGGCGGCTGCTTATGATGGCTGGTATAAAACAGTATATCTTCCGAAAGCAGTATCTGATGCATCAGGCCAGTCCGACAGTACAAAGGTATCATCAGCAAAGAACAGTTCTAAGGAGGGCGTATCATGAGCCTTATAAAAAATCTTGAAATTGATGGAAAGCAGGTGCCATTCAAGGCATCTGCTGCAATCCCACGAATTTATCGTATTAAGTTTGGAAGGGATATTTATAAAGACCTGAGTGCCTTGGAGAAGGCTGTAGGAAAAGATAAAGAGGAGAGTTCAAGCCTGGATATGTTTTCACTTGAGATGTTTGAGAATATTGCATATGTTATGGCAAAACACGCAGACCTGGGCATTCCCGATACACCAGAAGAATGGCTTGATGAGTTTAATACATTTTCTATTTATCAGATTCTTCCACAACTTATTGAGTTATGGGGATTGAATGTGAAAACGGATGTTGAAGCTAAAAAAAACTTCGCCCGACAGAGCGTCAGATGACAACACCCTTATTTCTTCTAAGATGTGTGCAGATAGGGTTGTCTATCCGAGACCTTGACCTTCTGACAATAGGGATGGTTAATGATATGTATGCCGAGAGCAGTAATGATGATTACAAGTATCCAGAAGTTGCAACACAGGAAGATTTCGACAGGTTCTAGATTGAGAAAACAGCCATTTTCTGATATAATACGGAAAGTGGTTGAAACATTCTCAGCTACAAATCGGAATTTAGAGGAGTAAAATACTATGAATCCTGAAATAGATATAAGTAATGTTATCCTAAAAACAGAGCGTTTGTTGATTCGCCCGTGGCGGCAATCCGACCTTGATGACTTTTATTCCTACGCTTCAGTAGATGGAGTCGGACAAATGGCGGGTTGGAAGCCTCATAAAAGCAAGGAAGAATCTAAGATTATTCTTGATATGTTCATTAGCCATAAGAAAACATTTGCACTCGAATATCAGGGCAAAGTAATAGGTTCTGTTGGGATCGAAAAATACAATGAAACTCACTTCCCGGAATTTGAAAATAAGAAATGCCGTGAGATAGGCTATGTTCTGAGCAAAGAATATTGGGGACAAGGTTTAATGCCGGAAGCGTTGAAAGAAGTAATTCGTTTTCTCTTTGAGAACGCTAATCTTGATGTAATTTTCTGTGGTCACTTCTTGTGGAATGAGCAATCTCATAGAGTTCAGGAAAAAAGTGGTTTCAAACACTATGCATTTGATACCTATGAGACAGCATTCGGTACAACGGAAGAAAATGAGGTAAACATTCTAAAAAGAGAAGATTGGGTATTGCAGTAAATTCAAGTTTGTCGGAGTGAAAATTAATAATTTACATAGAAACATCTGTCAGAAATGGCAGGTGTTTTTCTTTTGTTACGGAGCAGAAATGCTCCTTTTTTTATACCCATTTTTAGGAGGTGAGAATTCATGGCAAGCCGTATTCAGGGAATTACCGTAGAAATCGGTGGTGATACAACCAAATTGCAGAATGCCCTTAAGGGTGTGAACGGACAGATAAAATCCACCCAATCACAGCTGAAGGATGTAAACAAACTGCTGAAACTGGATCCGGGCAACACAGAGCTGATTGCACAGAAACACAAGCTGCTTTCAGAGGCTGTTAGTGAGACAAAAGAAAAACTGGCAACCTTAAAGACGGCAGCGGAACAGGCAAACACGGTGCTTGCCAATGGTGAAATCTCCAAAGAGCAGTACGATGCATTGCAGAGGGAAATCGTAGAAACGGAGCAGGACTTAAAAAATCTGGAAACACAGGCGAACCAGTCGGCAACGGCAGTTCAGAAGATAGCTGCATCCGGGGAAAAGTTAAAAACGGTCGGTAACAACATATCGTCTGCCGGACAGAAACTTCTTCCCGTGACAGGGGCAGTAGCGGGACTTGGCACGGCGGCTGTTACAACGGCAGCAAACTTTGAATCCTCCATGTCACAGGTACAGGCTACGATGGGAATCACGAAAGATTCCATGTCAACGGTTGACGGGCAGTCTGTTAATACGATGGACACCCTTTCCAAACTGGCAAAGAAGATGGGCGCAGAGACGGCATTTTCTGCAAGTGAGTGTGCAGAAGCATTAAACTATCTCGCACTTGCTGGATATGACACGGAGCAGATGTGCGATACTCTGCCGACTGTACTCAATCTTGCAGCAGCCGGAGATATTGCACTTGCCGATGCTTCTGATATGGTAACGGATGCGATGTCAGCTCTTGGGATGGGAGTTGATGAGGCAGGAAAGATGGTAGACCAGATGGCAAAGACGGCATCTACTACGAATACATCCGTGGCACAGTTAGGGGAAGGTATCCTTACCATCGGTGCAACAGCCAAATCCATCAAGGGTGGTACGGCAGAGCTTAATACGGCACTCGGCATCCTTGCCAATAATGGTATCAAGGGTGCAGAGGGTGGTACGCACCTAAGAAACATCATCCTGTCTTTGCAGAATCCTACGGATAAGGCTGCCATTGCGATGGAAGAACTGGGACTGCAGGTTTATGATTCCGAAGGAAACATGAGGAGCATGAATGATATTCTGGGTGACCTGAATTCAGGAATGGATGGAATGACCTCTGCCGAGAAATCAAATATCATCGGCAGGATATTTAATAAAACCGACCTGTCATCCGTGAACGCACTGCTTGCCAATACGGGAAGTACATGGGATGACCTTCAGCAGTCTATTGCAGACAGCGGGGGTGCTGCCGGACAGATGGCAGATACACAGCTTGATAACCTGCAGGGACAGATCACCATATTGAAATCCGCATTAGAGGGACTTGCCATTTCATTCGGAGAACTTCTGATGCCTGCCATAAAACAGATTGTTGGATGGGTACAGTCATTTGTTGATGTATTAAACGGACTGGATGACGGGACAAAGAAAACGATTGTCACAATTGCACTTATCGTGGCTGCCCTTGCCCCGGTTCTTATCATTGTCGGAAAAGTCATCTCAGCTGTTGGAACGATCATGACCATTGTTCCAAAGATTGCCGGAGTCATCAATACAGTTAAGGGGGCATTTGCAGCACTGAATACGACAATGCTTGCAAATCCTATCGTTCTTATTATTGCAGCCATAGCAGCACTTGTGGCTACCTTTATTTATCTCTGGAATAACTGTGACGGTTTCCGTCAGTTCTGGATTGACCTTTGGGAGAATGTGAAACAGGTTGCTGTTACAGTATGGAATGCAATAAAATCATTCCTCTCGACAGCATGGGAAGCAATAAAGACTACGGCAGCAACCGTGTTTGGGGCAATCAAGTCATTTTTCACAACCATATGGGACGGCATAAAACTTGTGTTCACCACGGTGCTTGAAGTGATAAAGACAGTGATTGTGACCTATTTTACCATCTACAAAACAGTGATCACGACAGTATTTAATGCAGTCAAACTTGTGGTGACAACCGTGTGGAATGCAATCAAGACCGTGATAACCACGGTTGTGACAGCAATCCAGACTTTTATTACGACAGCATGGAATACGATAAAGACAATCGTGACCACGGTGGTGAATGGAATAAAGACGGCGGTTTCCGGTGCCTTTACTGCGATGTGGACCGGCATAAAGACAACCATAGGAAATATTGTTACAACGATAAAAACAGGATTTGGCACAGCAGTTTCTTTTATCACGGGACTTGCACAGTCTGCGGTCAAGTGGGGAACAGACATTATTGACGGAATCGTAAACGGCATCAAAAAGTGCATCGGCAAGGTTAAGGATGCCGTATCCAATGTGGCAGAGACGATAAAGTCTTATCTGCATTTCTCCGTGCCGGATGAAGGACCACTTACTGATTATGAGTCATGGATGCCGGATTTCATGGGCGGACTGGCTGAAGGAATAGAAAAGAGCAGGGGACTTGTAACAAAGGAAATCGAGAAACTGACGGATACCATGAATCTTGAAAATATGGTGCCGGATATGGATGCAAGCCTGAATGCCACTGTCGGAGGAAATGCTTCTTACGGGCAGAACGGTACGGTAAAACTTAACCAGCCGATCATGCTGGACGGAAGGGTGATCACGACACTTGTGTCACAGATACAGTATTCCAATGGTCAGGCATCCATGAGAAATCTTGGAATAAGTTAGGAGGTGCAGACAGTGTCAAAAACTGTAGACGGGGTGGTTTATTACACCGTAAGATTTTTAAATTATGCAGGGACTGACCTGCTCGGCACCTGTGATGTGGAAGCAGGCGGTGATGCCACAGACCTTGCACCACAGCCGGAAGTAATAGAGGGCATGGTGTTTAACGGATGGAATGTGGATATCACAAAAGTGATGGAGGACATGACAGTCCGTCCGACCTATAAGAGCGAAAGCATTTATTATACAGTCAATTTCCTTAACTATGCAGGGGACGATTATCTTTCTACCCAGAAAGTAAAGGAAGGGGAAAATGCAGTTCCTCCGTCCCCGGAAAAGATCAGGGGATTGTTTTTTATAGGGTGGAATACATCTTTTACGGATATTCATGAGGATAAGACCATCCGTCCGAGATACAGGGAGATACCTCCGCACCCGGTATTGAATTTTTATAAAAAGACAAAAGGGAATACTTCGGGAGAGTTTATCCGTTCTTACTCTGCCGTCAATGCCTGCAGCATTACGGCAAAACTGGACGGGGAATGCACAATGTCCTTTAAGATGCTGACGAGGAAGATAGATTCTTTTGTTGATGTAAAATGCATTGCAGAACTGGACGGACTTGTGTTTAACATTACGAATGTGAAAAAAAGTATATCAAGTGGTGTATGTTATACCGAGATGGAATGTGAACACATTTCATATATCCTGAATGACGATGAATATAAGGTAACTGCTTTTGACATGACGGGTACTCCAAGGCAGATATTGTGGGCGCTGCTTGAAGGAACACCATTCAGTGTCGGAACGGTGGACATAGAAAAGAAGGTAACACTCAGGGTAAATACAGAAGCAACAAGACGTGCCTGTGTGATGCAGCTGCTTGCCCTTGTAAAAGGGGAAATTGAATATTACGGATACGCTATCGGCATCCGTAAGCACAGGGGAAACAGCCAGACAGTGGATATCATGAAAACGGAAAATGTCAAGGATATCAGTTATTCCTATAATGCAACGGAACAGAGGTACAGTTATTCCGTTGACCTGTACAGAAAAGGAAATGTTGACCTTGGGGATGAACTGCTTCTTGATTTTAAGCCATTATCCATATACAGGCAGAAGCGTGTGGTCGGCATGGAGTGGAATCCGTTCAACTATAATGAGGTGAGCATTACGATTGGTGCTTATATACCGACCATCAATGATTCGCTTTATTCTGTTGTTACAAGCGTGGAAGATATCAGAAATACCACGGCAAAATACACGGTGGAATTTGGGGAGATCATCGGAAACGGCTCTTTTTATTTTACAAGGGCATATAATGACAGACCATATTTTCAGTACCAGACAAATGATGGGAAGACACCGACAGTAACGCTGACTAAGAAATCCGGCAGTGCATTTGCTTCTTATGTCGGTGCATCCATATCCGGGGTTTCTTCCTCAACGAGAACGGTCATTGCATTTTACTGTACCGTGCCGGATGAAACAGAAGATGAGGAAGATACGGATTAAGGAGGTGCTTTCGGATGGCTGTGTTCAGCGGGGATAAGTATAAAAAGGCTTCATCGGATGCACTTGCATTTATAAAGAGACAGCTTGATGTAAATAACTTCAAGTGTCAGATAACATTCGACAAGGAATACGATGACAGTTATTCCGGGGATATCGTCTGGGGATATGTGACAGGGATATCCGTTGAGGAAGATCAGGTAAGGGCGAAATACATCTCGCCATCCACTTATTATGATTTTAACTATAAGGGAAAGGTTACCGGGACTGCAAGGAATCTTTCGGATTTCAGTGATTATGCTGTGAATGTTTATGTTGTTCATGATGCCGATTACAAGGTGATTACCTGTCCTATCAAAGCAGACGGGACATGGGAGTCTGCAATGACATACAGGGAAACTTACAAATCTGATGAAGGAAGTAAGACCGTGACCTATCCGCTTGATATAACGGTAGGTGAGGGGATTAAAGAGTTCCGTCTTGCCCAAGGCATAAAAGGGAAATGGGAACAGATTTCATCCTCAGATGAGGTGACGGTTGAAAGATATGTGTATGATGCAGATACAGAGATAAAAGCCGAAGATGGCGGGTATGGATACAGTTATTTTGAGTACTTCACCGTAAGGCTTTACAGTTATTCGGATGCGGAGTACATCAATGATATCTGTAAGATATGGAACTGTGGCGGTGGAAAATATATGTGGTATACAAATAAAGTTGCGACAGGGCATAAGATTGGAAAGGTCATGCAGCAGGTATGGAGGGATGGTGCGGTTGCATTTGATGCTGTCGGCATAGCAGGTGCTGTTATGAACTTGCAAAAAGGCAGACTTCCGGCATCGTTCCTTATTCCGACAGATGACCCTCAGTATAATAAGGACGGATCCAATGCCCTCGGTGCATATGGTTATATGCTGAATTCCAGAACATGGGCATACGATGTGGGACTTTCATTACTGGTATTTACCACAAGCGGTGATTATGGTATCTGCAAAGAAATGCTGAAACGGATGCGGTATGAGCAGAACGATGACGGGAGTTTCAATTTTTCCTATGATATTTATATCGGACAGTTGTTTGACGGATATGTAAGAACCGGGGCAATGGGATGGCTGGTGTGGGGAGCCTGTTATTACACGATGGAAAGCGGGGACAGGGATTTTGTGAAGATGATAAAAAAAGCCGGGGACTGGCTCGTGTCAAAACAGGTCACGGATTCATCCGATCCACGATATGGACTTATGACAGGAGGTTACGGCAGTTACAACATGGAGGATTATTCTTATTCCGGTGAGGAGATAGAATGGTGTTCCGTGGAACACCAGTGTTCAGCATTACAGGCACTTGAGGGATGTTCCCTTGTTCTGAAAAATAAAAAATACAAGGAAGCAGCAGAACTTGTCCGGGACAGTCTTTTTCTAAAATGCTACGACATGGAGAATGGACGGTTCTTTCAGGGCATCAACGGAGGAGTGCCGGATAAGGCATGGGCGCTTGACTGTACCACATGGGCAGGAACACTTATCTTCTCCGTGGTGCATTCATCAACGGCAGAAGCGTGTCTTGAAACTGCAAGGAGTGTGTATCTTACGAAGGATAAGAAGATCATACAGAGGAGGGAGAAAGATTATTATAATACGGCATATTCAGACGATGAAACATTTTCTGGATTCAAGCCGTACAGTGATAAGACGGCTGATTATAAAGGTGCGCCGGATATTGTCTGGACGGAAGGAACACTTGGGTATTCCACGCTTGCCTATGTACTGGGGAACATGGATGAGGCAAAGAAATATGTGGATGAGTGCATCAGACTGCAGAACTGTGACGGGAGTACGGGCGGCGTGATATATACGACAGCCACCTATGGAATGTTACCGTGGGAGTTTCATGTATGGGAAAGCGTGGTATCATCGTCATGGCTGTATCTTGTCATTAATAATCCCGATGTTCTTTTTCCAAGAACACTCAGACAGGTCTATTATATGGCTAAGATAAATAATGTTCACGATGAAAGAAAATAGAATAAACAATTTCGGAATCAAGCAGTTATCCATAATGGGTAGCTGCTTTTTTCATATAAAAATTTATAAGGAGGACAAGACAATGAAGGAATTCTGGAACGCAGTACAGTTCGTATTTACGGCTGTAGGTGGATGGCTTGGTTACTTTTTGGGAGGATGTGACGGTTTGTTATATGCATTGCTTGCTTTTGTGGTGATCGACTACATAACCGGTGTTATGTGCGCGATAAACGACAAAGCGCTATCAAGTGAAGTGGGCTTTCGTGGGATTTGCAGAAAGGTACTGATCTTCTTATTGGTAGGGATTGCAAACATCCTGGATGTCCATGTGATTGGTACCGGAAGTGTTCTAAGAACAGCAGTTATTTTCTTTTATATTTCCAATGAAGGCGTGAGCCTTTTAGAAAATGCTGCCCATTTAGGATTGCCGGTTCCACAGAAAATCAAAGCAGTATTAGAGCAGTTGCACGAGCGTGCAGAAGATGATGACAAGTCCAGCTAATAAATGTCAATAGTTAGATGTGAAAAAAATTATTT